>NZ_JAKRFE010000006.1:0-373605 GCF_022348225.1 Gordonia sp. McavH-238-E
CGGAAAGGTCGTGCTGGTCACCGGCGGGGCGCGGGGGGGGGGGGGGGGGGTGTCCACCCCGCCACGTCACGACCTGTCTCAGTAGGCGCCCGGGATGCGTTGCAGCGCAGCCGGGAGCGGGGTGATGAAACCGCCGGTGGCGGGTTCGGTCTTCTTCTCGGCGACGACGTCGAACAGCAGCATCTCGGTGGTGCAGTTCGGCGTGGTCGGCTTACCGCAGTTGAGCTTCGGGCCGATGAAGGACTGGTAATCCGTGACTGCCTTCAACGCACCGAGCACGTTGGGTCCGGTGTAGTCGGTCACCTTGGCGTTGTTGAGCGTGATCGCGAAGTCGGCGAGGGTCGCGAACGTGCCGTAGGCGTAGAAGCCCCCGGTGCCGCCCTGCTCGTCGATGAACTTCTGGGCGATCTCGAGGTTCGCCTTGGCCGGCTCCGGTGCGGAGTCGATGGCCGGGGGTTGCCAGATCGGTGAGTACGTCTGTGCGCCAACGGCTTGCGCACCCATGGTGTCGATGAAGTCGGTGCAGGCCGCCATGAACATGGTGCCCTCGTAGTTCACCGACCGCAACGACTGGGCGAGCTTGGTGCACACGTTGTCGTTCTGGGAGGTCATCAGACCTGCCGCGGCGGGATTGCCCTCGGCCAGGGTGGTGGCCAACGAGGTGAAGTTCGGGCCGGTCGGCGGGTAGTAGACCGACTTGACGTCGATGCCGAGCTGGGCGCCGAGCGGCTTCATCAAGCCGTCGAACACCTGATGCGCCTGTGGGAGGTCGGCATTCGCCAGCGTCAGCGAGTTCTTGTTCGCGGCCTTGAGCTGCTGCATGAAGCCGACGAGGAAGGCGGCGGGTGGCGGACCGAAGTACACGCGGTTCTCCGCCGAGGCGCCGGTGGAGGTGTTGAACGGGATCTGACCGACCAGTGGGATGCCGGCCGAGGTGAGAATGGGTACAGCGGAGGCGGATTCGGCGTTGTACCCGTCGATGGCGGCGACCACGCCTGCCTCGACGAACTGGTTGGCGCACGACACCGTCGATTCCGGTGCGGTCTGGTCGATCCCGCAGTCGACGATCTCGACGGGCCGGCCGCCGATGCCGCCGATCTGGTTGTTGATGTAGTCCAGGGCGGCGTCCTTGCCGGTGGTCACGCCACCCTGGGTGGCGGGTCCCTTGGTGGGGTTGAACAACCCCACCTTGATCGTCTCGCCCGACGCCTTGGTGCCACTGGCATCCGCGGCTGAGCCGTCCGACGATCCGCCGTCGTCGCTGCTGCACGACACGACCGAGAAGATGCACGCCGCGGCGACGGCCACTGCCGCCAACCGTCCGGCTCTCCTGCGTGAATTCGACCAACGCATGTTTCGACTGCCTTTCCCTATGATCTCCGGGCACGACGGAACCGCCCCGGAAAGGGGCATGGCGACATCGCCCCGGCGGGGCTTAGAAGGAATGAGTTCATCGACCCAGCGCTGTATCTGGGTCCGCGATTCCGGCACCGTCCGCGCAGGTCACGGCGGTGAGTCCACGTCGGATGTGATGTGGGCCACTCGAAAAGTAGCCACATCCTTACTTCGGTGTCAAGCTGTTGACGCAAACTGGACACACTCTGGATCAGATGGTGACGACACTGCCCGTCGCGATGAGTTCGCAACGGGCAGTGGGACAAACGATTAGGTTACCGCCGGGTCGGCGGGTCCTGGCGAACGGTCACGCGGCCGTCGGGGCCGACGCTGACGTCGGCGGTGTAAGCCCGCACGAGGTCGAGGCGCTGCCAGGAGGAGCGTCCGGGGCGCTGATCGTCGAGCGGATATCCGGCGGGGGCCGAGGTCTGGGCCAGTACCTGGCGTCGCTGCTCGCCGGTGAGCCGCGGATACGCCGAGGCGATCAGGTCGACGGCTTGCGGCGGCACCGTCATCGGGTGGGTCGACGATGCGACGCGACCGAACCCGTAGGTCATGCGTTGCGCGTAGATCGCCTGGGCTTCGGCGTCGGTGGCATAGGGCGTATCACGCGCGATGCACACCGAGAGGGCTGCGCCGCAACGCCATTCGAGTTCCTTGCGGATCTCGGTGGCGGACGCGGTCAGGAGCCGCCGGAACTCGGGGTCGTTCCAGCGGTCGGCGGCGGCGGCCTGGCCGACCATCGCACCACCGATCACGTCGAGCGGGTAGTGCACACCCAGCACGATGCGGTGGAATCCGCCCTCGGAGGCGCGCGCGAGGAACTGCGGCGCGAGCTCGGGCAGCATCGAAGCGAACAACGTGCCCCGCCAGAAGAACAGGCTGGTGTGACCGGAGGGGAACGACGGATTGCTGCCCAGCGCGTCGTACTCGCTCGCGCCGGCGCGCATGTACTTGCGGATCCGCTCCGGCGCCACGATGAACGGCCGCTCGTAGCCGAACACGTACTTCTCGACGAGCGTCGCGTTCGCGAGTCCGCCCGCGCGGGCGAGGTAGTCGCTGAACAGAGCTGTGGTCTTCGGCAGCCGGCCGGCGGCGAGGGCGTCGCGGAAGTGGCGTCCGAGGCGGGCGCCGAAGGCGTCGGACATCGTCTGGAGCGGATCGTCATGGGCATCGGCGAGCGCGCGACGCTGCAGGCCCGGATTGTCGGCCGCGGACTGGTTGATCGCGACCGCGGTCTCGAGATTGCGGGTCATCACCTCGGGGTGGTCCCGCCGCAACGCGGTGAAGGTCTCGACGGGCTGGAGGTAGACGCCGCCCGGATACGACGAGATGTCCGACGCATACAGCCGCGCGATGTCGGTGACCGGGAACGGCGTCGGCGTCGGTCGGGCGGGCGCGGCCTGGGCCGGCGCCGCGAGCGAGACGGCGGCCGCGAGTGCCGCTGCGGTACCGACCAGAGACGTGGCCAACCGTGACCGGCGGGACCTCCCCCCTGCTGCGGAGCCGAGTCGACGGCCGGTCGTTCCAGGTCGGGCGGCGCTGTCCGAGATCACGGTCCAGATCCTAGTCGGAATGTTCGCCGGGCGAACGGTCAGACGGGTCCGTCGACCCGACCGGCAACCCCTGCTCGAGCAGGTCGATGGCGCGCAGGGTGGTCTCGAGCTGTGGCACCTCGCGGTTGTCGTCGAGTTCGGTGGCGAGATGAAAGGTCACCCCGGCCACGGCGTCGAGGAAGACCTTCAACCGGAAGTCGTCGGGTGCGACCCCGAGGTAGTCGGCGATCAGTTGCGTCATGTCGGAGATCATCCGTTCGGCCTCGACCTGAAAGGTCTTCTGCAGCAACGGTTCGGTGCGGATGAGCTGCATGCGTAGGGGATTGCCCACCCAGGGGTCGTCGACGGTGAGGCGGTGCAGTTCGGTCATCAGTCGTCGGATGAGGTCGAAGTGGCTGAGCCCGGGCGGCATCGCTTCGACGATCGCGTGCGCCTCGGCGTGCAGATGCTCGTCACCGATGACCACCTGTTCCTTCGACGGGAAATAGCGGAAGAACGTCGTGTGCGACACCCCGGCCGCCTCGGCGATCTGCTCGACGGTCGTCTTCGCATATCCCTGTTCGGCGATCAGCGTGATCGCGGCCTGCCGGATCGCGTTGCGGGTGCGCATCTTGTTCTTCTCGCGCAGGCCGATCCGACGCCCCGGGATCGGTCCCGGGGCGTCGGAGGTGGCGTGCACCGTCAGGCGGTCGCCCATGTGTGCTCACTCTTCATCAAAAGGGTTGTGCAGCTGCTCAGTTCGCGGGGACCGGGGTCTTGGTGTCGTCCGGTTCCTCGAGCCCGCGGTGGCGGACGGCTTCGCCTTCGATGTCGAAGTTGATGACGAAACGGTCGAGCCAGCGCGGCAGTCCCCATGCGCGGTCACCGAGAAGTGCGATGACCGCGGGTACGACCAGCATGCGAATCACGAAGGCGTCGAAGAAGACTGCTGCGGCCAAGGCGAAACCCATCATCTTGGCGGTCGTCTCCGGGGAGAGCATGAATGCGGCGAAGACGCTGATCATGATGATCGCCGCCGAGGTCACCACTCGTGCGCCGTGCCGGTAACCGGCCACGATCGCCTCCTTGGCCGACAAGCCGTGCATGAACTCCTCACGCATTCGTGTCACCAGGAACACCTGATAGTCCATCGCGAGCCCGAACACCACACCGATGAGGAAGATCGGCAGGAAGGAGATGATCGGCTGCGTGTGGGTGATCAATCCCAGCCAGCCCTCCTGGAAGATCGCCACGGTGACGCCGAAGGTCGCCAGGACCGAGAAGACGAATCCGAGGGTGCCGATGAGCGGGACCCAGAGCGACCGGAAGACGCCGATCATGATCAGGAAGGCGAGACCGACGACCACGACCAGGTACGGGATGAGTGCATCGTCGAGCTTCTGGGAGAGATCGGACATGATGGCTGTCTGACCGCCGACATGCAGTTCGGCGCCACGATTCTCGACCGTCGGTGCGAAGGCGCGGATCTGCTCCATCAGGTCGTGTGTGGCGGCTGACGACGGCGCGCTCTCCGGGGTGACCATGATGAGCGCGGTGTCGCCGGCCCGATTGCCCGTCCAGGTGAGCCCCTCGGGGTTGGCGACATCACCCAGTGTCGCGATGTGCCGGACGGTTTCCTCGGCCGCGGCGTTGATCGCGCCGTCCTCGTCGTGCACGACGACGAGCAAGGGGCCGTTGATGCCCTCGCCGAACCCTCGGCTCAGCAGTTCCTGCGCGGGTGCCTCGGCTTCGCTGGACAGCGACAGACCGAGCTCCAGCTTGGTGGCCGGAATGGCCGCGCCCGCGAGCGCCAGGAGGCCGATCACGATGAACGGGATGGGCCACTTGACGACAGTGCGCCCGACCTTGACACCCAGGGTGTCGTCCTCGGATTCCACGGCGTGCTTGATCCAGGGGATTCGAGGTAGGAAGGCGAACCGCCCGAACGCACCGAGAATGGCCGGAATGAGGGTGAGAGCAGCCAGAACCGCGATGAACACGGCGACGCCGGCGCCCGCGCCCATCTGGGTGATGATCGGGATGCCGATCACCATGAGGGCCACCACCGCGACGATCACGGTCAGGCCGGCGAACACCACCGCCGACCCGGCGGTGCCGACGGCTCGGCCGATGGCATCTGACGGCGCGCCGCCGCGGAGGAGTTCCGCGCGGTACCGCGACACGATGAACAGGGCGTAGTCGATGGAGACGGCGATGCCGAGCATCGTGACGATGGCGGTGGCGGACTCGTTGATCGACAGCGCCTCGGCCGACAGCGTGAGCAGCAGGATGGTGATACCGACACTGACGATCGCGGTGACGAGAGGTATGAAGGCGGCGATGAGAGCTCCGAACGCCACGATCATCACGACGAAGGCGACGGCGAAACCGAGCAGTTCGGCCGTGCCGCCGGCTTCCATGACCTGCATCAGCGACCCGGTTGCCGCCACCTGGAGGCCGTCGACGGAGAACTCGTCCACGATCGAGACCAGTTCGTCCTTGTTCTCGACGGTCAGGTCGAGGATCGGGATGTCCTGGCGAACCTGGATGAGGCCGACGCGACCGTTGTCGCCGACGACCTGCGCAGCCAGTGCTGGATCAGCGGCCGCAACGGTCAGCGGGTTGACGACGGTCTGCGGCTCGATCACGTCGGGGAGTCCGCGGAGGGCCGCGGCGAGTTCGTTCAGCTGCGCGGTGTGGTTCTGCAGCCCGTCCTCGGCGGCGACGAGGATGCTCGTGGACGCCTGTTCCTGCTGGGCCATGACCTGCGGGAAGTATTGCTCCACCTGTTCGGTGGCAATTCCCGAGTCGGTGCCGGGGAGGCTGAAGTCCTGCGCGAACTTGGGCTGGAGTGCGCCGACCAGGCCGGCGACCGCGATGAGCGCGGCCAGCCAGGCTGCGATCACCGACCATTTGTGGCGGAAGCAGAAGCTCCCGAGCTTGAACAGAAACGACGCCATGGCGTGGGAACCTTCCGGTCTTCGTGGAACCGGCCCCCGACGGGCGCGGCGAGTGATCAACAAAATGGTAGCCACTCACACTCGGTACTGAGTACCACTTTTCTGAAGAGCTCGGTCACACTTCCATGTCGACGTGAGCCAGGTCGCACGTCACGCGCATGTCGAAGGGACTCGTCAGCGAGCGTTCGGTGGGGTCTGGTCTCCGCGGGGGTCTGCGCCGGGGCGGTGGCGCGGATCGATCGGGTTGTTCGACGGCTGGCCGGAGTGACGACCTGCGCTGGTCGAGTCGTCCCGTGCGTCGGAATTCCGTCCGTAGGTGTTCGGTCCGTCAGTGTTCGGTCCTTCAGTGTTTCGTCCGTCGGCGTTTCGTCGAACATCCGGGTCGAGCCGGTCCGCGCGGGCGAACTCGCTCTCGACCTCCTGCCGCGACTCCGCGGCATGCCCCTGGTGGTGGCGTGCCTGCTCTTGCAGGCGCTTGGCTTCGGCTGCTTTCGCATCCGCCTCGGCCTTGGCCTGGCGGGCCCGGGCGTCGGCCTCCTCGGCAACGGCCTCACGATGGCGGACCGACGAGACCTGCTGGGCGGCGTTCTGCCTGATCTCCTCGGCCTGTACCCGGCGGCGCGCCTTCTGCTGACGCATCAGCAACAGCACGAGCGCAAGGATGATGATCACGACGACGACGGCGATGATGATCCAGATGGCGGTGTCCACGACTCACTCCTCGATCGGATGATGGTGCGCGTCGGGTACCCCGCGGTGCGGATGCCTAACCCACCTCGGATGGTGCTCCGACCTGCGGGGGAGAGCCCGTCACCGCGGTGCTTCGACGCTCGGCTGTGCGACCCGCCGTTCGGTGGAACCGGTGATGCGGTCATAGCCGCGGTGCCACAACCATTCGAGGGGACCTCGCTCGAATCGGCTGAGCCAGACGCGGGAGAACAGCATGAGCATCGCGGCGATCGCGAGGTAGAGGGCGACGGTGGCCGGGACCAGCGTCGTGCCGTCGAGGTGCTGTGCGAGGCCCACTCCCCAGCCATAACAGACCGCACCCGCGATCGCGTTCTGGAGAACGTAGCAGGACAACGCCATTCGTCCGACAGGTGTCAACGCACGGCCGAACCGCCCGGGCGCGTGACCGTCGGCGTAGTACCCGGCCACCCAGGCGAGCAGCCCCAGTGCGACGACCGGCGCCAGCCCGTACCGTCCGACGACGAGTCCGGCGTCGCCACCGGCAAGCCCGACGGCGAGGTCGAGGGGAAGCGCGACCCCCAGCCCGGCGGCCATCAGGCGTCGCCGGAGCCGGGCGCCGTGCGGTTCCAGGACGCCGGCGCGTAGCAGGGCGGCGCCGACGAGGAACAGCGCGATCGACATCGGCAGGATGAAGACGACCTCGGCACGGAACATCAGCAGATTCTCGGCGCGGAAGGCGATGAGGTCGACGAAACTGCCGTCCGCATAGGGATTCGGGGACAGTTCGGTGCGGGCGCCCGACCCGGCCGGGGCGGCGAGGAGGGCCCACGTCACCAGGCCCAGCAGGGCGACATGTGTCGAGGCCGCGACCGCGATGGCGACGTACTGGCGCCGGAGGCGCATCGACAACAGGTAGGCGACGATGAGTCCGGTGACCGCGTATCCCATGAGGACGTCGAACTCGGTGAACAGGAAGTAGTTGATCACGCCGTCGACGAACAGCAAGGCGGCTCGCCAGTAGTAGCTACCGGGCCAGGGTCGGCCTCGTCGAACGGCCGACCGCTGCTGGATGGCCAGTCCGATTCCGAACATGATCGTCAGCAGGCCCAAGAACTTTCCCTGGGCGAGTTGCTGCAGGAGGTCCTCGACCATCGACCAGGAGCCGGTCGCGTGATTCGCGCCCTGGATGTATCCCACCAACCCCTCTGGGTTGGTGAAGATCCAGATGTTGGTGGCGAGGGTGCCCAGGATCGCGATGCCGCGCAGGACGTCGAGTGCCGCGTGTCGGGTCGCCATCGTGTCTCCGTTCTTTGTTGACACAACCGTGCTATCAAAACTCAGGTCAACGTAGCACGGGTGTACTACCATGAGTCAATGCCCAAGTTGATCGACCGGGACGGGCGACGTGCCGAGATAGCCGAGGCCCTGTGGCGGATCGTGTTGCGTGACGGTGCGTCCGGAGTGTCGGTCCGCGAGGTGGCGGCCGAGGCGGGGATCTCGGTGGGTTCGCTCCGGCACGTCTTCGCCGACAAAGAGGAGTTGCTCGAGTTCTCGATGCGGCTGATCTACGAGCGCGTCGCCGTTCGACTACGACGCCACGACCGGATCCGCAATCCGCTGCGCTGGGCCGAGGCCGTGTTGTCGGAGGTCCTGCCGCTCGACGACGACCGGCGCGTCGAGATGCACGTGAACATCGCGATGGTGACCGAGTCGGTGGCCCATCCGGGGCTCGCGGCTGCGGCGCGTGAGGCCCACGACGGCCTGCGCTCGCTCTGCCGCACGGTGCTGACGGTCCTCGACGAGCACGAGATGGTCAGCGCGGACCTCGATCTCGACTCGCAGGCGATGGCGTTGCACGCTCTCGTCGACGGCCTGGCGATGCACCTGCTCCTCGCCGGCACCGAATCGCCGGACCGGGCTCGACGCGTACTCCGGGACCATCTGGCGGGGTTGCGCGTCGAGTCCTGAGCGCGGCTCGTCAGCTCAGCGGCACGGGTGCCGCGGCGCCGACGAAGGCGATGACATGTAATCCGCCGGGGTTCGTCTGCAGCGGAACCTCTTTCCAGTTGTTCGTCGCCCAGAGATTGCCCGACGGGTCGACGATGACCGCCGTGCTGCGGGTGAGGCCGTCGAAGAAGTAGCCGGTCACGTCCGGCGAGATCGCGTCACCGGTGCGCTTGCCGGGCGGGCAGGTCGAGGCGTCGGCGCCACAGAACTTCGACACGCGCTTGCCGGCGAAGTTGGCCACCCAGACGTTCCCGTCGCCGTCGGTGGTGATGCCCCAGGGGATGGTGATCCCGCCGCCGCGGAGCGGTCCGGCAAGGGTGTGCCCATCGGGTGCGAGGGCCGTGACCGAACCGTAGGATGGCGTCTGGGTGGGGCGGTCCGGGCACGGCAGTGTGATCACGGAAGGTGCGGGCAGGCCGCAAACCGGCGAATCGGACGTAGTGTACCCAGATCTCGCCGGTATCAGGAGTGGTTGTGCAGGGTCGGTCAGCCCTCGGGGTCGGCGTCGGCCTCGTCGCGAGCACGCTGCTTGTCGGCGTGGAGGGACTTGACGCGCCGCTCCTCGCGCCGGACTTCGATCTGGGTGGCGCGTTCGGCGGCCAGCCAATCCGGCATCTCGCTGAGGAGGTCGTCGATCTGGGCCGTCGTGAGGGCCTCGGTGATGCCGCCGCGGACGAGGCCCGAATTGGAGATCCCCAGCCTGGCGGCGACGAGGTTCTTCGGATGGGGTCCGTCGGCACGAAGCGTGCGGAGCCACTCCGGCGGGTCGGCCTGGAGGGCGGCGAGTTCGGCCCGGGTGATCGGGCCCTGCTGGAATTCCGCAGGGGTGGCCGGCAGGTACACGTCCAGTTTCTTGGCGGCGGTGGCCGGCTTCATCGACTGCGAGCTCATTCGTCGAGGGTATCGGGCGGTAGCCTGTGGATGTGACCACACCCGACGTTCACGCTGCCGGCGAGGCCCCCGCGTTCCGGCTGGCGTACGTCCCGGGCGTCACACCGAGCAAATGGGTCGGGATCTGGGCGGAGCGTCGTCCCGATGTGCCGCTGGAGCTCGTCACGCTCGACGTCGCGGACTGCGCGGAGGCGGTCGCGGAGGGGCGTGTGGACATGGCGATCACGCGGTTGCCGGAGGCCCTCCGGTACGGCGATGCACGGCAGCACCACACCATCGAGCTGTACGAGGAGAGCACCGTCGTCGTCGTGCCGAAAGACCATGTCCTGACGGCGGGTGAGGAGATGGCGCTGGCCGATCTCGCCGACGAACAGTTCCTCTGGCCGCTGGACGAGCCGTTGACGGTGCCGGACCGCCCGGGTGCGGCGGTGGAGCACCGGCCCGAGACCGCCGGTGACGCAGTCGAACTCGTCGCAGCCGGCGTCGGTGTGCTGCTCGTACCGCAGTCGCTGGCGCGTCTGCATCACCGCAAGGACCTCGTCTACCGTCCGGTGATCGACGCGCCGACGAGTGCCGTGGGGCTCCTGTGGCCTGCTCCCACAACAGAATCGGCGGACGAGTTCATCGGCATCGTGCGTGGCCGTAAGCCGACGTCCTCGCGCGGACGCACCGGCGAGGCGCCGAAGCGATCGGCCAAGGAGAAAGCGGCGGCGAAGAGGGCGGCACGCGAGGCGGCCGGGAAGGTCCCCGGCAAGAGTGCGCGGCGTGGGTCGGGACGTCCGAAGCGTCGGTGATCTCACGCCGTGACGTGCCGTCCCCTTGGCGAGGGTGCGTCAGGCGCGCCATTCCGCGGTGCGTTCGGGCGATGCCTCGGCGAGCGCCTTGATCGTGTCGTCGACACCGAAGTCCTTGCCGTACACCGGAGTCCCCGGCTGCTGACGCCACGACTCGGCGAGCGGACCGGCATCGACCGGGTCGAACCCGAGTTCGTCGACGACGCGGAACACGATCTCCTTGCCGGCGGGGTCGTCGCCGGCGATCGGCAGCGCGATACGGCCCTCTGTGCCCGCCGGTACGCCCTTGTTCAGCAGGTGCTTCCAGTAGATGCCGTTGAACACCTTGTACACCGGCACGCCGAGCAGTTCCGACACCCAGACGCTCTCGGGTGTGCCGTTCTCGATCGCCTCGATCTTCCCGTCGCGCTGCTGCGGGTAGTAGTTGTTGGTCTCGATGACCGGCGCGTCGGCCTTGCGGGCGTCGAGGATGCCCGGCGCGAGGTCGGGGGTGTTCTTCTGCGGGATGCTGACGATCACCAGGTCGGCGTCCTGCGCGGCGTCGGCCGCCCACACCGCCGTGGCACCGGTCTCGGAGGCCAGTTCGGCCAGCGTCTCCGGGTCGCGCGAGTTCGCCACCCGCACCTCGTGTCCCAGCGATGTCAGACGACGCGTGAGCGTCCCGCCGATGAATCCCGCACCGATGATCCCGATCTTCACAACTGCACCTCACTATTCGACGACGTTGTTGACCATTCGCGCAACGAGGGCTCGCGCCGGGTCATTCCCAGGCGCGGCGAAGGGTGACGAGCGACTCGGTCGGGTGCGTGGGACCGGCGGGTCGTGCTCGGGGTTGACGTTTGCTCCCGCCGGTGTGCTCGAGTCCGGTCCTCAGCGGGTAGAGACGGATAAGCTGCCGATCGAGAGCGCCAAATCTGCACAGGAGCACCAGCCTTGAAGGTGTGCTCGGTCAGCCAGGAGCGCGAGCTCGCTACACCGCAAGAGCGGAAGCACGATGTGGTCCTGGATTGCTATTGAGGTGAGACCTTCTTGCTGCTATTAGTTCTATCCGTAGATAACTGAATCTAGCGGCGATATCGCCGGAAGCTGGGGGATCATGCCATCTAAGTCGGATTTTCTAAGTGCGATTGAAAACATATCGAGATGGGGAGACACTGACGTGTTTCCTTTTGCGCCAGAGAACCATATCCTGTTCGACAAGTCGTCAGAAGTGGCGGACATGCTGGTCGAGGTACATAAAGACTTCGACAAGAAGATCCAAGAGGATCCCCCCGTAAATCTTACTGATCTGCAGCTCGTTACTTACGAAGGTTTTCGGTGGGTATCTCAACTAGACCCAATTTGGAATGCCTACCTTCTAGGGGCCGTGTTTTCAATTCACGAAGAAATTGAGTCAGCGCGGATTAGCAAGGCGAAAGATCGAGTTTTCTCGTATAGGTTTAAACCCGACGCTAATCGAAAATCTCTGTTTGAGAGTGATTCCTGGACGCAATTTATTGCCCAGGCCGAACAGCTTGCGCGCACCCACTCGCATGTTGTTGTCACGGATATTTCTGACTTCTATGGAAGGCTCTATCACCATCGAATCGAGAACTCTCTGTTGCAGCTCGGGGGTATCGAGCAAGGACTTCCGAAGAAGATTAATCGGTTACTCATGGAGTACTCTGGCAGCGTTTCGTACGGGCTTCCAGTTGGCGGACCCGCGGCACGCGCTCTCTCCGAGCTCGCCCTTAATAGGGTAGATCAGCTTCTTGAGATGCGCGGCATTGTGTTCGTGCGTTTTGCCGATGACTATCGGTTGTTCGCTGATTCTCAGGCAGACGCATATCGATCATTAATCGAGCTGACGGAGCTATTGCATAGGCACGAGGGGTTAACGCTGCAGAAACAGAAGACGCGCGTTCTGAGAACCGCCGATTTCTTGAGGACTCCACTCTTTATTCCGGAGGACTCTAAAGATCTCACCGATGCGGAGAGAGATGAAAGGGAGCTACTTCGCCTATCCCTGCGTTACGATCCTTACAGTAACGATGCTGAACTTGAGTATGAGCGACTGAAGGGCGCACTGCAGAAGTTTGACATAATTGACATGTTAACTCGTGAAGTGCGCAAGAGTCGAGTTAATATTCCAGTCGTTAAGCGCCTAACTAAATCACTCGGATTTCTAGACGCAGACATCAAAGAGGCTGCAGTCGGGACCATCATGGACAGTATGGAGATGCTGGCGCCTGCCCTTCCTGTTGTGCTGCGCGTGCTAGATGATATCGGCGCGCAAATCAGCGACGACGGTCGCGCAGCCCTCAATCGCGAGCTGCGGCGACGGATAGACGGTGGCGCGTTCTTCATGGATTTGCCAATAAATCGAGCCTATGCTATGCGAGTTCTGCGGCATGAGAACGATGAGCAGAATTACTATTTGGCTGCGAAGATGTTCGATAGTTCCCCGCCTTATTTGCAACGCGACATTGTCATACATATGCACAACTGGGGGAACGCAGATTGGATCTCTGAGCAGCGTCGGCAGTACGCGAACCAACATCCATGGGTGAAGCGTTCGCTTGTTCTTTCTTCCTTTGGTTTGAAAGATGAGGGATCTCACTGGCGAAAGAAGCTTGCACTGAACGCATTTGACTCGATCGCGCGAGGTTGGATGTCCGAGCGCGTGGGAGAGGGAAAAATGGAGTTGCCGGTCTGATGGTCACATCGGAGAGATTTTCTCAGATCGCCGGTTCGTACTGGACTTCGTTACTGCCGAGGTTGTCACACTTTGTGTCACTTTCTAATGCTGCTGCGGAACAGTACGCAGAGCCGTTGCTATTAATATCGTCTCCGGCGCGACGACCGCTTATTACTGAGACCGCATTTGTGGCGTGGAAAACTAAGGCGATGAATGGTGCGGAGGAAATTGCACGATCGCGACTGGCCGTGCTTTGGAATCAAATACCGATGGCCGATGCGATTTCTGAGTCCGAACATGCTGATGTCGATCTCATTAGGACTCGATTGGAAGCCATCGAACAGATAGTGGGAGTCAACGACTTAGTAGTCGAGCCTTCCCTACCAGGGTGCGGATTCTTGGAGGGTGGAGCACCCGACTTCCTCGCGCGCGTCGCTGTCGAGCCTCGCCCCGGCCTAGTGCTTGGTGAAATCAAGATGGTGGAGCGTCAGTTCCGGTCCTCGGATTACCGACAAATGATCTGCTATTTGGTCTTGTACTACGCGCAGAACTCCAAGATTTTAGAGTTTTTGTGGCTGGTCAACCCTGTTCGCGGTGTTGTTGTGCGGATTGACGTTGATAGCCTATTCATGCTTGTTCGCGGCCAGCCGAGTTCGGAGGCTGTGCCCGAGATTGCGTACGAGTGGTCTAGTCCAGGAGTTTCGCCCTAGGGGCAGCTGTAAGTCTCCCCGTTTGGCTCGGCTGCGAATGCGTCGTCGGGTCTTTCGATCCGAGGCAAAGGGATCGACGACTGGGCGTAGTGGCCGGCGACCGACACTCGGTCAAACATATCGGCACTACGAGTCCGCTGCCCTAGGCGTTCGCAAACTGCTAACACGCGGGCGCCGTCAGGTCGCTCGGAGGGTGGAGCTCAGTACGCGCTCCCCAGAGCTTAGGCGAACACCGTTTACGCGGCGAGCGTGACGAGTACGAAGCCGATCTGATCGAGCCAGAAGCCCCGCGGATCATCTAAGCGATCGTGACGTATTCGCTCGCGGAGGCAACGGCGCTCGGCTGGGCGCAACCGGCAGTATGAAAGCGCAGGTCACCGTCTGCGCGACAGGGATCGTCAGCACCAGAGGAACCAGGCCTATCCCTATGGTCACGCCGCCGGAGACCGGTAGAAAGTTCGGGTTCTTCGCAGCCCCTGCAGAGTCCCGAGTCGGAGACGCTCATCTTCGCCCGTGGTCAGCAGCCTGGCGGCGGTGGTCCAGCCGTCGATGTGCAGGCGACGTTGACGAGGTGTTCCGGCCGAACTGGGCGGTTACGGCCGCCGTGACTATGCGGTCGCCGACCAGCTGTGCCACGTCAGGGACTCCACGACGATCACCGGTCCCTCGGGCCGTCGTTGTCGATACTGCGGGTACTTCGCGGCCAGCGTGTCGATGCCGTGACTGCCGACGGGTTCACCGGCGTCGACGACGTGTGCCCGGCCGTCGACCCGCACCCACCAGAGTTCATCCCAGTTGTCGGAGTACTGGTCAGCCAAGAGCGACACCGCGGGATTGTTCGCGATGTTGGCGAGACGACGGAGTGCGGTGGTGCGTTTCGGCTTGTGATCCACGCACGTGTAGATGACGTCGTCATCGATTGCGCATACGACGGGGACCAGGTGCGGTGTGTCGGAGGGCGACACCGTGGCGAGCGTGACCGACCGCGCGGCGGCGAAACGTTCGCGAGTCAGGCGCAGGTCCATCTCACGAGGATGACATGCGTTCGGGTGTCGAGCCGGGCTACGGAGAAGTCCGGAACGTCGCGGAGAGATGAGGCTCGAGTCACCGATGAGTGTCGATGCCGGTTCGGGTCAACCCCTGTGTCCACGCCCCGATCCGGGAACCCGACCAGAAAGGGTCAGCAGCATGACTCACGACAGCGTTGCCGTCAGCCTCACGATCTCCGCCACACCCGACGAGGTGTTCGCGACGCTCGCCGACCCGCGCACCCACCAGGCCATCGACGGCACCGGCTGGGTTCGGGACGCAGTCGACACGACACCGCTGCGGGAGGTGGGTCAGCTCTTCCGGATGAACATGTACCACTCGAACCATCCGGACGGTGACTACCTGATGGAGAACCGGGTCGAGGTGATCGAACCGGTGTCGGCGATAGCGTGGCAACCAGGACAGCGCAACGACTCGGGGGAGCTCGAGTTCGGCGGCTGGACCTGGCGGTACGACCTGGCCCCGGTTGGGGAGTCGTGCACCGAGCTCACCTTGACCTACGACTGGTCGGCCGTACCCACCTACATCCGCGAGTACATCGAGTTCCCGCCGTTCGCCGACGACCATCTGCGTAACTCGTTGAACCACATCGCCGAGCTCGTCGGCTGATCGGCCCGGCCTCGAGGCGGCCTACATGTGCGCGACGGACAATGGCACGACGATCTCGGTGAGCAGGCTGTCCGGGTCGGCGTCGGGAGTCGGCGGGGTCACGTAAACCTCCCACGCGAACTCGCCAGGCGTGAGGCCCTGTTCGTCTATCCACGAGAAGACCGCCGCATACAACTCGGGCAGCAGGTCGTAGCTGCCCTGGTGTAGATGGCGGGCTATCTGCCCGCCCGGAGTCCGCATCCCGAACACCTGATCTGTGTCGGGGAACGGCGCATCGACGGGGAACGCGGCCCCCATGTCCATGACGATGCCGTCGGGAGTCTCCGACGGCATGGAGAAGGTCAAGCCGTACGCCGGTCCGGCGATCGTGCGCCCCGACTGCTCGATGCTCGACACCAGAAGCGGGAACGCCGAGTCGTAGAAGGCCTCTATCTCGTCCATGGCCACGGTCTTTCGTACCACCGCGAGTTCGACCGGGTCGACGTCGACGATCTCGGGAACGATCTGCATGGACCGAGCCTACTGCCCATTCGCGGCGGCGCGAGCTGACTGGGCGAGACCCGGTGCCCCACTTGGCTAGTGCCCGACGAGCGGGTCAGCCGACGAGGTCCGGATCCGGGTCGCGGTGCGCCGACGCAGCCGACGTGGGTGACAGATCGGCGGTGAGCAGGTCCACGCTCGGGCTGCGCGTGATCACCTTGTGGCCCCACCACAGCGCGAGGAACACGAACAGCGCACCGTAGGCGGTGAGCCACAGTTCGAGATTTCCCGCGGAGCCGTCGCGGATCGCCGGGAGATTCTGGCCGGCGATGACTGCAACGCACATGAGCAACGCGATGATCGGTCCGGCCGGATAGAGCCAGGCCTTGTAGGGGAGTCTGCCGAGGTCCAGACCTTGCGCGTGCCACGCCCGCCGGAACCGATAGTGGGCCCAGGCGATACCCATCCACGTGATGAAACCGGCCACCGACGAGGCGGTGACGAGCCAGACGTAGGCGCGACCGTCGCCCACCCGACTCGCCAGGAAGCAGAGGGCACCGATGGCCGTCGTCGCGGCCACGGCGAGGAGTGGCACACCTGATCGCGTGACCCACGAGAACACACGCGGCGCGTTGCCCTGAACCGACAGGCCGTACAACGCGCGGGTTGCCGCGAACAGGCTCGCATTGCCCGCCGACAGGATCGCGATCAGGATCACGGCGTTCATGATCGATGCCGCCACCGCGATCCCCGCTTCGGAGAACACGAGGGTGAACGGGGCGACCGCGATGTTCTCCTCGGATGCATTCAGCAGATTGGGGTCGGTGTAGGGGATCAGGAACGCGATGATGGTGAGGGTGCCGATGTAGAACAGCAGGATGCGCACGAAAACGGTGCGCACAGCACGCGGAATCGCGGTCTTCGGTTCGACTGCCTCGCCGGCGGCGACCGCGATCATCTCGGTGCCCTGGAATGCGAAGCCGGCGATGAGGAAGACCGACAACATGCCGAGCGGGAAGTCCACGAACGGAGCGTCGTCGATCGTCCAATTGCTGAACCCCGGCGACGGGCGGTCGCCGACGACCCCGAGGATCAGCAGCACGCCGACGATGAGGAAGACGACCACCGCGATGACCTTGATCGCCGCGAACCAGAACTCGGCCTCGCCGAACGCCTTGACCGCGAACAGGTTCAGGGCCAGCAGACCCGCCAGGAACACGATCGACCAGATCCACGACGGCACGTCGGGGGCCCAGTACTTCATGATCAGCCCGGCGGCCACCAACTCGGCGGCCAGGGTGACCGACCAGTTGAGCCAGTAGTTCCACCCGGCGGCGAAACCGAAGGACTTGCTCACGAAGCGTTTGCCGTACTCCTCGAATGGGTTGCTGCACGGGATGTATGCCGACATCTCGCCGAGGCTCTGCATGAGGAAGAAGACCATGCAGCCCATCAGCAGATACGCCAGGATGGCGCCACCCGGACCCGCGTCGGAGATGGTGGCGCCCGACGCGACGAACAAGCCGGTGCCGATGGCGCCGCCGAGCGCGAGCATGCTGATGTGGCGACTCTGAAGTCCCTTGCGCAGAGACTCGTCGGGGGTGATCCCCAGAGGACTGGACACCGGCAGAGTCTAACGGCCGGTCGGCCCGTCGGCCGGGCGTTGCGCAGTTGCCTGGGTGCCGGGCCTCAATCGAGACGGGCCAGTTCGGCGACCAGGTCGTGCACCGGGTCGCCGGGACCGATGTCGTAAGTGCACTGGTCGTCCCGCGGGTCCGGGACGAACGCCCAGAACAGTGCGGTTGCCGTCCCGGCCGCCCGCTGACCGGCGACCTTGGTCCGGAAGTCGTCGACGCGGCCGGACCTCGAACCGCACGAACCGGCGAATTGGCCGATCTCGTTCACGGCGAGAGGTTTTCCGACTGCGCGCGCCTGTCGTAGACGTTCGGCCAGCCCGTTCCACTGATCCCCGGGGAGCGCGACTCCGTCCGCACCGTAGTCGTGGTAGTCCAGGACATCCAGATACGGGGAGCCCGCGACGTACTGATAGTCGGGTCCGGCGGTGCCGCACTGGCCACCGCCGGTGAAGCCGGACCAGATCACCGCCCCGCCGTGCAGTCGGGTGACCATGGCACCTGCACTGCCGAAAAAGGACCGCAGTACGCGCGCGGCGTCGACCGGGCACGACCGCTGTTGCCAGGCACACGTCTGATCGCCACAGACGGACGGCTCGGGTTCACCCACCAGCTCCCATCCGGCCAGCGCCGGGCTGGCCTTCCAGCGTCTCACTGCCGTCCGCGCCCATTCCTCGAACGTGAGTCCGCCCGCTCCGGCGGCCGTTCGCCAGCCCGATCGGTACCAGTCGCGTTCCTTGAAAACTCCGCTCTCGCAGGCGCCGTCGGCGGCGGCCAGGACCGGCAGGACCATCTGGTCGTGCCGCGCCGCGGCGTCGAAGACGGCGTCCATCGGCCCGAAATCCAACTGCTGGGTGTACTTGTTCACCGCCAGTCGAGCGAACAGATTGAAGCGGGTGAGCGAATGCGGGGGTAGGGCAGCGAAATAGTCGTCGAGATCCACCATCGCTCCGCACCCGGCGTTCACCGACCAGTCGGTGGCCAGCTGGTACGCGTCGAACCCGGATGGCCACCACTGGCGTCCGTCGAGAGTCAGCCCGGCCGGCGTGGCCTTCACCCGGTTGGGAGCCGCCTGTGCGGGCGGAGGCATGATCCAGCTCAAGAGCAGGCCGATGCACAGCACCAGAATCGGGATTCTCACCGCGGGCAGATGCATGTGTGCGTCCTGGGATGACGAGGACCGACAGTGGCGCCGGCCCGGTTCGTCTGATGATTGCACGCGGCCGCTCGGTTGTGGATCGCGTCCGAGAATGATGGAGCCGATGACGGGAATCGAACCCGCGTATTCAGCTTGGGAAAGATACTCCGGACACGCCAGGTGACGACGGCGGCAACTCGAAAACCGGAGTCAACGTGCAGAGATAACGACTGCTGCGCCAGTAGGGCTGGGCGTTACCTGCTATCTGAGGGCGCTCGTGTTCATCCTGCGCGCCTATCGCCAGGGTGCCCCTGTGCGCCCGCCGACCGAATCAACGCTCAGGGTCGGAGTCGTCCCCGTCAGCGGCGCACTGAGACCTAGAATCTGTCCATGGGAAAGAAGCCCGAAATTACCGAAGAGATGATCAACGCCGAACTAGCGGGCCTGGACTACAAGCGCGCGGCGGGGATCGTGACGGTTGAAAACGGACTTACCGCGTGGGGCGTGTTCTTCGCCGTGCTGGCCGCGAACCTGGCGACCGGCGTTGTCGTCGGGATCATTGCGTGGCTCATCTACGCGCTCGGAGGTTGACCCTGGACGCATTGGTGTGGGGATGCCTCGGCACTCTGGTCGTGCCGCCGACGAACCCGAGACCGCTCAGGCCAAGGCCACCCGACATGCCGACGCTCTGGCAGCACTCACCATGGACGAGGCAGAGGAGCGCCTAGACCTGGACTGGACCTGCCCCGTACGGCACCAGAACTTCTACAAGGCGGTGTTCCGTCCGGCGGTGCTGCGCGCCGGGATTGTGCCCACCGCGCTCAAGTTTCACGCGTTGCGTCACACCTACGCCAGCCTGTGCGTCGCGGCGGGCATCCCGCTTCTGGAGATCGCCCGGTTCATGGGGCACGCCAAGGTCACCACCACGCTCAGCGTGTATGCGCACCTGTTTGAGGACGACCACATCGATGCCATGTCGGCCCTGGCCGCGCTGAGCATGTCCACGACCGGCGGCGAGAACGTGGTGAGGCTGCGCACCTAGAAGAGCGTGCTCTCGTCGCCATCGTCGGTTAGCGCCTTCATCGCATCGGGTTGCCAATCGCCGAATTTAAGGTAGAAGGCAAGCATGGGATCCTCTATATAAGCGACTTCATCTCGGTAGCTGAATATGGGATCGGCGTTCCCCTTCTTGTCATCAGCTACCGCAGACATTCCTCTGAGCGCGGTCACAATCCGCTCTTTAGCGACGGTTTGATCCGCCAGTTCGCTTACTTTCTCACGAATGGTCTTGAATCGCAGATTCAGGGGCGGAATTAACTCGCGAATAGCCATCAATGTGATGCCGTAGCTATCGGTATGGCCTCCCTCTACTAGGGAGATAGGCTTCCTGGCCTCGCCTTTTGTATTTCGACCTGAAAGAATATCCTGGAATGCGAATGGCTCGGACTCCGTAGCGGCATCACGCACGACGGTGGCCAGGTTCCCTGGGATATCGAGTTGTATCGGCTCGCGAGGGGACTCTCGTATCTTGTTCTTACTCAGAAGGGTATAACACAGCTCCTGCATTACATGGGGCGACCCGAAGGAGTTCTTGGCTAGCGCAGTTGCGACGTGATCGTTCTCGTCGATTAGTCGCAATTTCTCGAAGCCCCTGTTGGCAATGGATACCAGTTCGCCCATTGTCCATTCAGGAACGCGGAACTTGACCATTCTTCCGCCAATATCGGACGCGGCCTTCGCTGGGTCAAACGAGTGGGACGGAATGGCGATCAGGGCGACGAACGTCTTCCTGAGGAGTGGCTTTATCGCCTTCGCAATGTCTTCGCGAACTGGAGCGTCGATATGGTGAAAGTCATCGACGATAATAGGAACAGGATTCGCGGTTAAGTGGTCCTCCACGTGCTGTGATACGACCGTCGAGTACGACCATGTCCGTCGCGATCCGGACGACGACTTGTCTTCGGATGACAACGATCCCATCGCGACAGGGCGGAATCCGGCTTCGCCCTTCGCGGTGTCAGATTTGCTCTCGTCCTCGGACTCTTCAGTAGTGAATCTATCGTTCAATTGAAGTTGGTGGGCAAGGGTGGACCAGAAGTCGTCGATGCTTGTTATGCGAGTACCTTGAATCCAGCACGCATCGCCCTCCGGAAGTACGCGCTCCACCAGCGAGGTCTTTCCCGACTTGCTGACGCCGTAGAGCATCACTCCACCAGTCCTCCGCAGAGTCTTGTCCCTGAACTTCTCGTCGAAGGTGGTGCCATCTGGGTCGTTGCCAATCCGCGGTGTGTAGGTGGCTTCAGGGGTCTTGCCAGTTGAAAACACCTGATCAAGCAGAAAGACTTCAACCATCTCGAAATCCGGGTGGTCGTCGGTTGTGGCCATGCTACGGAGATTATCTCAACAGGTAGACATGTAGGCGCGCCCAGCTGAGGTGTGGCGCGGTGGCGCTCGGCGGGTAGCAAAGGTGTGGCATGCGGCTCGCCGTGCCGGGTTGCGGAAGTTGCGAAACTCCGGTCTACCTGCGGTGATATGGAGCCGATGACGGGAATCGAACCCGCGTATTCAGCTTGGGAAGCTGATGTTCTGCCATTGAACTACATCGGCGTGCGAGTGCTGGACTCGCGATCGACAGCCTAGCAAACCGGTGGCCGGGACGGTCGTCGGGACGCGCAGATGTCGCGGATCGTCGCGCTGGGCGCTACGAAGTGCTGCATCTGGCCGGCGATGAGACGGAGTCACCGGACCCGCTTCGGTTGCGACACAGCACTACTCACATACAGGGGTTGCGCGGAGGGCGGCTGAGCGGTAGTCTCGAACGTAGTTTCGAGTAAAGCCATGATGATGGGGGATGAAATCATGGCTTCTACCGAGCCATCTGCACCACTACCGCTTCTGATCGACCAGTACGAGCGCCTGCATGCGCTGCTGGACGAGATCGCCGAGACGACGTCCTCGGACTGCTCGGAGACCGAGCTGCTCCAGGTCGCGATCCAGCACGAGCGCGCCGAACGGCGCATGCTGTCGCTGTTCACCGATCACATCGTCGACATCGACGAGCGGTCGGCATACCGGAAGATGGGCTGCCAGACCGTCTCCAACTTCCTCTGCCACGGGCTGAACCGGCGCGGCGAGGCAAACCGCCTGATGAATCGCGTCTGGGCCTTAGGCAGGTTTCCGGACACGCAAGGGGTCCCGCTCGAACCCCGGTTCCCGGAGACCGCCAAAGGTGTTGCCGACGGCGAGATCTCGGGACGGCACGTCGACGTCGTCATCGAGGTGATGCGCAAGATCCCCGCCCATGTCGACCCCGCCGAAAAGGCTGCCGCCGAAGCGACTCTCGCGCACTACGCACGCGAGTACGACCCGTCGTCGCTCCGGGACCTCGGTGCCCGCATCCTGGCGCACCTCGACCCCGACGGAACCATCACCGACGACCGCGACCGCGCCCGCAACCGGGGACTCAAACTCGGGCCGCAGGACGCCCAGCTCATGTCCCGGCTCACCGCCACCCTCGACCCGACGACGCGCGCCATGCTCGACGTCGTCTTGTCGGTGTGGGCCGCTCCTGGGATGAACAATCCCGCCGATCCCGAGTCGCCCACCGGGAACCCCGCCGCCGCGGACCCCGACGCGCTGGCCGCCGCTGCCGGACGCGACGAGCGCTCGGCCGAGAAGCGCAACCATGACGCGTTCCGGGCCATGCTGCGCTTCGTGCTCGACGCCGGCGCCCTCGGGGGTTCGCACCACGGGCTGCCGCCACACCTTGTCGTCTCCATCACCGAATCGGCGCTGCGCGACGCGGCCGGCGACCCGGCACGGACCGCGACCGGAACCCTCCTACCCGTCAAGGACGCCATCGACCTTGCCGCCGACGCGCAGCATCATCTCGCGGTGTTCCGGGACCACTCCAGTGAGGTGCTCTATCTCGGACGGTCCAGACGATTGGCCTCACGCGCGCAACGAATCGCCGCGGTCGCCCGCGACGGCGGCTGCACCTTCCCGGGATGTACGCGGCCGTCGTTCGACTGCGAGATCCATCATGTAGTCGAGTGGGACGCCCACCACGGCTCCACCGACCTCGACACCCTCGCGACCGCCTGCCCACCACACAACCGAGTGGTCGGCACCGGGGTGGATCAGTGGGCCACCACCATCGCCACCGAAGGGGTTGACGCCGGCCGAGCCGTCTGGCACCCGCCCCGCTCGCATCCGTCGTCGACGCCGCGGACCAACCATGCCCATCGCACCGACGCGATCCTCGACCGGATGCGCGCCGATGTCCGGCGGCGCAGAACAGGGGTGCCGGAGAGCGGAGGATCTGCGCCGACCGACACCGGCGCAGATCCTCCTTGACCGTTCGATAACCTCGACACCGTGCTGCTCTCCGACCGCGACATCCGCGCCGAGATCGCTGACGGGCGCCTCGCCATCGATCCGTTCGATCCCGCCCTCGTCCAGCCCTCCAGCGTCGACGTCCGGCTCGACGGCCTGTTCCGGGTGTTCAACAACACCCGCTACACCCACATCGACCCCGCGCAGCGCCAAGACGAACTCACCTCGCTGGTCGAACCGGCCGACGGCGAGCCCTTCGTGCTGCACCCGGGGGAATTCGTGCTGGGGTCCACCCTCGAGGTGTGCTCACTGCCCGACGACCTCGCCGGCCGGCTGGAAGGCAAGTCGTCGCTCGGCCGGCTCGGCCTGCTCACGCATTCGACGGCGGGCTTCATCGACCCCGGCTTCTCCGGCCACATCACCCTCGAACTCTCCAATGTGGCCAACCTGCCGATCACGCTCTGGCCCGGGATGAAGATCGGCCAGCTCTGCCTCATCCGCCTCAGCAGCCCGGCCGAGGAGCCGTACGGCAGTGCGTCGGTGGGTTCGAAGTACCAGGGGCAACGCGGTCCGACACCGTCGAAGGCGTACCTCAACTTCCAGAAGAACGACTAGGGCCGACCGGAAGTTCACCTACCGGATCACCCTCCGCCACGGCGGAGATGGTTACCGGCCGCACCGCGTGGGTAACCGTAGCCTTCATGAAGCTCACGGTGATCGGATGCGGCTACCTCGGTGCCACACATGCGGCCTGCATGGCCGAACTCGGGCACGACGTCGTCGGCATCGACGTCGACGCGCACAAGATCGAGCGTCTCCAGGCCGGTGAGGTTCCGTTCTTCGAACCCGGTCTCTCCGACATCCTCCGGCGGAACATCGACGCCGGACGGCTGCGCTTCACCACCGACCATCTCGCCGCCGCCGACCACGCCTCGGTCCACTTTCTCGGGGTGGGTACCCCGCAGGAGCCGCGCGGGCATCGCGCCGACCTGTCGCATGTGTACGCCGCCGTCGACTCACTCGTGCCCACACTGCGCGGCAAGCACCTGATCATCGGGAAGTCCACCGTCCCCGTCGGCACGTGTGCCGAACTGTCGCAGCGTATCTCGGTCTTGACGCACTCCGGTGCCGACATCGAGCTGTCATGGAGTCCGGAATTCCTGCGGGAGGGGTTCGCCGTCGAGGACACCCTCGAACCGGACCGCCTGGTGCTGGGTCTGGGGTCGCTCGACGATCCGTCCTACGATCCCGCCGCCGAATCATCGGCGGGCGAGGTCATCCGCGAGATCTACCGTGAGATCCTCGAAACCGGCGTTCCGCTCATCGAAACCGATTGGGCCACGGCCGAACTCGTCAAGGTCTCGGCAAACGCGTTCCTCGCCACCAAGATCTCGTTCATCAACGCGATCAGCGAACTGGCCGAGATCGCCGGCGCCGACATCAACACGCTCGCCGACGCCATCGGGTATGACCCCCGTATCGGACGCCGATTCCTCAACGCCGGACTCGGTTTCGGCGGGGGATGCCTGCCCAAGGACATCCGCGCGCTGACCGCCCGGGCCGACGACATGGGTGCGCCACGCGCCGTGGGGTTCCTGCGCGAGGTCGACGCCATCAACATGCGTCGCCGGGGCGCGGCCGTCGAATTGGTCTACGAGGCGCTGGGCGGCGAGGTGTTGGGCCGCAACGTCGCCGTCCTCGGTGCCGCGTTCAAACCCGAGAGCGACGACGTCCGGGATTCGCCGGCCCTCGCCGTCGCGAGCAGGCTGGCTCTCGAAGGCGCGTCGGTCACCGTCTTCGATCCCAAGGCGATGGACAATTGCCGACGCATGCAGCCGAGTCTCCAGTACGCCGCCACCGCGCGCGACGCATGCGACCGGGCCGACGTCGTCGTCATCGCCACCGAATGGGCGGAGTTCGTCCACATGGCGCCCGAGGAACTCGATGGCGTGGTCCGCGCCAGACGAATCGTCGACGGCCGGCGCTGCCTCGACCCGCAGATGTGGCGCGACGCCGGCTGGGACTACCGCGCGCTGGGCGGTCCGGCACCCACCCGCCCCGCACCGCGAAACAGCCCGTCCGAGCAGGTGAACGGATTCGCGCCGGGGGCCTCGATCCGCTGAGTCGTGCTAGGTTGAGTCTCGCGACTGTCCAGGGGGCACCTTCTCGCCGGTGGGGGCTTGAGGCGAGGTGCACGTGAGGTGCAGGAACTGACCAGATGACCGACACGGTGGCCGACCCGGCCGTGACACCGACGTCTGCCCAGGCAGAGGTCACGGTCAGCGCTGTCGTCGCCGACTCCGTGCGCGCCCAGCTGGCTGACCGCGGAATCCCCGACACAGCCGAGATCGTCCTGTTCGATCTCGATCCGTGCGCGGGTGTCTCGGTGGGACGCATGGACCCGGCCCGCGGGACCGTCGCCGATTCCTACTCCGATTCCGGTCTCACCCTGGACGCCCTCGATCACGTGATCGCCGAGCACCTCGTCCGCGTCGGGCGCGTGGCCGCGCCGACCTCGCGCGACTGGCACGAGGAGGTCCTCGACCTCGTCACGCGCGGTCGCGAGCGGCTCCGCGACTCCGACGGCACGTTCCTGATGGGCCGTGACCACATCAGGCTGTTCCGGATGGCGCGTCGCGACGTCGCCGAAGCCGGCGCCCCACTCACCGCGCGGGCCGAAGAACTCGCCCGCGCGGCCGTGGCCGGCGCGGCTGCCCCCGCAGTCGTCATCACCGGTCGCGTGAGTGCCTGGCCGGGACTGCGGGACGCCGTTGCGCGAGCGGTCCCGGTGCCCGTTGTCGACGCCGAACCCGCGGGGAGCGCGATCCGGCCCGTGGCGACCGGCGGGCACGCAGCTGAACCCGACGAGGGCGCCGGCGACGGTGTCCCCGTCTGGCCTGCGCCGGCCATCACGTCGGAACGCGAGCACACGACCGACTCGCATACGCCGAACCCGTCGCCGGACGAAACGGTTCGCCCGGACAAGGGCGACGATCCACCCCACGACCCCCCGATCTTCGAGGCGGTGAAGCGCGCGCCGCCGCCGATGGCCACGGCGTTCGGGGCGCTGGCGACGTATGGTGCAGTCGGACAACCGATTCGCGCGGACCCGCCGAATGGCGGTCCGGCGTACGGCGGGGGCGTGTCGCACGACGGGATGGACACCGCGTCTGGATCATCGTCGGCGACCCGATCGCCCTCGGTGGCTGCGCCTTCCATCGGACGGGATGTCGACACCGTTCCCACATCGGATTCGCCGCCGGACGATTCAGCGCCGACCGGGCCGCTCCAACTCGTCGACGTTCCCACGACGGGCCCGCAAGCTGTCGGTGCCGGGCGGAGGCGTGGGGGCAAGCGTGTGCTCGCGGTGATCGCTCTGCTGTGCGCGGTGGCCGTCGTGGGTGTGGCCACGGCATTGGCGGTCGCACACGATGAGCCGGCCCCGGCCGTCGCCGCGCCGCTTCCCCAGCGCACGATCGTGACCCCCGAACCCGAATTCGCCGACCCCGCAATCCTTGCCGAGGCCCGGCAACCCGCGCGTCGGTACACGACGCCTCCGCCGCCCGAGACGACGACGCCCTCCTCAGAGTCGGCGCCCCGACCTCGTCCCCGGTCGCGGACCCCGCGTGCGCCAGGCGGTGTGACGATCCCGATCCCCGGTCTGCCGCCGATCGTCCTGCCCTGACGTCAGCCCGGGTGCGGGGACAGCCCGCGCGCCACGAAGGTCAGGACCTTCTCGTAACCCGCCGTCGCGTCGATCTGGGGCGGGTGGGTGCTCGCGAGTTCGAGTCCCACCGCGCCGTGCACGGCCGACCAGGCCAGCATCGCCAGGTCGGCCGGGTCCCCGGCCATGATCACCCCGGCCACCTGGCCGTATCGGATGACGTCGACGAGGACGGCGAACGCGTCCAGCGCGACGTCCGGTTCCGGCGCGCACTGTGCGGAGAACATCAACCGGTAGATCACCGGATTGGCGATCGCGAACGCCCGGTAGGAGCGACCGGAGTTGATGAGGCGGGCGACGGGGTCGTCGTCGGTCGCTGCGATGGCCCGGCCGAACTCGACGAACCCGTCGGTGACCAGCGCGTCGAGTAGGCCGTCGCGGCCGTCGAAGTGGTTGTAGACCCCCATCGGGGCCACCTGTGCCTCGGCCGCGACGGCACGGACCGTCAGCCCGGCCTCGCCGTCCCGCTCGAGGATTGTTCGTCCGGCCCGGAGCAGGGCGGAACGGACCTCGGCGGCCGAGGTGCGGGTGCGGGGCTTCGCGGGGGACATGTTGACAACCTACTAGAACAGTGTTCTTCTTGATTAGAACAGTGTCCTACAACAGTGGAACAATGTTCTAAACGATCTCGTCCGGCTGACAGCACGATCGCCCGAGTGGCCCTGATCAGGAGAATCCGATGCGAACAGAACGCGCACACATCCGCTGGTGGGCGCTCGGCGCCCTCAGCTTCGCCGAACTACTCGTCATGATCGACAACACGATCGTCAACGTGGCCCTCCCGACGCTCGCCCGCGACCTCGGCGCCGGGATCTCGGGCCTGCAGTGGATCGTCGACGCCTACACCCTCGTCTTCGCAGGTCTGCTGCTGACCGGAGGCTACCTCGGTGACCGGTTCGGGCACCGACGGATGCTCCTCGCCGGCATCGTGGGGTTCATGGGGGTGTCGGTGCTGGCGGCGTCGTCGCAGGACATCGGGCAGCTCATCGCGAGCCGAGCCGGGCTCGGAGTCTTTGCGGCGCTGGTCTTCCCGGCCACGCTCGCGATCATCACCACCATTTTCGTCGACGCCCGGGAACGCGCGATGGCGGTGGGGATCTGGGCGGCCGTGTCCGGGGTGGCGGTGGCCATCGGGCCGGTCCTCGGCGGATGGCTGCTCGAACACTTCTCGTGGACTTCGGTGTTCTGGGTGAACATTCCGTTCGGTGTGCTGGCCCTGGTGCTGATCCTGGCCGTCGTTCCCGGCACCCGTCCGCTGGCGGTGCCACGCTTCGACGCCGTCGGCGTCGTGCTGTCTGTCGCCGGACTGGGCCTGCTCACCTTCACCCTGATCGAGGCACCGCATGTCGGCTGGGCCGAAGTGCGCACGGTGCTCGGAGTCGTTGTCGCGCTGGCGATCCTCGCCGTGTTCGTCACGACGCAGCTCCGGATCGCGCATCCGATCCTCGATGTGCGACTCTTCGCCAACCGGCGTTTCGCGACCGCGGCCGGGATGATCAGCGTGGCGTTCTTCGCACTGTTCGGCTTCATCTTCCTGATCACCCAGTTCTTCCAGGCGGTGAAGGGTTACGGGCCGCTGGCCGCCGGAATCCGTACCCTGCCGTTCGCGATCGTGATGGCGGCGCTGTCGCCGGTCGCGATGGCGCTGTCGCAACGTGTAGGGCCGAGGGTCGTCTCGGTGATCGGTGCGTTCCTGATGTCGGGTGGATTCGCACTCGTCGAGATCTCCTCGCGCGCTTCCGGTTACTGGGAGCTCATCGTGTGGTCGATGGCACTGATGGCGGCGGGGCTCGCGTTCATCTCCGGTCCGTGCACCCAGCTCATCATGGACGCGCTGCGTCCGGAGCAGGCCGGCGCGGGCAGTGCGGTCAACGACACGACGCGGGAGATCGGCGGAACGCTCGGTGTGGCCGTTCTCGGTTCGATCCTGACGTCGGCCTACGTCGCCGGTGTCGGCGAACGGCTGTCGGGTGGCGGCATGCCGGCCGAGGCGGTCGACGCGGCGAAGCAGTCCGTGATGGCCGGTGTCGAGGTGGCGGACCGCCTGCCGGGCGCGATGGGCGATGCGGTTCAGGTCGCGGTTCAACAGGTCTTCATGGACGGCTTGCACAACGCGGTCTGGGCGGCGGTCGCCATCACCGCGACGGCAGGCATCGCGGCAGCATTCCTGTTGCGCGGCAGTGGGACCGGACGCTCCCCGCACCTCAGGGAGCAGAAGGGCTCAGAGGTCGAGGGTGAGGTTCCCGCCGGGACTGCGTGAGACGCAGGTGAGCATGGTCCCGGCCTCGCGTTCGGGCTCGGTCAGGATGTTGTCGCGGTGGTCGATCTCGCCCGACAGCGTCCTGACCTTGCAGGTGCCGCAGAATCCCTGCTGGCACGAGTACGGCACCGACGGCACCACCCGGCGGATCGCGGCGAGCGCGGATTCGTCTGCGGCGACCGGGATCTCCTGGCCGGTCGAGGCCAGGGTCACGGTGAAGTCGGTCCCGTTCTCCACCGGCGGCGGGCTGAAGCGTTCGTAGTGCAGCTCGATGTCGGCCCGTGCCGCGAGATGGCGGCGAAGCCCCTCCAGCATGGGAACCGGGCCGCAGCAGTAGACGGCGAGGTCGGCGGGATCGTCGACCGGACCGACCAGTTCGGACATGCTCGGCAAACCGTGCACGTCATCGGTCCGGATCGCGACGCGGTCGCCGAAGGCGGCCACCTCGTCGAGGAACGGGATCGACTCGGCGGTACGGCCGGTGTAGATCATCGACCAGTCCAGACCGAATCGCTCGGCGGTGGCCAGCATCGGCAGGATGGGGGTGATGCCGATTCCCGCCGCGACGAACCGGATTCGGCGGGCGGGTGATCCGTGGCCGGGAATCGCGAACGGGAAAGCGTTGCGCGGTCCCTTGATCGAGAACACGTCGCCGACCCGCAACGAGTCGTGCACCTCGACCGAACCGCCGCCGCCGTCGGGGATCCGGCGCACCGCGATCCGGTAGTGGTCGCGGTCGGCGGTGTCGCCGCACAGGGAGTACTCCCGCATGCGTCCAGACGGCAACAGCAGATCGATGTGGGCACCCGCGTGCCAGGTCGGCAGTGCGCCGCCGTCGGCGGCGGCGAGGGCGAGCGCGATGACGTTCTCGTCCCGCGCGACCACCTCGCGGCCGACGATGCGGACCTTGGTGGTCCCGTCGCTCACCGCACCAGGTTGCAGCGGTGACAGCGGTCGCCAGACCGGCCACCACGCCCGGGCCACCATCGTCCCGACCGTGAGCAGTGGATCGTGTCGCCACCGGCCGTGCAGGTGCGGCGGCGGC
The DNA here is from genome assembly GCF_022348225.1 of Gordonia sp. McavH-238-E. Lineage (NCBI taxonomy): Bacteria > Bacillati > Actinomycetota > Actinomycetes > Mycobacteriales > Gordoniaceae > Gordonia > Gordonia sp. McavH-238-E. Next base: position 29,935 of record NZ_JAKRFE010000006.1, read on the forward strand.
TGGGTCAGCGTCGTCGAATGCGGATGTGCGCGTTGGTTCATGACCGTGGGTCCTCCTGCGATCACGCCGCGTTGCGCGCGGCGGGGGAGCTCGCGAGATACGCGACGGCCTGCGCGGTGCTGCCGATGTCCTCGGGTCGGAACCCGGGCCGGAAGTAGCTGAAGGTGGCGAACACGATCGTCCGCATCTTCGGCAGCACACCGGCACGTACCCCGCGGTGGTAGTGCCACGTCTTCTGGAAGTAGTTGTAGGACAGCGTCTTGTCCTGGCTCATGATGAAGCGGTAACCCCGCTGGATGAGGATCAGCAGGATCGGCAGCACCACGAACATGGCACGGCCGCGGCGGAGATACCCGTCGCCGAAGTACGCGGCGACATCGTGCGCCACCGCGCGATGCTCCACCTCTTCGGCCCCGTGCCACATGAACAGGTCGGCCATCGTGGGGTGTGCCCCGAGCCGGGTCCAGGTGTTGTTCAGCGCGAAGTCGCCGAGGATCGCGGTGTAGTGCTCCAGGGCCGCGATGAGCCACAGGCGTTCGACGAGGTGTTTGTCCCGGGCCTCCTGGGTGCCACCGTCCAGGGGGCCGAGTACTTTGCGGAAGATCCACTCCATCTGCAACTGGTAGGGCCGTGGGTCGATGCCGTGGTGATCGAGGAACTCCCACAGGACGTGATCGTGGGCCTCGGCGTGCATGGCCTCCTGGCCGATGAATCCTCGCATCCGCGAGGCGAGTTCCTCGTCGGCGACCAGCGGCAGGGCCTCGTTGTAGGTCTGCACGAACCATCGTTCGCCCTCGGGCAGGAGGAGATTGAGCACACTGATGAAGTTCGACGCGACCGGATGGCCGGGAATCCAATGCAGCGGGACGTCATCCCAGTCGAATGCCACGTTCCGGGCGTGCAGTTCGACGGGGCCGGGATCGGCCGAAGCGTCGTCCCCGTGTGCGTGATCGTCGTGTGCGTGATCCCCGTGTGCGTGATCATCGGTGTGCGTCATGTCGTTCACCCCGTGACGTTCTGACGGGCGCCGATGCGCGACAGCCACGGCGCGAAGCGGTAGATCCGGTATCCCACTTTCGCTTCCACGGTCACAGGCACCACCGCCCGGTTGTGCTCGATGGCCGCCACGATCTCACTTGCGACCCGGTCCGGCGTGAACCCCCGGCGCTGGTAGAACCGGTCGAGTCGATCGCGGCGTGCTTGTTCGGTCTCGGCGTCGAGGCCGGCGATCGGCGTCGAGGAGACGATGTTGGTGTCGACGAGCCCGGGACAGATCGCACTGACGCCGATGCGGTGTTCGGCGAGCTCGGCGCGCAGCGACTCGGAGAACAGCAGCACCCCCGCCTTCGACGCCGAGTACAGACCGAGGCTGCGCGACGGCGTGAACGCCGCGGCCGACGCGATGTTGACGATGTGCCCGCCCACCCCGCGCTCGACCATCTGGCGGCCGAATTCGCGACTGCCGGTGACGACGCCGCGGAGGTTGACGTCCAGCAGCCGGTCCACCTGCTCGTCGGTGGCGGCCAACACCCCACCGGCCAAACCGATTCCCGCATTGTTGACCACGATGTCGGGAACCCCGTGGACATCTCGGATGCGTGCGGCGAAGGCGACGAAATCCGCGGTGTCCGACACGTCGAGGAGGTACGCATGCGCCGCCGACCCCGCGACCTTGCAGGCCCGGGCGGTCTCGTCGGCGGACGTGAGGTCGAGGTCGGCCAGCACGAGTTCGCAACCGCGTTCGGCCAGGGCGAGGGCCGTCTCACGTCCGATACCGCTGCCCGCACCGGTGATCACGACGAGTTTGCCCGCCAGCGGCTTCGGTTCGGTGAACAACCGCGCGCGCTCGATCGCCGGTGCCGGCTCTCCGCTGTTGGTTTGCAGCGCAAGGAAATCCAGGACGAGCCCGGTCAGATAGTCGGGGTGGGTGTACGGCAGCCAATGGCCGGTCGGGGTGTCGCGTCGCCAGAGTTTCGCGGCGTAGGTCGGCGTGTTGTCGTAGATGGCGGGTCGCAGCGCGATGTCGCGTTCGTTGACCACCTGGAGCACCGGCACCGTGGTGGGCCGCGGATCGGGCCGCAGGAGTTTCGCGCGGATGTTCGCGCGGTACAGGGCGAGGCCGGTCACCATGTCGCGACGCAACGAGTCGGCGACGTCGACGTTCTCCGGTGGTGTGCCCTCGACCGCACGCAGGAACTGCTTCCACACCGTCGGGTTGCCCAGTGCGCGCAACAGCACGCCGGGGAGCACCGGGAGCTGGAAGAGCCCGGTGTAGGCAGAGGACATCGACTGCGCGAGAACATTTCGCAGATGACGAGGCGTGGGGCTGGCGACCTGATCGCGCACGAACTGGCCGAGGTGGTCGAGGTTCGGGCCGGAGACCGAGACGAACGAGGCGATGCGGGCGTTCGCTCGCGGGCGACTCACGGCCTCCCATGTCTGCACCGACCCCCAGTCGTGGGCGACGACGTGGACGGCGTCGTCCGGACTCACCGACTCGGCGACCGCGTACAGGTCGTCGGCGAGCTCGTCGAGTCGGTAGGCGGCGACCCGCCGGGGGCGGTCACTCGCGCCGAAGCCGCGGCAGTCATAAGCGACCACGTGATACTTCTCCGCCAGGCGCGGGGCGATGTGGGTCCACAGATGGTGGGTGTCCGGCCAGCCGTGCACCAGCAGCACCGTCGGATTCGACGTATCGCCCAGTTCATAGGTGGCCAGCCGAATCCCGCTGTTGGTGACGGTTCCCCGTCGCCAGTCCGGCTGGTGGTGTTCTGCCGTCTCGGACATGTGTGTCACCTCGTTGTGTTGCCGCGCCGATGGAGGTACACGTTACCAACGGTTACACAAATGTCCAGACCCCTGGAAAACAGTGAGGGCCCGGTCCGAAGACCGGGCCCTCACCAGGTGTTATCTGCAGGAGTCTACGAAGTCACTGCCGGTACGACGACAAGAAGTTACCGATCCGCTCCACGGCCTCTTTCAGATCGCGCGACCACGGCAGGGTGACGATGCGGAAGTGGTTGTGGTCGTCGAGATTGAATCCGGTGCCCTGCACGACCAGGATCTTCTCCTGCAGCAGCAGGTCCTGGACGAACAGTTCGTCGTTGTGGATCTCGTACACCTCGGGGTCGAGACGGGGGAAGGCGTACAGCGCGCCCTTGGGTTTCACACAGCTGACCCCGGGGATCTCGTTGAGCTTCTCCCAGGTGACGTTGCGCTGTTCGTACAGCCGGCCGCCGGGGGAGACGAGGGCCTCGATGGATTGGTAGCCGCCCAGCGCCACCTGGATCGCGTGCTGGCCCGGCACATTCGCGCACAGACGCGTCGACGCCAGGATGCCCATGCCCTCGATGAAGCCGCGGGCGTGGTCCTTCGGTCCGGTCATCACGACCCACCCGGCGCGATAACCGCAGACGCGGTAGGCCTTCGACAGGCCGTTGAAGGTGAGGCACAACAGATCCGGCGCCAGCGACGCCACGTTCACGTGCTCGGCCTCGTCGTAGATGATCTTGTCGTAGATCTCGTCGGCGAGGATCAGCAGCGAGTGCTCGCGGGCCAGTTCGACGAGCTGCTCGAGGACCTCGCGTGAGTAGACCGCGCCCGTCGGATTGTTGGGGTTGATGATGACGATCGCCTTGGTGCGGTCGGTGATCTTCGCGGCGATGTCGGCGACGTCGGGGTTCCACCCGTTCTCCTCGTCGCAGCGATAGTGCACGGGCTGACCGCCGGACAGCGAGGTCATCGCGGTCCACAGCGGGTAGTCGGGCGCCGGGATCAGGACCTCGTCGCCGTCGTTCAACAGCGCCTGCATCGTCATGGTGATGAGCTCGGAGACGCCGTTGCCCAGGATGACGTCATCGACGTCGAAGTACGGGAAGTCGGGGATGAGCTCGTAGCGGGTCACCACGGCACGCCGCGCGGACAGGACGCCGGCGGACTCGGAGTAGCCCTGCGCGTAGGGGAGCGCGTGGATCATGTCGCGCATGATCACGTCGGGGGCCTCGAAACCGAACAGCGCCGGGTTGCCGATGTTCAGCTTGAGGATTCGGTGGCCCTCCGCCTCGAGCCGCTGCGCGTGCGCGTGGACGGGACCACGGATCTCGTAGCACACGTTCTGCAGCTTGAGCGACTGCTCCAGCGGCTTGAGGTTCTGGTTCAGGTGCGAAACATGGGGCCTACTCACGGGTACATTGTCGCAGCCGGTGGCAAATGCGTTTCTGCCAGTGCGTGCGTTGTCCCGACACCGACCTACCCACCGGGGGGACTAGTAGTCGACCGCGTCCCGGACGAGCGGACACGTCATACAGTGACCGCCACCCCGCCCGCGTCCGAGTTCGGCCCCGACGATGGTGATGACCTCGACGCCCGCCTTGCGCAGCAGGGTGTTGGTGGTCGTGTTCCGGTCGTAGGTGATGACCACCCCGGGCTCGAGGGCGACGGCATTGTTGCCGCTGTCCCACTGCTGGCGTTCGGACTGGTAGACGTCGCCCCCGGTCTCGATCACCCGCAGCGCGTCCAGATCGAGCGAACGCGCGACGGTGTCCACGAAGGAACCGGTGCCGTGGTCGATCACGTCGACCCCCGGCGCCGCGTCCGACGGCAGCAACGAGAAGGTGTGCACCGCGTCGATGATCCGGGGGTACAGCGTGACGATGTCGCGGTCGGCGAAGGTGAACACCGTGTCGAGGTGCATGGCCGCCCGCAGCTTCGGCATACCCGCGACCACCACCCGTTCGGCGGCGCCCTTCTCGAACAGGGTCTTGGCGACCTGGGTGATGGCCTGACGCGAGGTCCGCTCACTCATGCCCATCAGGACGACCCCGTTGCCGACCGGCATGATGTCGCCACCCTCGAACGTGGCCCGCCCCCAGTTCTGTTCGGGATCCCCCCACCAGACCGTCGCGTCGACGAAATCCGGGTGGTACAGGTAGATCGCCTTGTAGATCAGGGTCTCCTCCCGTCGCGCCGGCCAGAACAGCGGGTTGAGGGTCACCCCGCCGTACAGCCAGCAGGTGGTGTCGCGGGTGTAGAGGGTGTTCGGCAGCGGCGGGAGCAGGTACTCGCGCGCGCCGACCTGCTCGCTCGCGAGTTTGAGGTAGCCGGACCGGAAATCGTCGGGCAGATCGTCGGTGGCCAGCCCGCCGATCAGGACCTCGGCGAGGGCTCGCGAGGTGAGCGATTCGAGGTAGCTCCGGGTGCTGTCGACGAGACCCAGGCCGACGCGGTTGGTGACGATCGTGCGGTCGAGCAGCCAGTCCCGGGCCCCGGGCAACTCGAGTGTTGCGGCCAGGACGTCGTGGAGTTCGAGCACCTCGACGCCGCGCTGCGTCATCTTGTTGACGAAGTCGGCGTGGTCGCGCTGCGCGTTCTCCACCCACATCACGTCGTCGAAGAGCAGGTCATCGCTGTTGGTCGGGGTCAGACGCCGGTGCGCGAGTCCGGGCGAGCAGACCAGCACCTTGCGCAGGCGGCCGACCTCGGAGTGGACACCGAGCGTGGTCGTTCCGGATGTGGCTGCGGAGATCATCGGGGACCGGGCCTTTCGATCGTGGACGGTTCGGTGTGGTCTGTTCCGGAGCGTGTCACAGCGTGATCGCCCCGGTGGCCAGCGCGCCGATCCCGATCACCGCACCGATCAGCAGTACGCCACACAGGATCGCCTCGGCGAGGCGGAAGACCCGCGCGTCGTTCTCGCGGCGCGCCATCACGTACAGGATGGTGCCGGGGGCGTAGATGATGCAGGAGAGCACGAGGAATTCGGGCCCGGCCGCGAACACCAGGAACACCGTGTAGATCGTGGCGAGCACGGCGATCGCGAGCGCGCGGATCGCCTGCGGACCCTTGCCCCGCTCGGGGAACGCGATCTTCAGGGCGAATGCCGCCGCGAGGAAATAGGGGACCAGCGACAGGCTCGTGCACAGGTCGAGCAGGAAGTCAAGCGAGTCTTCGGCGAAGAGGACGACGACGATCATCGTCTGGACCATCAGCGAGGTGAGCAGGAGAGCGGCGATGGGGGCTCCGGCACCGTTCTGCCGGGTCAAGAACTTCGGCATGTCCTTGTTCTGGGCCGGGATGAACAACACCTCCGCGGCCATCAGGGTCCAGGCCAGATATGCGCCGAGCACCGACACGACCACACCCACACCGATGAACGCGGTACCCCAGCTGCCCACGATGTCGGCCAGCAGCGGTGCCATCGACGGCTGCCTCAGCGCGGCGATGTCGGCGCGGGGAAGGATGCCGTAGGACAGGATCGTCACCGACGCGAACACGCAGAGCACGCTCACGAACCCGAGAATCGTCGCCCGCCCCACGTCCTCTCGGCGCCGGGCGTAGCGCGAGTAGACGCTGGCGCCCTCGATGCCGAGGAACACGAACACGGTGACGATCATGGTGTTGCGGACCTGATCGAAGATGGCGCCGGCGGTGATGTCGTCGGTTCCCCAGAAGTTGTCGGTGAAGACGCCGATGTCGATCGCGACGGCGGCGATGGCGATGAAGACCAGGATCGGCACGACCTTGGCCACCGTGACGATCCGGTTGATCGCGGCGGCATCCTTGACGCCCCGGGCGACCAGGGCGGTGAACACCCAGATGCCCACGGTGGACAGCAGGGCGGCGATGAAGGTGTCGCCCTCGCCGAGCGCCGGCCAGGCCTTGCCGATGGTCGACATGATGAAGACCCAGTAGAAGGCGTTGCCCGCGCAGGCGCTGGCCCAGTAACCGAAAGCCGAGTTGAACCCGACGTAGTCGCCGAAACCGGCCTTCGCGTAGGCGAACACCCCGGAGTCGAGGTCCGGTCGCCGGATCGCGAGACGCTGGAAGACCAAGGCCAGCATCAGCATTCCGGTCCCGGCGATCACCCACGCGATGATGGCGGCGAACACACCTGCCGCGGTGCCGAAACGAGCCGGGAGGGAGAACACTCCGGCGCCGATCATCGAGCCGACCACCATCGCGGTCAGGGTCGGCATGCTCATGCCGGATGTCCGCTTCACCGCAGGGTCATCGACCGCCATGTGCGACTCCTGATCTCAAGCGTGATCACATTTCGCAGCGCTCAATATGCCACAGGTCGGCGGTGTCGGCAGTGGTCGACGCACCGGCGGCAGACGAAGAACGGGCCCCGACCGGTGGTCGGGGCCCGTTCTCGGGTACAGCGGACTACTTGTGGCCGGGCCGCTTCTTGCCGGCCGCGATGCCGAAGCCCTTGGCCTTCGACGCCCCGGTCTCGGCGACGGTACGAGCCGCGGACGAGCCGTTGCTCGACGCCGCGGGTGCCTCGTCGGCCGGGGCTTCATCTGTCGGTGCCTCGGCTGCCGGTGCCTCGACTGCCCGTGTCTCGTCGGCTGGTGCCTCGGCTTCCGGGGCCTCGGGTTCCGGCGCCTCGGCTTCGGGAGCGGTCTCCGGCTCGGAGTCCGATTCCGGTGCCGGCGCAGCGGCCGCCGGAGCAGCCTTGCTCGCGCCGCCCGGCCGCTTCTTGCCCGCGGCCATGCCGAAGCCCTTGGCCTTGGCCGGCTTCTCCTCGGTCAACGCTGCGGCCGAACCACCGTCGCTCGCCGTCGCCTCCGATGACGGGGCCTCCGATGACGTCGCCTCCGATGAAGGGGCCTCGGCTGCTGCCGGGGCCTCGGCGGTCTCCGACTGCGTGGGCTCGGCCTCGGGTTGTGCCGCCTCTGGTTCGGGTGCACTCTCAGCCGGTGCGGCGGCCGGCTTGGCCGCGGCCTTGCCGATCCCGCCCGGCCGCTTCTTGCCCGCGGACATCCCGAAGCCCTTGGCCTTGCCCGGCTTTTCTTCCGTTGCGGCAGCGACAGATGTGTCCGTTGCGGCAGCGACAGATGTGTCCGGTGCTTCCGCAGTCGCCGACGATTCCGTGTCGACGGTGGGCGCGGCGTCCGGTGCCGATTCGCTCTCGTCGACCTTGCTCTCGGCGGGGGCGGTCACTCCGGCGTCGGGTGCGGATGCGTTGGTCGCCTTCTGACCCGGCCGCTTCGCCTTGCCCATGCCGAAGCCCTTCGACGCGGGCTTCTTCTCGGCTGTCTCGGCGGCGGCCTCGGCGACCTCCTCCTTGACCGCGTCCGACGACTCGGTCTCGGCAGGCGCCGGTTCGGCGGTCCCCCCGGCGGGCTTGCCTGCCGCACCGGGACGCTTGGCGCCGCCCTTCATGCCGAACCCCTTGGCGGCGGGCTTCTTCTCGGCGGGTGCCTGGGCCGGGGCCTCGGCGGGTGCGGAATCCGTGGCCGGGGCGGCGGCGGATGCCGCGGCACCGGGCTTCTTGCCGCCCTTCATGCCGAAGCCCTTGGACGCCGGCTTCTTCTCGGCGGGCGCCGTCTCGGCGGGTGCCTCCGGCGCTGCGGTCTTGGCCGCCGCACCCGGCTTCTTGCCGCCCTTCATGCCCAGGCCGACCTTCGGCTTCGGGGCCGCCTCGGTCGTCGCCGACGCGGATGCTGCCGCCGCGGCGGGGACCTTCTCGGGCTCGGGTTCGGGCTCCGGCTCGGCAGCGCTCGGACGCGGTCCGAGGAACCGGCCGCCGAGCTTCACCTCGGTGGGGCCGCCGCGCTTGACCGAGTCGAGCAGCAGCTGCGCGACGTCGACGACCTCGACCTTGCCCTCGGACTCGGTGCCGCTGGTCCGGGCCGTGACACCGTCGGTGAGCATGACGCGGCAGAACGGGCAGCCGGTCGCGACCTTCTTGACCTGATCGCCGGTCGTGTCGCCGTTTCGATTAGGCCCGCTCGCTGCGCTCCCGGCGCCCAGGGTGTTCAGCGCCTCGTCGACCCGGTCGATGTTGATCCGCTTGCCGATCTGCTCTTCCATCCACATGCGCGCGCCACCGGCACCACAGCACATGGACCGCTCGCCGTGACGCGGCATCTCGGTGAGCGTCGAACCGGCGGCGCCCATGAGTTCACGCGGTGCGTCGTAGACCTTGTTGTGGCGGCCCAGGTAGCACGGGTCGTGGTAGGTGACGTCCTCGCTGATGGGGGCGACGGGGACGAGCCGCTTCTCGCGCACGAGGCGGTTCAGCAGCTGCGTGTGGTGGACGACTTCGTACTTCGCTCCCAGCTGCGGGTACTCGTTGCCCAGTGCGTTGAAGCAGTGTGCACAGGTGACGACGACCTTCTTGCGCTGCTCGGGAGCGGTCGCGAAGACCTCGCCGAGCATCTCGATGTTCTGCTGCGCGAGCATCTGGAAGAGGAACTCGTTGCCGGCGCGTCGTGCCGAGTCACCGGTACAGGTCTCGCCCTCGCCGAGAACCATGAAGTTCACCGCGGCCATGTCGAGCAGTTCGGCGACGGCCTTGGTGGTCTTCTTCGCGCGGTCCTCGTAGGCGCCGGCGCAACCGACCCAGAACAGGTACTCGAAGCCCTCGAACGACTCGACGTCCTTGCCGAAGACCGGGATCTCGATGTCCATCTCGTCGATCCAGGCGGTGCGCGCGGAGGCGTTCTGACCCCACGGGTTGCCCTTGTTCTCGAGATTCTTGAACATGCCGGCCAGCTCGGTCGGGAAGTCCGACTCGATCAGGACCTGGTAGCGGCGCATATCGAGGATGTGGTCGACGTGCTCGATGTCGACCGGGCACTGCTCGACGCACGCGCCGCAGGTGGTGCAGCTCCACAGGGTCTCGGTGTCGATGACCGCACCGAGTGCCTCGGGGTCGAACTCGCCGTCCACCGACTCGACACCCAGTCCGCCACCGAGGTCGCCCTTCGACTCGCCGACGAGCTTGCGTGCCGCTTCGGCGCGCGCCGCCTCGGGGATAGCGTTGAGCTTGTCCTCGAGCACGTTGCCGTCGGCGTCGACCAGTCCGACCTCGTCACCGCCCATGTCCTTGCGGCCACCGGCCAGCAGATAGGGCGCCTTGGCGTTGCCGTGATCGCGCAGCGACATGATGAGCAGCTTGGGGCTCAGCGGCTTGCCGGTGTTCCATGCGGGACACTGCGACTGGCAGCGACCGCACTCGGTGCAGGTGGTGAAGTCCAGCCAGCCCTTCCACGAGAAGTCCTCGATCTTGCCTGCGCCGAACGCATCGACATCGGGGTCGGCGGTCTCCATGTCGAGGACCTTGCCCTGGCTCATCATCGGCTTCGCGGCACCGAGGGCGACGCCGCCGTCCTGCTCGCGCTTGAAGTAGATGTTGAAGAAGGCCGAGAAGCGGTGCCAGGCAACGCCCCAGCTGATGTTCATGCCGACCATGGCCAGCCAGACCATGCCGCTCATCAGCTTGATGACGGCGAAGATCGACACCAGGGTCGGCGACGCGGGGAGGATCTTCGCGACCTGCATGGTGAAGAAGTCGGAGTAGGCGTTCGCGTGACCGTAGGTCGCGATCTTCGAGGCCTTCACCAGGATCATGCCCAGGCCCTCGAGGAGCACGACGGCCTCGACGAAGTACGCCGGGGCGAAGCGTGATCCGCCGAATCGGGAAAGCCGCTCGGGGACGCGCGGGTGGTTGAGCTGACGGATCACGATCAGCACGATGATGCCGACCACGGTCGCGATGCCGAGGAGCTCGTCCCACAGGTGCCAGGCGAACGTGTCACCGAAGACCGGCCAGTGGAACTCGGGGTTGATGGACTGGCCGTAGGCCTCGAACCACAGCAGGAAGCCGCCGAGGAAGCCGACCATCACGAGCCAGTGTGCCCAGCCGACGGTGCGGAACTTCACCATGCGCGTGTGGACGATGAATTCCTTCATCATCGTCAGGAACCGCGGCAGGATGGGCCAGAAGCGGGCGCTGTCCACCTTGTGCCCGAGCTTGATGGTGCGGTAGATCCGCACCACGCCGCCGAGGAACAGGTACCAGCAGAACAGGCTGACCACGGCAGCGGTGGTGCCGAGGGCAATCGTCGTGGCTGTCACGGGCTCGTACCGGCCTTTCGTCTAGGTCGTCCGCCGCCGGGTCGCGGAACGCGAGGCTGGGTACCACGGGGCGGTGTACTACAGGTAACCGTAATTCGTTGCGCCACCGGAGCGCTGCCAAGGCTGGCCTAATTACGCTGGTCTACCTCATGAGTGATGATACTCGCGAGTAACTTACTGTCGAGTCAGGGTGCTCGACGCCACCTCCGGCGACGGGGTGCTCGACGGTGTCACCGCGTGCGCGCGACCTTCTCGAGCTCTTCGAGGGCCGTGTCGAGGTGCGTGAGCAGGCGTTGCAGGCTCGGGAGCTGGGCCCGCGCGCCGATCAGGCCGAAATTGATGTGCTCGGCGGTGCTGGTCACCGTGATGTTGAGGGCCAGGCCCTGCGTCGGGATGGAGACGGGATACACGCCGTCGAGGCGGGCGCCGTTCCAGTAGAGGTGCTTGGACGGCCCGGGCACGTTGCTGATGATGATGTTGAACTGCGGCGGGACGTACTGCACGAAGCCGGGGACGGTGGCGAACGCCAGCGGTGCGAAGTTGGCCGCGCCCAGCGCGAGGGCCTGCAGCGGGCGCAGTCCGCGGACCACCGACTTGCTGTGCCGGGCCGACTCCACGAGCTTGTCCAGGCGACGTTCGGGATCCGGCTCGTCGGTCGCCAGGCTGACCAGTATGGCGGTGACCGCGTTGCCGTCGTCGTCTCCGTCGGTGTGCATCGACACCGGCACCGCGGCTATCAGCGGCGCGTCGGGGAGCGCGTCCTGATCGATGAGGTATGACCGCAGGGCTCCCGAACACATGGCGACGATGACGTCGTTGAGGGTGATGCTGCGGGCGTCGGCCACCGCCCGGAGACGAGTCAGTTCCCACTGCTGCGAGGCGAACCGGCGGGCGCTCCCGATCGCGACGTCGAGAATGGTCCGTGGTGCGCGGCCGAGGGGCGCCACGAATTCGGGATCCCGCACCCCGGAGACCGCGACCTTCGCCGCCGCCGGCCCCATGCCCGCGACCTGACCCGCCACATTGGCGAGCCCGGACACCCGGCTTCGCAGGCTCGGCGCGGGGCGCGGCCGGCGCCGCTCGGCCAGTGCCGGGTCCCAGGGTGCGGTGCCCGACCGGTCGTCGGGATCGGTGGACAGCGTGCGTTCGAGCAGCCGCAGCGCGGAGACGCCGTCGACCAGGGAATGGTGGATCTTGGTGTACAGCGCGACCCGATCGTCGTCGAGGCCCTCGATGACGTGGACCTCCCACATCGGTCGGAACCGGTCCATCAGGGCCCCGTGGTTGAGGGAAACGTATCGCAGCAGTTCACGAATGCGGCCCGGGCGGGGCAGGACCGCGCGCCGGACGTGATAGTCGAAGTCGATGTCGTCGTCGTAGGACCAGGCCACGTTGCCCAGCAGCGTGACCGGCGAGGCCGGCCGCTTGCGGAAGAGTGGATGGACATCGGTACACCCGCAGAACGCCTCGATGATCTCCTCGGCGAGCTCACTCGACGACTGGCCCGCACGTGGGACGAACAGCTGGAGTCCCCCGACATGCATGGGTTGCTCGCGCGTCTCCGCAAGCAGGAACATCGACGAGGTGACCGGCATGTACGGCATTCGCACCATCACTTTCACACCGCGGAGTGGTGCGCACAGGCTGAACGCGACCGAGTCCTCCAAGTATCGCGGGGTGACCGCCGGGCCCGGGCTGGAATGGGCATGTTCACCGCCGGGCGTCCTACGTTGTAGGGGTGAGATCAGGTGTTCGTCTGGTGCTGCCCGTACTGTTGGTGTCGGTCGAACTCTGGATCACGCTGGCGGCCACCTGGATGTACGTTGCGTCGGTGGGCAGGATCGACGATGCGATGGCCCCCGCGTCCCGGTCGACGCTGCTGGTGCTGGGTTCGCTCGTCCACGACGACGGGTCGCCCGGTGACTACGTGCGCGGCCGCCTCGACACTGCGCTGGAGCTGTATCGGGCCGGCGGGGTCGATCGGATCATCAACTCGGGCAACGGTTCCGAGGAGGCCGGAAACGAACCGGCGGTGATGCGGCGCCATCTCGAGGAGCGCGGGGTGGCGTCGCGGGTGATCACCGACGACCCGGCCGGTCTCGACACGGCGGCGAGTTGCCGTCGCGCGCGGGAGGTGTTCGGCGTCGACGCCGTGGTGATCGTGACGCAGGGCTTCCACCTACGCCGCGCCATCGCGTTGTGTCGGGATCAGGGTGTCGATGCCCGCGGTGTCGCGGCCCGATGTGACTGCCCCGCCTGGACTCTCGTTCGCAATCACATCCGCGAAACGGTCTTCGCCGGGCCGCGTGCGCTGCTGACCGCGGTCACATCTCTCGCTCCCTGAGGAGCGAGCTTGCGAGCGTCACGAAGGGTCACCACCAGCGCAGCGACCGCTGGAGATCGGTTTCGACGGCGGGGATGAGGCTGCGCACGAAGGTCGCCGAGAGGTGGTGGAAGTCGTGCCACACCAGGATGTTCCCGACCACCGCGGGGCAGTACCGGTCGTCGCACATGGCGTCGGTGTAGTCGAGGAAACTCATGTTGGGGAACTCGCCGGCAAGCGCGGCGGCGGGGTCGGTCGGTGCCATCGCCTGATCGCGCGGGACGCCGCACACCTCGGGTTTGCGGCCGCTCGCGAGACACTCCGGCGGCTTGAGTTGGCCCGTGGCCCAGGGGTTGTCGCGGACCGCGACGACCCGCTGCCCGCGGTCGCGGAACTGGGCGAAGATCTCCTCGTAGTCCTTGGGGACGTAATCGCCGTCGCCCGACTCGACCGGGCGCGTGCTGTTGGTGAACACCACGTCGGGTTTGTCGACGGCCAGCCGCTCCATGACGCGACGCGACCAGTCGTTGCACTGGTAGTACTTCTGGCCGAACCAGGTGAAGACGTGCTCGGTGGTGAGGGCGCAACCGACCTTGAGGTAGGTGGTCACTCGGAAGTGGTGGCGCTTGCCGATGTCGTTGAGCGCGGTGATCCATTGCTCGGCATGCGATCCGCCGACGAGGGCGACGGTCCGGGTGGCGTCGACATCCCCGTAGTAGCCGACCTTGATCGACGGGTCCTTCCACCCGCTGATGATCGAGTCGTAGGAGGTGATCGGCCAGTCCATGTCGACGACGTTCGGGCTCGGCTGCGCCGTCACGTTCGGCACCGGCGCACCGTCGAGGAACGCGCGCGCACCGGGGTAGAGCCGCGGGTCGAGGTTCTGCGTGTCCAGGGTGGCGTTGGCGGCGTCGCGCTGCCAAATCACCGCCGCGGCACCGGCCGCGACGCTGATGACGACGAGGACCGCGACGAGCGAGCGACGGTAGCCTCTGGTCTTCTCGAACGGCGACCGCGCGACCGGGCCATCGGCTTCGGGCGGTACCGGGGACTTCGTCCGCTTCGGCGATCCCGCACGCAGCGGCGCCTCGACGTACTTCGTCGTCAGCCAGGCCAGCAGGACCGACACGGCCAGGATGGCGGTGCCATCGAACCACGACACGTCGTCCTGATAGCGCCACGCCAGGTAGAAGATGAGCAGCGGCCAGTGCCACAGGTACAGCGCGTACGCGATCGAGCCCAGCCACACGAGTCGCGGATGCGCGAGGCCGCGGCTGACCCCGGAACGGATCGAGGTCTGGCTCTTCCCCGTGGTCGGGTCGATGGGGGCGGTCTGCGACGAGCCGACCCAGATGAGGAGCAGCGTCGCACCGACCGGGACGAGGGCCCAGGCCGCGGGGTACTCCTGGACGCCGGCGATCCACCAGCCGCACGTGATGATGAGGCCGAGGGCGACCACGCCGAGCAGGTCGCGCACCCGTTGCGACAGTGCGATCCGCGGCATCCACACCGCGAGGAGGCCACCCACGAGCGGTTCCCACAGACGGGCGACGGTGTCGTAGTACGTGAACGGCTGGTTGATCCCGTGGCGGTAATTGGCCCATGCGAACGAACCCAGAGCGACGACGCCGAGCGCGATCCCGACGACCCCGCGGACCACCTTGGGATCGGCGAAGAACGCGGACCGTCGGCCCAGGGCACGCAGCACCGCGCCCAGCGCCAGCGCGCACACGAGGGTGAGGACGAAGAACTGGCCCTGCATCGACATCGACCAGAGATGCTGCATCGGGCTGTTCGCGGAGTCGGCGGCCGCGTAGTCCTGCGACAAGAACGCGAGGTGCCAGTTCTGGTAGTACAGCGCGCTGGCCTGCAGTTCGGCGCCGAGCGGTCCCCAGCGCGTCGTCGGCATGATCAGCGCGATCAGTCCGGCGGTGACCGCGAGCACCAGCAGCAGTGCGGGCAGCAGCCGGCGGAGCAGTCGAGAGAACCGTGGCCACGGATTGATCGCCGCGCCCCAGGAACTCGTCGCGGGCTGCGTCGCGAGGACGTGCTTGAGCAGGGAGGCGACGAAGAAGTAGCCCGACAGGGTGAGAAAGACGTCGACGCCGCCGGACACCCGGCCGAACCAGACGTGGAAGATCGCCACGAGCGCGATCGCGATACCGCGTAGCCCGTCGAGGTCCAGCCGGTACCCGGAGGTGTTGCCGGTCGCGGCGTCCTCGTTCGGGGTCGCGACAGGTGTCGCATCGGTCAGGGGCGTACGCACAGAGGGCGATGGTACTTGGCCGCACCTGAGCGCAGCCTGGCACGAGCGGGGTGTCGCCGGACCTCACAGCAGACTCTTCGGTTCGCCCATCCGCTCGGAGTCGGTGCCTGGGTCGGCAGGGCGTCGTACCATCCCCCGCATGCTGCTCTTGTCGATGGGTGTGTCGGTCGATGGCTTCATCTCCGACCGTGACGGGAATTTCAACTGGTCGGTTCCATCCGACGACCTGTTCGCGTTCCACACCGAGCGGGTCGGCGAGCTCGGTGCCTTCGTGTGCGGCCGTCGGCTATACGAGACGATGCTGGTCTGGGAGACGGACCCGCGGATGCGCGAGAACGAGGCTGATGCCGCGTTCGCCGACATCTGGTCGGCGCTGCCCAAGGTGGTCTTCAGCCGCACCCTCACGACGGTCGAGGGCAACGCCCGGCTGGCGCAGGGGTCCCTGGCCGACGAGCTCATCGCGGTACTGGATTCCACGGACGCCGACGTGGAGATCGGTGGCGCCGACTTGGCATGGCAGGCAATCGAACTCGGCTTCGTCGACGAATTCCGCATCTTCCGGTACCCGGTCATCGTCGGTGGCGGTACACCGCTGCTCCCGCCGGTCACCGACGCTGTCCGACTGGAGCTCGCCGAGACCCGGACCTACGGCGGACAGGTGATCTACGAGCGCTACCTCCGCGTGCGCGACGACACGTAGGCTCTCCGCTTTCCCGGTACGACGCACGCCATTCGTTCTCGGTGCGTCTAACCCTTCAGCCACAGCACTCGCCCCGGCACCCTGTCGAGCAGCCATTCCACGCCGACAACCAGGGGAGATCCACTCATGACAGCACGACGAACGGTCGCGATCATCGGGGCCGGGCTGGCCGGGACCAGCGCGGCACTCGGATTCGTCGACGCCGGATTCGACGTCACGCTCTACAGCGACCGAGACCGCGAGTCGCTGCGCGACAAGGTGCCGCCGACCGGGGTCGGGGTGCTCTTCGGAAAGCCGCGCGAGTGGGACGCCGAGATCATCGACGACCTGTACGAGGTCGGCAACACGACGGGTATCAGCGCTCGTCTGTACTCGGGCACGGGCGACGAGCGCGCCGCGGTCCTCGAGTTCAATCCGGACTACGGCTACGTCGCACAGGCTGTCGACCTGCGCCTGCGTGCCGACGACCGCCTGGCCCGGTTCCTGGACCGCGGTGGACGATTCGAGGTCGGGCAGATCGGGCTCGACCGCCTCGACGCGATCGCCGCCGACGCCGACATCACCCTCGTCGCGACCGGCAAGGGCGGTTTGTCGACGCTCTTCCCGGTCGACGAATCACGTAGTCACTACCGCGAACCGCAGCGTCGTCTGCTGCAGGTCACCCTGACCGGCGTCGACCACGGCCCCGAGTCCTTCGCCTACCGCAGCAGCGCGGGCGGCGACCACTCGCTGTTCAACCTCGATGCCCAGAACGGAGAGATCTTCGTCGGACCGTTCCTGCACAAAGATGCCGGGCCGACGTGGTCGTTCATCGTCTTCGCCAAGCCCGACGGAGCGTGGGCGGCCCGGCTCGACGACGTCCACGACGCGGTGTCCGCCCGGCAGACGATCTCCGGCATCTTCGCGGAGTACTTCCCGGAGGACGCACCGGTCATCGACCAGCTCGAGGTCATCGAGTCCGATCCGGTGTCGTGGCTCAAGGGCGCGGTCACCCCGACTGTCCGGCAGGCCGTCGCGACCACCGCGGGCGGACACCCGGTGGCGGCGATCGGCGACACCGCGATCGCCGTCGACCCGGTCGCGGGCCAGGGGGCAGCCAACACGCTGTTCCAGGTCGCCGAGCTCGTCAAGGCCGCACGGGATCACGAGGGTGAGTTCACCGCCGAGTGGCTGTCGGCGGAGTTCGAGAAGCACTGGGAGCGACGCGGACGGGCCGCGGTCGAGGTCACCCGGCTCTACCTGGGCGACCCCGACTACGCGACCCACCTGGAGTTGTCGTTTCCGGCTGCCGCCGTCAGTCCCGCCATCGCGTCGGCGTTGTTCGGTCTGCTCTCCGAACCGAATCCGCTGCTCGGTCTGCGGACCCGCGAGGACGTGGAGGGTTTCATCGCCGCGGTGGCCGGAGAGCCGCACGAGGAGGTCCTCGCCCGCTTCGCGCCGGCCGGACAGTTCAGCAGCGCCACCCCGGCGGCCGTGAGCGCCTGACGCCCGCCCTCCGGCGTCGATGTGATACGAACGACATCGTCGTTCGAGTCGACGCCGGAGGGGGCAGATGTGAAGTCGGGGTGGACGTTGGCCGACGCGCCACCGCAGACCGGTCGGGTCGCGGTGGTGACCGGCGCGAATTCGGGGATCGGACGCGAGATCGCGCTCGGGCTGGCGACGCTGGGCGCGTGTGTCGTGCTCGCGTGCCGCAATCCCCAGACCTCGGCGGAGGCCCGCGACGACATCGTGGGCAAGGTCCCCGGGGCAGAGCTGGAGCTCGTCGATCTCGACCTCGCGAGTCTGGATTCCGTCCATGACGCCGCCGCCGAGATCCGGCGGCGTCATCCACGGATCGATCTGCTGGTCAACAACGCCGGGGTCATGCGGGCGCGGCGCGAACTGACGCCCGACGGTTTCGAGATGGACTTCGGCACAAACTATCTCGGTCACTACGCACTCACCGGGCTCCTGGCCGATCGCCTGCTCGCCGCGGACTCGGCACGCGTGGTCACCGTGGGCAGTCATGCCCACCGCGCCGGCGCCATCGACTTCTCCGATCTGCCGATGGACCGGACCTTCAGCAGTGCGGGCGCGTACTCGCGAGCGAAACTCGCCCAGATGCTGTTCGCGATGGAACTCGACCGTCGGATGAGAGATGCCGAGGTGTCGGCGATCTCGCTGGCGGCCCACCCCGGTGGCACCCGGACCGGGGTGATGCGTGAGCAGAGCCGGTTCCTCCAGTGGGCCTACCACGCACCCTCGCTGCGCTGGCTGACCGACCGGTTCATCATGGACCCGCCCGACGGTGCCCTGCCCGTCCTTCGTGCGGCCACCGATCCGAAGGCGCAGGGCGGCGAATACTACGGTCCCGTCGGCAGTCTCGGGCTCGCCGGTCCGCCCGTACTGGTCGAGCCGTCGGTGAAGGCCAAGGACCGCGACGTCGCCGCACGGCTGTGGGACATCGGTGCCGAACTCACCGGGGTGACCATCGACCTCGGTTGACCCCCGCTCCCTGAGGTGCGAGGAGCGCAAGCCGCCGGGCCGAGCAAGCGACGAAGGAGCGCGTCGAGGTCGACGAGCCACGAAGGGCCCCGTCAGAGCTTGAACCGACCCCCATTGCTCCCTGAGGTGCGAGGAGCGCTGGCGACGAGCCACGAAGGGTCGCAACACGTTCCGTCAGAGCTTGAACCGCCCGCCGAATGATCGCAGCGGGAGGTCGGCACTCGTCACGATGCCCGGCGGTGCCGCCACGACGGACCGGATCGAGTTGAGGGCCGGGAGTCCGGTGACGGTCATGCCGATGGACGCGAAGTTCTCCGGGTTGGAGAGGTCGAAACCCTTGCGCGGGAAGATCATGTGCTTGGAGTAGATGCTCGGGTCGCCGGTCACCTGGGTGATGTAGCAGGCCTGGATGTTCCAGGACGGGTCGGTGTGCGGCGTCATCTGCCATTCGAGATGCGATTCGACGCGCGCCACGCCGTCGACCATGCCCTGGTACTTGATGTAACTGCCACCGAGTGAACCCTGCGGCAGCTGATACCAGCCGAGGTCGACGTCCTTGGTGCAGGCGCCCAGTTCGTAGGAGAAGGTCACCTCGTCGAGTTCGAGATCGAAGGCGTCGGCCATCAGGTAGACCGAGTCCGCGAACACCGCGGTGTACTTGTACAGCGAATCGGGAATGCTGGGGTCGTCGACGGGCAGGCCGTATCCGACCGCCTTCCAGGTGTCGACGGAATGGTGGCAGGAAACGTCGACGGATTCGATCACCGTGACGTTCTCGATGTCGGCGACGTCGGCGGTGTGCACGATCCCGAGGATCTGTGCCAGGCCGGGATTCATGCCGGTGCCGTAGAAGGTGGCTCCACCGCGCTCGCAGGCCTCGGCGATGACCTCGCTGACCTTGCGCCCGGAATGGTGTGGGTGGTTGGTGTCACGGTGGAACCCGGTGATCCAGTCCGCGGTGGTGACGACGTCGATCCCGGCCTCGAGAACCTTGACGTAGAGATCCTCGTCGGGGAAGACGCCGTGGAACGTGAGCACATCCGGACGGGCGGCTATGATCTCCTCGACCGTGCCGGTCGCGGTCACACCGACCGGATCGAGGCCGACGATCTCGCCTGCGTCGCGACCGATCTTGTCGCGCGTATAGCAGTGCAGGCCAACCAGTTCGAGATCTGGATGCGACTGGATGCGTCCGATCATCTCGGTGCCGAGATTGCCGGTGGCGACTTGGAAGACCCGGATACGTGGGGAGGCGGTCATGGCAGATCCTTTCGGCGGAAGCGGTTCCGGTCAGGGCTGCGCTGCGGCGCGCAGCGCGTCGAGCTCGGATCGGCGGACGCGGACGAACTCTTCCGAGGAGGGCACCGCGCCGCTCGGTGCGGACGGGTCGGCGGTGTCGGGTCCGCCGTCGGGGTAGAACTGACGCGCCCACTTCCGAAGTGCGGTGAAGCCCTCGAACTCCCTGCGGGACAACGCGGGCGGGTCGGAGTAGCGCTGGTGCGCCCAGATGTCGATGTCGGCGGCGAACTGCTCGATGACGAGGTCGGCCATGACGGTGCCGTAGCGGGTGATCTCGCCGGTCTCCTCACCCGGTTTGCGGCCGATCCACACGGTGAACCGGACGTCGGAGGTGTGCTCGTCGACCGGGGTGACCGCCGGCATGGTGCGATTGTCGACCATGCCCCAGCTCTTGGTCACCGAACACCCGAGCCCGGCGTTGATGGATTCGACTCCACTGGTGGCGTTCTCGAGTGTCGCGCCGTCCTCGAATGCGATCGTGAAGTCGACGTGGGACACCGGACCGGCGAAGTCGTGCCGGGTGAACTCCGGCATGAACGGGGTCTTGTGGACGAACTTGAAGTGGGCGAAGTCGACGCCGTTCTCCATGATGTACTGCGGATGGATCTCGAGTCCCGGTCGGAACAGGGTGGCGGCGGGGACCGGCGGGTAGTAGTCGGCGGCGGTGCGGTCGTCGCCGAAGTCGCCGAAGATGTTGGGTACGTCGAAATGTGGTGGGCGGCCGTCGATGTCGTGCCAGATCCAGACAGCCTCGTTGCGTTCGACGACGGGATAGCTGCGGATGCGGCGTCCCCGGTTGGGGTATTTCTCGTACGGGATGCACACGTTGCGCCCCTCGCGATTCCACTCCCAGCCGTGGAACGGGCACACCAGGTTCTCGCCGTCGACGTGGCCGCCGTGACCGAGATGGGCGCCGAGGTGTTCGCAATAGGCATCGAAGACGGAGACCGCGCCCGAGCGGGACCGCCAGGCGACCATCTCGCGGCCGAAGTACTTCATCGTGTGGACGGCCCCGACGGCGATCTCCGAGCACCAGGCGACCTGGAACCAGCCGGTGGGTGTCATCGACAGGGGCGTTCTCGCCATGGGGCAACGGTAGGTCCCGCCGACGCAGAATGCAAGAGGGTTCTATGAAAGTTGTCCCTCCTGGTCAGCTGGCGGTTTCGACCAACTCCGGAGTCGACGACGCCGCATGCATGACCCGGTGGATCTCGGCCGTGAAGTCCTCGGCGGCCTCGATGTTCGACGCGTGCCCGGTGTCGAGGACCACGAGGCGGTCGAGCTGGCCGCGGATCGACAGGGCGTGTGCGATGCGCTGGGTCATCGCATGCGGGAGAAGGAGGTCGTGCCGCCCGCCGATCACCGTCGTCGGCACCGAGATCGCCTCCGCGCCGGTGGGTCCCATCGCCAGTTGAAGGAGGGCCACTGCGGCCTTGGCTCGCGAGCTCGGGGTGCACGAGCGGGTCATCGCGAGGACGAATGCGGCGTGGTCGACGGTCGCGGACCGGCCGTTGAGGACGCGATGGCGGATCACGCTCCTCGTGAACCGGTCACCGGGGAACGGGATCGGTACAGACAGTGCCATCTGCAGGAGCCACAGCGGCGCCTTGATCGGACCGTTCACGAGCGGCAGTACGCGGCTCTCGGTGGCGATGCCGCCCCAGGTGGTGTTGGCGAGGATCATTGCCGCTGCTCGAGCCTCGGCCTGGCCGCGATGTCGGTGCGCCCACGCCTGCAGGGTGATGCCGCCCATGCTGTGGCCGACGAAGACCGCCTTGGAAGTGTCGGGGATCGTCTGGGACACCACGGTGGACAGATCGTCCGCCAGCACGTCGGCGTCGAATTTCCGTTTGCCCCAGGTGCTCTCGCCGTGTCCGCGCTGATCGTAGGCGATCACGTGGTAGCGCTCGGCAAGGGCGTTGACCTGCGGATTCCAGTACTCGACGCAACATGACCAGCCGTGCACGAGGACCAGGACGGGTGCGTCTGCGGGGCCGTGGTGTACGACACGCAGCCGTGCGCCGTCGTCGGTGACCGCCCATGAGGTTCGTTCGGGTTCCCGGCTGTTGAAGAGGGCGTCCACGTACTCACGGTTGCGCAGCCGCCGACGCGCCTCGGCCGGCGAGAAACCGGCCAGGGTGTGTCGGGCCGAACCCAGTACACCGGTGGAAATCATGTCGTCCTCCTCGCCCCCGCCTCGTGACAGGTGTCACAGGAGACCTTGATGATACAAATCCGTGCGATGTGTTCCTAGTGTTTCGGAATCACGGTTTGTGCCATATGTCGGGTTGTGTCGAACCGGCCGAGCGCCGGCTCATCCATCGGTCGTCCGCAGTTCGTCGCCATCGGGTGATCGGACGGGTAGCCGAGCGAACGATCGCCAAACATCTCGCCGGTCAGGGCGTCGGTGGAGCGTCGTGGCCGTGAACGGTCCGACTACGATCGGCAGCCATGGTCTCCGGTGACTCCCGCTTCTCCGACACACGGTCCGCGGACGCCGGTATCCCCGACAGCGGTACTGCCGGCGTCCCGAGGCGGGCGAACAAGCGCGGTCAGGCGACGCGCGACGCGATGCTCGACGCCGCGCTCGTCTCGCTGGCGACGGGTGACCCCGCGTCGGTGTCGGGCAACCGGATCGCCAAGGACATCGGTGCGACGTGGGGCGCGATCAAGTATCAGTTCGACGACATCGACGGTCTGTGGGCGGCAGTGCTGCATCGGACCGCGGAACATCGCGGCGACCTGCCGGTGAGCGTGAAACCCGAAGCGCCACTGGCGGAACGGGTCGCGGCCATCGTCGACCTCATGTACGACGGGCTGACCGCACCCGAGTCGCGGGCCATCGAGACCCTGCGGGCGGCGCTGCCGCGGGACCCGGACGAGCTGCGTCGCCTGTTCCCCAAGACCGCGGCCGAATTCGCCTCGTGGGGACCGTCCTGGATCGACTCATGCCAGCGCGCGTTCGCCGACCTCGACGTCGATCCGGAGCGTGTGCGCGAGGTGGCGGCGTTCCTCCCGGGGGCCATGCGCGGGCTGGTGTCGGAGAAACAGCTCGGCACCTTTCAGGACCAGCAACTCGCCCGCCGCGGCCTGGCCAGGGCCATCGTCGCGCTTCTCGCGGGCTGAGCGTCGGGGGTCACGGCGGTCAGGAACCTTCAGTCGCCGTCGGAGCTTCGCTGTGCGTTCAATTCCGCAGGATTGACGAAAGTGCGTGGTGGGTAAGAACAGCGAACCGATCAGCGGTTGACGTCGGACCCCCGGACGCCGAGACCAGGACAGGGCGGTCCACGGACCGCGATGCCCAATGGTGGGTTTCGGTGCGGCACGAAGGAGACGACCGATGGGGTCTCATTGCAAGACGACGCGCGATCACGACGAGATCCGGGAGTGGGTGACCACCCACCAGGGTGTTCCGGCGCGCGTACGTGATATCCGAAGCGTCGGCGGAACGGGACTGCTCCGCATCGACTTCTCCGGCCGGACGGCCGACGAGTGCCTCGAGCACATCAGTTGGGACGAGTGGTTCCGCAACTTCGAGCGCGCCGAACTCGCTCTCGTCTACGAAGCGACGAAGTCCGACGCCGGCCGGACCTTCGCGAAGGTCGTGCCGGCGCCGGACTTCTGAGCCGTGTGAGCTTCTCCGTTCAGACGCGCCGGGCCGCGTACCGGGCGCCCTCGAGGGTCATGCCGTTCACCGAGTAGAGCACGTGCAGGGCGTTGGGACCGCCGACCGGAGAACCGTTGCAGATGGTGTCACCGGGGACGCAGTAGCGAACCGTGCGGCTGCGGTAGGGCGCGGCCACCTTCACCGGGGGAGCGCCGATGTCGTCGATGAAGCGATCCGACGGCGCGCCGTAGAGCACGATCGCGGCGACGTTGCGCGCCATGTTCGCCGGCAGCGGCGGCGGCACGAACCGGTCGTAAGTCGCGTATCGCGCCGGCAGATCCAGTTCGGCCTGGACGGAGTAGGCCGCGACGACGGCGCCCTGGGAGTATCCGCCGAGGATGACCTTGGTGCCCGGGCACTTCGCGGCCAGGGACTTGATGCGGTTCTGGGTGGTCCGGACACCGTCGGCCACCGTCTGGGCGAACTTCAGGCGGTTGTTGAACTGGTCACTCGCGGGATACGGAACACCGTAGGAGCTGACGGTCTTGCCCGGCAGCTGCGAACGAACGGCCTCGACGAAGGAGAGGCCGGTGAGACCGAGCGGCGGCGCCGTCTCGACGGTGCCGCGCGCGAACACCACCTCGACGTCGGAGCACGATGGCGCGGCCTGGGCGGTCGGTGTGCCGACAGCCACCGCCCCCGTGATCGCAGCGATGACACAGAGGACGGAAACACTCAACCGTTTGATCACCAGGCCCATGGTAGAGATCACGTTCGCTCGGGATAAGGGGCTCATCGTCCCAAAGAACGAGGCAATCCGGGGCCATCCGGGAGGCGCTTCGACACGAACAACTGGGTTGAGCCCGTGCAATATTCTGTACGATCACGAGGTTCGCCGGGCAGCCCCCGGCACATCGAATCGAGGTTGAATGCCTGTGGCAACAGACGTCCATCACAAGATCGCCGAACTGGCGCGGCAGATGCATGCAGTCCCGGAGAGCACCCAGGACTCCACCGGCCAGGTTCTGGGCTCCATCACCGCCGGGGCCGTCGAGTATGTCCCCGGCGCCCAGTACGCCGGTGTTCTGCTCGTCGACCAGAAGAAGAATTTCGACACCCTGGCGCCGACCGATTCCCTGATGATCACGGCTGACCAGATCCAGAAAGAAACCGGCGAGGGTCCGTGCCTGCTGGCGGCCTGGGACCACCACACGGTGCTCGTGAACGACATCCGCACCGACGAGCGGTTTCCGGCGTTCTCCGCACGCGTCATCGACGAGACGTCGTTGCGGTCGAGCCTGTCGTTCAAGTTGTTCACCGACAAGGGCACCATCGGCGCGCTCAACCTGTTCTCCGAAGAGACCGACGTGTTCGGCGATGAGTCCCTGGAGGTCGGGCTGCTGTTCGCCACCCATGCCGCGCTGGCCCTGCGGGCGGCTCGCCAGCAGCAACACTTCCAGAGCGCCCTGGCGAGCCGAGACGTGATCGGCCAGGCCAAAGGCATGATCATGTACCGGTTCCGCATTGATGCGGTAGCCGCTTTCGCTCTGCTCCGACGACTGTCCCAGGACACCAACACGCCGCTGGCCAAGGTCGCCGAGCAGCTCATCGAGCGGGAGCTCAGCGAATCCGGCGAGGCGGGAACCGAGTCGATGTCCTGACCCGGCACACTCGCGCGTGCGGTTGGTAGGTTCTCGAGGTGAACCTCGACCAGCTGGGGCCGCGGGCCCGTCGCCGTCTGGGCTATGCCGGTTTCGCCGGGATCGTCGTTGTGTACCTGGCCATCATCCAGCTCGGCGGCCTGGCGATCGCGCACTTCGCGGACGAGACCGAACCGGTCACCACGGCCGGTGTCGTGTTCGGCATGATCATCCCGCTCGGCGCGGCGCTGTTGTTCACGATCCTCGTCGTCGTGGCGCTCGGCTGGCAGAAGGCGGTGCTGCGCGATGATCGCCCCGTCCGGCGCTGGGTGTGGATCGTGCCCGCGGTCTTCGTCGTGGCCATCCTGGTCGGGATCGACTACAGCTCGCTGGCCCAGAAAGATCTCCTCTTCATCGTGACCCTGCTCATCGCGACGCAGTTCGTCGGCTGGGGTGAGGAGGCGATGTTCCGCGGTATCGGCGTCACCACGCTGCGCGATCACGGTCTCTCCGAGGGCAAGGTGGCGCTGTGGTCCAGCGTCATCTTCGGTGCCGTTCATCTGTCGAACGCCATCAGCCACGGGGTCACCGCGATCCCACAGGCGATCGCGGTGAGCCTGGCCGGGTACTTCTTCTATCTGATACGCCGGGTGTCCGGCGGCAACGTCCTCAACTCGGTCATCCACGGACTGTTCGACTTCACGATCATCTCCGGCACGATGATCCTGGTCGACCAGAAGGGCTACGTCGGAGCGTTCGCACCGATCCTGGTCTACGTCGTCCTCGGCATCGGCCTGTTCCTGGCCCGCCACCACATCGAGCCGGTGGACACGTCTGCCACCGCCCGCGACTAGGTTGGCCACATGCGCAGCCGACACGTGAGTGTGGTCATCAACGCCGAACCCGGAAACGTCTACGACTTCGCGGCCGAACCCGACAACCTGCCGCGCTGGGCTGCGGGGCTGGCGAAGTCGGAGGTGGTCCGGCGAGGTGACGAGTTGCTCGTGGAGTCGCCGATGGGCACCGTCACGGTCCGGTTCGTCCCGCGCAACGCGCTGGGCGTCGTCGACCACGAGGTCGTGCTCCCCACCGGCGACACCGTGCTCAATCCACTTCGGGTCCTGCCGCATCCAGAAGGCGCCGAAGTCGTCTTCACCATCCGGCAGCTGGGCATGTCCGACGACGAATTCGATCGCGACACCCAGATGGTGGAAAAGGATCTCGCACAGCTGAAGTCGCTGCTCGAGGCGGGCAGTCCGGCCTAGGCCCGCCGCACCGAACCTCGAACATCACTTGTGCGTCAGCGTGTATTCCGCAGAGTCCGCTCGCCCCAGGGAATCCCACTCGGCCGAGCTGACGCCGAGTGCGTCGAGCAGATAGTCGGCGACGGCGTCGGCGACCAGGGCGACTCTGGCCGGATCCTCATCCGTGGTCTCGCGTACCGCCTCACCGGCGATGCCGCCGAGAGTGTGCTCGCCGTCCGGAATCCACATCAGATCCGTCGCGCCGGGGGAGAGGTGAAAGGCGTCGGTCAGCCACTCCGGGCCGCGTGTCGACAGGGCCGAGTCGTCCTTGCCGCCGGCGACGACGAGTGCCGGGGTGGACATCGTCGAGAAGTCCGGCCGCATGAACGGCAGGTGTTCGCGCGCATACTCGCTCAGGCTGTCGCCGGTCCCGGCCGTCGCGATCAGTGCGCCCGCTCGTACGGCGGGATGTGCGAGATCCGGGCCGACGGCCCCGTCCGGCCCGATCACACGCGCGCCGAGGAGAGTGCCGACGGTCTGACCGCCCCACGAGTGGCCGGCCGCGGCGAGCAGATCTATGGCGACGCGGGAGCGAAGGTCCCCACCGGCCGCGATGAGGATCTCGTCGAGGTGATCGATCACCGCGTGGGCGTCGTCCACTCGCGTGCGCCAGATCGACGCGAACCGCGGGTCGTCGAATCCGATCCCGTAGTGCCGGGAGTCAAGGTGCGTCGGCTGTACGACGACGAAACCCGAAGCGGCCCAACGATCGACGAGCGGTGCGTAACCGTCCATCGACCAGGCGTTGCCGTGGGAGAACACGATGACCGGGAGGTGGCCGCCGGTGACCGGTGCGGTGACCTTCACCGTCAGCGGGAACGGACGGTCCGAGGTGGGGACGGGAATGGGCTTGACGGCGACGATCTGACGGGTGGGCGATTCCGGGGACATGAGGGTTCCTTCGGCAGGAGGTCGGTACGGGGTATCGTGGCGGAACGATGTTCCGCCAAACTAGCGGAACAATGTTCCGCGAGCAAGGGGTGGACGGTGTCCGCGAGAAAAACCGCACGTCAAGTGCAGGCAGAACGGAGTCGCACGGCCCTCCTCGAGGCGGCCGCCGCGGCCTTCGTGGACGCGGGCGTGCAGGCTCCGGTGCGCGACATCGCCGCGCGCGCCGGGGTCGGCGTCGGCACCGTGTACCGGCACTTCCCGACCCGGGCGGATCTGGTCACCGCGGTGTACCGGCACCAGGTCGATGAGTGTGCTGCGCTGGCCGCTCAATTGCTGGCCCAACAGGTCCCGCCGCGTGCGGCGCTGTGCCGGTGGACGTCGGCGTTCACCGACTTCCTCGTCACCAAACACGGCTTGAGCGACGCGCTCAGCTCCGACGATCCGAGCCTGGTCGACCTGCACGCGCTCATCTTCGACACCCTCGTGCCCGCGTTCGCCTCGCTGCTCGAGCCGGCCCAGGCCACGGGGGCGGTCAGCGCAGACGTCACCGCGCTCACCTTCCTGCGCGCCATCGGCAATCTGTGCATCGTCGGACCCGGATACACCGACGCCGACGCCCGGGCGATGGTCGGTCTGCTGCTGATCGGTTCCGGTGCATCGCCTGCAGAACTCGAGAACGCGGGGCGATGAGAACAGGCGCGCGTCGAAGTCAGCCTCGATGACGACACGCGACTTCGAGGAGACCCCATGACGCAGCGCCGACTCTTCTTCGTCCACGGTGCGGGCGGCTACGTCGACGACGGCCCGCTCGCCGAGGCGCTGTCCGCGGCGCTCGGCGCGACCCTGGTCATGCCGGTGTTCTCCGACGACGACATGTCGATCGAGGCGTGGGCGCGGCCGGTCCGAGACCACTTCGCCGGGCTGGGCGCCGACGACCTCGTCGTCGCGCACTCCTTCGGGGCGACGGTGCTGGTGCACGTCCTCGCCGAGGCCGCGGTGCCCGCACCCAGACCTGCTGTGCTGCTGGCGATGCCGAATTGGGGTCCCGACGGATGGGACGTCCCGCAGTACGCGTTCACCGACACAGACGCCGATGCCCCGCTCTCTGAGGGCGTTGCCCTCCACCACTGCGTCGACGATGACGTGGTACCCGTCGAGCATCTGGACCTGAACACGGCGCTCCTGCCGTCGGCGACGGTGCATCGACACCCGACCGGCGGTCACCAGTTCGACGGACTCGCCGAGCTGATCGCCGCCGATGCCCTCGGTGCGCGCGCACTTGCGCGCGGAAGGTCCGCCCCCGACCCTGGGTAGGACACGACCCGCGGTCCGGAAGGCCCACATGGACGAGAACAGATGACCGACCCCAGCCCGGCCGCTGCCGAGTCCCGTGGGGTGCCGGCCGCGTCACGGGCGGGCCGGTGGCTGATCGTCGCCGCGGTTCTCGGTTCGGGCGTCGCCTTCATCGACGGCACCGTGGTCAACGTCGCGTTACCCGCGATCGCTCGCGACCTCGACACGGGTCTGCGCGGCCAGCAGTGGGTGCTCGACGGGTACCTGCTGACCTTGAGTGCGCTGTTGCTGATCGGTGGCGTCGCCGGCGATCGGTACGGGCGTCGACTGGTGTTCGCCGGTGGTCTGGCGGTGTTCGCGGTGGCGACCGTCGCGTGCGGGCTGGCGCCGACCGTCGAGCTCCTCGTCGCCGCGCGGATCGTGCAGGGGATCGCCGCGGCCGCGGTGGTACCGGGCAGTCTGGCGCTGATCAACGCCGAGATCCAGCCCGCCGATCGAGGTGCCGCGGTCGGACTGTGGGCCGGCATGTCCGGCGCGACCACCGCGCTCGGACCGTTCCTCGGCGGCTGGCTCGTCGACGCTGCGTCGTGGCGGTGGACGTTCCTGCTGAGCGTTCCGCTCGCGCTGGGCGCGTTGTGGATCGTGATCCGGCACGTGCCCGAATCGCGCGGCACGCCGTCGAGCGCCCGGTTGGATGTGGCGGGTGCGCTGGCGATGACCGTCGGGCTGGCGGGCGTGATCTACGCGCTGATCGAGGGGCCGTCGAACGGGTGGAGTGGCGAGACGGTCGCCGCCGGGATCGTCGGTGTCGTGTCGCTCGCGGGTTTCGTGGTGATCGAGTCACGGGTGGCCGCGCCGCTGCTGCCGCTCGGACTGTTCCGCTCCTCGCAGTTCACCGGCGCCAACCTGACGACGCTGCTGGTCTATTCGGCGTTGGGCGGTGCGCTGTTCCTGCTGGCCCTGCAACTACAGCAGAGTCTGGGTTACTCGGCGTTCGAGGCCGGCGCGGCGATGTTCCCGAGCACGTTCATCATGCTGTTCGGGTCGCCGTTGGTCGGCACGCTGGCCCAGCGCACCGGCCCGCGACTGCCGATGACGGTCGGTCCGCTCATCGCGGCCGGCGGGTTCGCGCTGATGTCCCGGGTGGAGCCCGGCTCGGGGTATGTCGACGCCGTACTACCGGGCGTGCTGCTGTTCGGTCTGGGCATGACGGTGACCGTCGCGCCGCTCACCTCGGCCGCGCTCGCCGCCGTCGACGACGCGCTCGCCGGCACGGCGTCGGGCGTGAACAACGCGGTGGCGCGTCTCGCGGGACTGCTCGCGGTGGCGGTGTTGCCGGCCGTGGCCGGGATCGACGCGGGTCCCGGCGATCCTCTCGGCGACGGCTTTCGGACAGCGATGTACATCTGCGCGGCGTGTTGTGCGGTCGGCGGCATCGTGGCGGCGTGCACGATCCGCTCGAGCACCGAGGTGCAGCCGCAGGTACGTGCCGGCGTGGACGCCGCGTGCCAGGACGCGGCGACCCGGGCGGGTTAGGTCCGGCGTTCCCCGGTGCCGGCCGCGATGGCCCAGATCACGAGGAGCGGCTGAAAGAACAGTCGCGTCAGGCGCTTCTGGTCGGTGTCGAGGCCGAAGGCGTCGATGTGCTCGACGTACTGGTTGATGTTGCCGGGGAAGATGGCGACGAAGAATGCCGCGACGATCCACGACACCACCTTGCGGTGGCGGGGCAGCGCGATCAGGGCTGCGCCCAGGGCGATCTCGACGCCGCCCGAGGCCAGCACCACGAAGTCCTTGCTGAACGGCACCCAGTCGGGGACCTGCGCCTGGAACTCCTCACGCTGTGCGGTCAGATGACCCACACCGGCGATCGCCAGGATGGCGCCGAGCGCGATGCGGGCGATGGCCCGGCCCAGCGGCTGGCGAGTGGTCGTGGGGGTCAGGATCGACATGCAGGCTCCTCGGATGGGCGTCGGTTCGGTTCTACCGCACTTCGTGGCGAGCCGGGTTTCGGACGGCCGACGGCGCCGAGTTCGCGTCGGCGTGAGTCTTGGCGTCGATTTCTGGCACAGAAGTACTTACTTGTGATTGAGTGTTGTGACTCCGACCACTTGGCCGGGATTGCTCTTCAGTACGCAGGGGACAGCCATGACACTCGACACCGCACCGTCACACCACTTTTCCGCGTCGTGGGTCGACTCCGTGTCCGGCGCGCTCAAGGGTGCTGCCGGAGTCGTCGTGACCACCGCGGCATTTCTCGTCGCCGTCGCGGTCCTGGTGATCGCCCAGGTCGTCGTGGTCGCCACCCGCGCCGCGGCCGATCTCACCTGAGGTTCGCGACCGGTCAGGAATCGAGAAGCCTCCGGGCGGGTCGGCGTCTTAGCGTCGAAGCATGACGAACATCAACGCACTCACACTCGAAGTTCCCGATACTGCAACGGCGCAGACGTTCTACGACAAAGCTTTCGGACTCGGCGACCGGCTGCGCTTCCGCACCGGAGACTCACCGACGTCGGGCTTCCGCGGCTTCGTGATCTCCCTGGTGGTCGCCGACCCGACGGTCGCCGACTCCTTCCTGCAACCGGCGATCGAGGCCGGCGCCACTGTGCTCAAACCCGCCAAGAAGTCCTTCTGGGGGTACGGCGGCGTGGTTCAGGCGCCCGACGGCACGATCTGGAAGGTCGCCAGTTCATCGAAGAAATCGACAGCCGCGCTGGAGCGGGAGGTCGGCGATCTGGTCCTGCTGCTCGGGGTCGACGACGTCGCGGCGACGAAGGAGTTCTACGTGAGCCGCGGATTCACCGTGGCGAAGAGCTTCGGCCGGAAGTACGTGGAGTTCGAGAGTGAGCAGAACTCGCTCAAGCTGGCGCTCTACGGGCGGAAGGCCGCGGCCAAGGACGCGGGCGTCCGGCCGGACGGTTCGGGTTCCCATCGGCTGGTGATCGGCGGCGACGCCGGGGAGCTGACCGATCCGGATGGGTTCGAATGGGCCGCTGCAACCCGTTCGCTCCTGGCATAAATCACTCGGGAACAAGATTCCTGCCACCTGGGTTGAGTCGGTCAGACTTAACTCTGGAGGTTTCATGTCACAGACATATTCACTGCCGGTTCTCTTCGTTCCCGACGTCGTCGTGCTGCCCGGCATGGTCGTGCCCATCCCGCTCGACGATGCCGCGCAGGCCACGGTCGACGCCGCCCGGGCGAGCGAGTCCGGGAAACTGCTGGTCGCGCCGCGTCTGGACGACCGGTATCCCACCTACGGTGTCATCGCGTCGATCGTTCAGGTCGGCCGCATCCCGGGCGGCGGCATCGCAGCCGTCGTCAAGGGTGAGCAGCGCGCGCAGATCGGGACCGGGACACCCGGCCACGGTGCGGCGCTGTGGGTCGAGGTGACCGAGGTCGACGTCGTCGACGTCACCGACGAAGACCGTGACCTCGCCGGCGAGTACAAGAAGCTCGTACTGGCCATGCTGCAGCGCCGCGAGGCCTGGCAGCTCATCGACGCCGTCAACAAGATGTCCGATCCGGCGGATCTCGCCGACACCTCGGGCTACGCGTCGTGGCTGTCCGACGAGCAGAAGCGCGAGTTGCTCGAGACGCCGGTGACCGCGGCGCGGTTGCGCCTGCTCATCGAGTGGACGGGCGACCATCTCGCCGAGTCCGAGGTGACCGAGAAGATCGCCGAGGACGTCCGCGCGGGGATGGACAAGCAGCAGAAGGAATTCCTTCTTCGTCAGCAGCTCGCCGCCATCCGCAAGGAGCTCGGTGAGGACGAGCCCGAGGGCGCCGACGACTACCGCGGCCGTGTCGAACAGGCCGAGCTGCCCGAGAAGGTGCGCGAGGCCGCACTCCGCGAGGTGGGCAAGCTCGAACGCGCCAGCGACCAATCGCCGGAGACCGGATGGATCCGCACCTGGCTCGACACCGTCCTCGACCTGCCGTGGAACACTCGCACCGAGGACTCCACGGACGTGAAGGGCGCGCGCGAGATCCTCGACGCCGACCACCACGGCCTCGACGACGTGAAAGACCGCATCGTCGAATACCTGGCGGTGCGGGCCCGTCGCGCCGAACGCGGCCTGCAGGTCGTCGGCGGACGCGGGTCGGGTGCCGTCATGGTGCTCGCCGGTCCTCCCGGCGTCGGCAAGACGTCGCTCGGTGAGAGCGTCGCCCGGGCGCTGGGCCGCAAGTTCGTGCGCGTCGCCCTGGGCGGTGTGCGCGACGAGTCGGAGATCCGTGGCCACCGGCGTACCTACGTCGGCGCGTTGCCCGGCCGCATCGTGCGGGCCATCGGCGAAGCGGGATCGATGAATCCCGTCGTGCTGCTGGACGAGATCGACAAGGTGGGCTCGGACTACCGGGGCGACCCGGCCGCCGCGCTGCTCGAGGTCCTCGACCCCGCGCAGAACCACACCTTCCGTGATCACTACCTCGACCTCGATCTCGACCTGTCGGACGTGCTGTTCCTCGCGACCGCCAACGTCATCGAGAACATCCCGTCGGCCCTGCTCGACCGCATGGAACTGGTCACGCTCGACGGGTACACCGAGGACGACAAGGTCGCCATCGCCCGCGACTACCTGCTGCCCCGGCAGGCCGAGCGCGCGGCGCTGACCCCCGACGAGGTGACCGTCACCGATGCGGCACTGCGCGAGATCGCGGCCAACTACACCCGCGAGCCCGGTGTGCGACAGTTCGAACGGCTGTTGGCCAAGGCCCTCCGCAAGGCGGCGACCAACCTCGCGGTCGAATCGGGAGACGGGGACAAGGAGAGCGGTCCGGTCACGATCGACGAGTCCGATCTTCGCGACTACCTCGGCCGGCCCCGGTTCACTCCGGAGTCCGAGGAACGGACCGCTGTGCCCGGCGTCGCAACAGGTCTCGCGGTCACGGGTATGGGTGGCGACGTCCTGTTCATCGAGGTCAACGCCACCGAGGGGGAGGCTGGTCTCAAGCTGACCGGTCAGCTCGGCGACGTGATGAAGGAGTCGGCGCAGATCGCACTGTCGTACGTGCGGGCGCACGCCGAGGAACTCGGCGTCGACCCGAAGGCGCTCGACAAGACCATCCACGTGCACGTTCCGGCCGGAGCCGTGCCCAAGGACGGCCCGAGCGCCGGCGTCACCATGGTCACCGCGCTGGTGTCGATGGCGACGGGACGTCAGGTGCGCAGCGATGTCGGCATGACTGGCGAGGTCACGCTCAACGGGCGGGTCCTGCCGATCGGTGGGGTCAAGCAGAAACTGCTTGCCGCGCAACGCAACGGGCTGAAGACCATCTTCATCCCACAGCGCAACGAGCCCGACCTCGACGACGTGCCGGCCGAGGTGCTCGAGGCGCTCGATGTCCGGCCGATGACCGATGTCGCCGAGATCGTCGCGCAGGCGCTGGAGCCGGCCGTCGGCGAGCAGGTCAGCGCGGCCTGACGACAGGCATTATCAGTCAACACCCCGGCGGGTGCGTGGACCACCACGTTCCGCCGGGGTGTCGGCCTTGTCAGAACGGTGGCGGGTCGTCGTCCTGGGTTGTCGGTTGATGGTGGGTTGCTTCGGTCCGGGCGCGTCGATTCTTGTCGCGCTGTGTCTTGTTGCGGGCGCGTTCTTCTCGCCGCTTCGCGTGTTTCGCGGCGGTTCGTTCGGTGATCGTGCGTGGTGGTCGGCCGTGGTGGTCGGGCACGATGATGCGCGGTGTCGGTGGGGCTTTCGCGGCTTGCTCGAATCGGATACGACGTAGGTTCGGGAAGAGATCCTCGAGGGTTTCGGCCACGCCGGGGATCACGAAACCTTCCGGCGTCACGAATTCGGTGACCAGACGGCCCTCGTCGTCGCGGTACTGCACGTCGGTCCAATCCCCGTGCGTCTTGTGTAGATGACCGGCGCGGCATTTGGCGTTGAGGTTCTCACTCGAGGTCGCGCCGCCGCGGGCGGGGCGGGCGTGGTCGTATTCGGCGACGTGGTCGACGTCGGCGGTGAACGCCGAACGCGTGCACCCGGGTTCGGTGCAGTAGCCGTCCCGTACCCGCACGAACTCGGCACACGCACTCGTCGGCCGGTACGGGTCACCGGGCAGGGCACCTGGATAGACCACCACGATCTCCGACGACGTCGACGGTGTGGCCGGAGTCGGGGGCGTCGACGGTGTGGCCGGAGTCGGGGTCGACGCATCGCCACTGCGGCTGGTGGCGGTGTCCTCGGTACCCTGCGGTGGCGCGGTGATGTTCGCGCTTCGCCCGGTGTCGTCGTCGAATCCGCCCTCACCGCTCCCGGCTGGTCCGCCGGCGACGACATGCGACGGTGGTGTCCGCACCGGGGTGACCGGTCTGGTCGTCGCGTCAGGCCGGGCGGCGAGATCGCGCACATGCTCATCGCAGATCACTCCGTGCCCGTCGACCCAGCCGGGTCCGGAGCCGCCGGCCAGGGTGTCGGCGTCGGTCACGACATGGATCACGATCTCGGTACCGGCCGTGGTACCGGTGGCGCCGGCAGGATCGGGCAGTGTTGCGGTGCAGTCGGAGTGACCGCACGCGCACGTGAACGCCGTTCGGGTGAGCAACGCGTACATGGCGTCGGACTTCCGTTCCCCGAGGGTGCGGCCATCGCGGTCGCAGACGGATGCGGCCAACTCACGTACCGAGGCGTTGGAAGCCCGGATGTTCTCGGCGGCCATCACCGCGGTGATCTCACCGGTCCCGTCACCGTGGTTCTCGGTCCACACGCCACGGTTGTCCAGCGCCTCGCGGCGCCGTTCGCGGACCGCGTCGGCGTCATGGCCGAAGACCAGACGGTCGATCATGTCGCGCAAACCTGACGTCGACCACGACCCGGACCGAAAGCGCAGCAACTCGGCGATCGATTCGTCGAGCACCTCGATGATCCGACGACTGTCAGGGTCGGCGGGGTCGAGCAGGTGGTCATCGGCCACCAGGTGGGTACGGCCGATGATCTCGCGGATCTGGTGCGGCCCGATGATGCCGTCGCGCAACGTCTCCAACACCCGCGGCAACCGGTCACGCAGACACAGTGCCTCATCGACCAGCACCCCGGCGCGGTAGCGGGTGATCCCGGCCTCCCGCGAGACCCGGGCGACGATGTCACCGAAACCATCAGACACGTAACTGTTGCCGACAGTGCTCAACAGCCGATCGCACAACACCAAGATCGTCTGATAGCGGCACCACGCCAGATACGACTCGCCCGCGCGGATCGATCCCAAACGTTGCATATGGGCGGCGGTGTCGGCATCGGCCGGGCGGGCAGGATCGACCCCGGCGAGGAACTCGCCCGGCAGATCCGTCCATGCCCCCACAGTGACTCCCCCAAGACGCTGCAACCCGATCGAAACGACCGGCCCAACTGATGAGTCCAAGGTAAACCCGACCACCGACAAGAACCGATCAGGCGCTGCCCTGCAATGCGTCCGCAGAGACCGGGGTGGCCCACGACGGCAGGTCGGCGTATCGGCTCCGGAGCGGCGCCTTGTCGATCTTCATCCCGGCTGTTCTCGGAAGCGGGTCCGCGACGAATTCGACGTACCGGGGGGCCTTGAACCGGGCGAGGCGGGATCGGCAATGTGTGACGACGTCCTGTGCTGACAACCCTCCGCCGGCGCGGAGCAAGACCGCCGGGGCCTCCCCGAACTGCGCGTCGGCGACGCCGATGACCGCGACCTCGAGGACGCCGTCGAGTTCGAGGATGACGCGTTCGAGTTCGGCCGCATAGATGTTGATACCGCCGGAGATGATCACGTCCTTGATGCGGCCGACGATGCGCAGCAGACCATCCTCGTCTCGTTCGGCGACGTCACCGGTGCGCAGCCAGCCGTCGACGAAGTTGGCGCTTGTTTGCTGCTCGTCACGCCAGTACCCGGCTGCGAGCCCGGGCCCGGAGATCCAGATCTCACCGGCTTCGCCTGCGGCGCACTCATTCCCATCAGCGTTTCGTACTGTGAAGGTGTTGAGGATACCGCCGAGTCCCACGCTGTCGGGGTGATGGATCGCCATCTCGACCGTCGGCACGGTGGCGTTCGATTGAGACTCGGTGAGGCCGTACACCTGGCGGAGTCCGATCCCCTTCGCTGCCCACGCGCGGATCAGTTCGGTGGTGACCGGGTTGCCGCCGGTGAATGCCACGGTCAGCGAGCTCAGATCGGCATCGGTGAATTCCGGGTCCGACGCCATCTGTTCGTAGAAGATGGTGGTGGCGCCCAGGTGGGTGATACCGCTGTCGCGGATGAGCGAGAGGGCCACCCGAGGATTCCAGTCACGGAGAAAGACGGCGCTGCCACCGAGCACGAGTGGGGCCAGGAATCCGTTGAGCAGGCCGGCGCCGAAGGCCATCGAGCTCACGTTGAGCGACCTGACACGCATGAATCCGGGCTCTTGGAGGCACCACTCGAAGAACGCGTTCGTCAGCGAATCATGGGTGAACACGACACCTTTTGGTGATCCGGTGGAACCGGAGGTGGACAGGATCGCAACCGGGGCGTCACCGGCGACCGTCAGGTTCTCCCGAGTCACCGGCGTCGACGGTGCGGTGTCGAGGGCCACCGCCTCGAGATCGGTGACCGGAGTCGCGATGTCGCGGTCCGCGACCACCGCATCGACTGCCGTCCGGAAAGCCTCGGCGGCCACGATCAGACTGGGTTCGAGTGCGGCGATGGCCTGGGAGAGTTCGACCGGACCGTTGCGCTCGTTCAGCGGGCACAACACCGCGCGGGTCTTGATGATCCCCACGGCGACCACCGCCCAGTCGGCGGAGGGCCGACCGATGATCGCGACCCG
Organism: Gordonia sp. McavH-238-E; assembly: GCF_022348225.1. Taxonomy (NCBI): domain Bacteria; kingdom Bacillati; phylum Actinomycetota; class Actinomycetes; order Mycobacteriales; family Gordoniaceae; genus Gordonia; species Gordonia sp. McavH-238-E. The sequence goes on from NZ_JAKRFE010000006.1 coordinate 67,390, forward strand.
ATCCCCGGCCTGAATCCCCTGGGCGGCAAGGGACTCCGCGACTCGCTCGGAGCGATCGTGCAGTTCACGTCGGGTGAGCGTCGACCCGCCGCACTCGATGACCGGAGAGTCGGGTTGCCGGATGACCCAAGCCGACAGGGGGCGCAGGATGTCGTGGTTCATGGTGAGTCCTTCACTTGTGGGGTGTGACGAGGTCGGGTGCTATGTGCAGAGCAAACGCAACATCGGTGCGGTCGTGGTGAAAGCCGGCGTATCTGAGCGCTTCCAGCAGAGATCGGTGATCGGTCGCGGCGGTGACCTCGATCTGAGCGGGATCGCGGTCGCGTACCAGTGGAGCTGCTGCGCCGATGATGTCGTCGAGCGTGGCAGCGAGAGGTTCGGCACCGGGGCGTACGCCGAGGATCGTCAAACGGGTTGTCTCGGAACCCTGTTCCACAGTGAAGTATCCGGCGGTCGTGCCCGCACCACGTGTGGCCGCAAAGACGAAGGGTGCCGGCCCGGTGTCGAAGTGCTGCCACACCGAGTGGGTGTCGCCACCGCCGATCTCAGTGCCGCAGGGGACCGGGCGGATGCCATCTGCACCGATTGTGGGCGGCGGCCTCAACGGCGAGTGGGGCACCAGCACATCTCTTCGGGCGACAGTCCTCGCGCCGAATCGGGCTGCAGCCCGCAGCGCGGCGGGATGTGACCCGAAGGCGCAGGCGACGATATCGGCGTCGAGTCCCGAAGTGCAGTGGCGACGGTGTCTCAGCGCCTCGAAAGCCGCAGTGATGACGCCGGTGGAACGGAAGTCCGGGTCGACGACGGCGCTCATGACGATCGGACCGCCGGTAGCGGTCGGAGTGAAGGTGAGGACGGCGGCGAGGGCGGCGTGGTCCGTCCGCGGCGCTGTCCACCGGCGCAACCGCGTGCGGACCTCGACGGTGCGGGATGACACCGGGTGTCGTCGTGTCTCGCTGGTGGTCGTGGCAAAGCTCATCTCCGCATCGACGCGGCGCGCACGGTCCAGCAGCTCTCGCGCATCTCCGACCGGAGGGCCGTCACGCCAGTTCAGCTCCACCAGATCGGAGACGTCGGTGTCGGGACCGCCTACGTCGACGGCCATCGGGTGTCCTCGGTGTCGCTGATCAACCGGTCCACTTCACGTCGAAACAGATGGCTCGCAATCTCATTGCGGCCCAGAAGCATGGTCCCGGCATCGAGACTCGAGAGCGCAGCTTGCGAACTGTCCAGGATGGGAAAGTCCTCGTCGTGCAGGATGGACACGAGGAGGCCCCAGTTCTTGTCCCATCGACGCTGCCAGTGTTCGGGCTCGAGCCCGCTGTCCTCGATGCTGGGTGCCAGGATGCGCATCTCCATGATCGAGCGGTTCGGATCCCCGCCGACGGGTCGGAATGTCAACAGCTCGAAGTGGGTGGCGTGCTTGAGCAGCATCGTGTTCGGCGCCAGGAAGCAACTCTCGATGGTGTGCGCTTCCATCGCCGGGCTCCATTCCACCTCGGCGCCGATGAACTGGTCGATGGTCTTGCGTGCGGTCAGGAACCAGAACGACCGTCCGAAGTCCTCGAGGGTGACGGCGTTGGTGTGCAGCATCTTTCCGGCGGTATTGGGATGCGCGTATCGCACGTGATAGTTGTCCAGGAAGCCGTCTTGCATGATCTTCCAATTGACCGGGCGCTCATAGGGATGCGGGTCGACACTGACGAGATCGGCGATTCGGTACTCGGACATCAGTGCATCCATCTCGGGTCCGAGCCAGGCTGCGACGTCGATGTCGCGGTTCGCGTTGTCGACCACCCAGACGAATCCATGCCGCTCTTCGACCGGAAGCTCCACCAAACCCGACTTCGAACGGTCGAACTCGCCGAAGGTGCTGTCCAAGGTGACGGTCCGAAGAGTGCCGTCCGGGCTGTACGACCACCGGTGGTACGGACACGAGAACAGGCGACATGTCCCCGACTTCTCGGTCACCAACTGGGCGCCTCGGTGACGGCAGGCGTTGATGAAGGCCTTCACGCCTCCGTCGCGCTGACGTACCACGACGATCTTGTTGCGCGGCAGATCGATCGAGAGGAAATCGTTGCGGCGTGGAATCTCGGACGAGTGCGCGACGATGAACGGGACCTCGCCGAAGATCCGATCGCGTTCGAGTTCGGCACGCACGGGATCGTGATAATCGATCGCGTCGAAACGCTGGATCTCGGCGACCTGATCGGTTGCTTTTCCATCGAGATGGCCGAGCAGGGCCCGTAGGGCACGAGTTCGCCGGTCCTGGATCGTCTGTAGTTGAGCATCGACGACTGCCACTGCCCACTCCTCTTCTAGGTGATTGCGATGTCGCTCCCGGTGATGGCGCGACGGACGGTTCAAGTTGGCTGTGAGCTGCCTCACTCGTTAAATAAACTAGTGCCGTTAGTATAAATCGTCAAGAGGGTGCCCGCGTACACTCTCGGTGTCGAGGCAAAGGAAGTAGGAGTCCATGGGCCGGAAGCCGATGATCCAGCGCGAGAACGCTGTTCGAGCCGCCCTGGACATCATCGACGCCGATGGGCCCGGGGCGTTGAGTCTGGAGAAGATGGCTGCGAGGTTGGGCGTCCGCTCGCCGTCGCTGTACAACCACTTCAGCGACAAGGCGGAGATCCTGTCAGCTGTCGCTCGCCTCGTCGTGTCGGAGACGCCGCGGCAGCCCGACCCCGATGACGGCGAGGACTGGCAGCAGTGGCTCGTGAGTGCGAGCGTGCTGTTCCGTCAGGCCTTGCTCGCCCATCAGCGGGCGGTGCCGATCGTCGTCGAATACTTCCCCCGGGGGCTCCTGGAACGGCTGTATGCCGAACATTGCCGAATCCTGGGACTGTCTGGCGTGCCGCTCGACTCGCAGATGTTCATCCTGGAATCAGTCCATCGGATGACGATCGGTTCTGCGATGTGTGTCGCCACCGGGCGGCCGGCGATGGCCCCGTTCGAGAACCCGGAGCAGTTCGATCCTGATCTGGCCGGTTCGATGGAGGGTGCCCGCTGGACCGATGAACGTCTGTTCGTCGAGATGGTGACAGTTTTCCTCGCCGGAGTCGCTCGTCGGTTCGCCGACCCCGACGAGGCTTCCGTGGGCTGATGTGGCGCGGTCGGGGCTGCGCGGGTCACCGAAGCCCGACGGTGCGAGCGACTCTCTCCGACAACAGATACAGCGCATAGGCGAAGTACGCCACGATCGCCGCGGGGAGAACCCACAGGGCGGCCACGGCCGCAATGAGACTCGCCGCCCACTGCCGTCCCCACAGCGGCGCGGCGACGAAGATCATCAGCAGAGCGAACGCGAGCGAGATCGACGGCGACGACGTCGGCCATGACCAAGCGGAGAGCAGCGCCCCGCTCGAACCGACCGCCGTGCCGATGCCGACGACACTCAGCAACAACCACACGACCACACTGAGGCGCCGCCATCCGCCGGCGACCCACCGCGTACGGAGCGCCACCGCCGACCACATGATCCACCGCTTGAGCCACGGAACCCCGGACGTTCGCATCATCTCGCGGAAGAAGCGGTCGGACAGGGTGTCGCTACCGAGCGCGCCGGAATTGGGGGTGCCCGTGATGAGTTCGTCGTGAATCAGGGCCGCCAGGGAATGCAGACCGTAAGGATTCTCGAACCAGCGCAGGAACCGGGGGATCGAGGCGAGGTCGGTCGGGTTGTCCTCGCGGGGGAGGAACGTGCGGGCGGTGTCGACGGCCCTGAGCGCCTCGGCCTTCGTCGTGCCCCGATCGACCAGTTGTCCGACGAGGTACTCCTCGACGGCGGGTTCGTGGAATCGAAAGGCATTGCGCACGACGAACTGCCGTTCATCGATCTGCACGATGTCGACATCACCCTGCCCGGTCGGATCGTCGACGACGAACCCCGACTCGGGAGCCACCCGCCACGGCACCCATCGCGGATCGCTCGGTGTGGCTGCGTTCATCACCACCTCCGCGTCGACGGGATTCATCGACGGTAGCCCGATAGGACTGGGGACATGCGAATTTGGGTGAGACGTGTTGCGACGTGGCTTCGACACGGCTCCTCGCTGCGCTCGTCGCCTGCTCAACCAGCAGGTGGGGTGCCTGATCGACCAGCGGTGGTGTGTCAATCGCTGGTGACGGCCTCGGTGCAGAACGCCATCCGTTCACGGAGTGCGTCGGGGTCGATGCCGAACTCCTCGGGTGTGTACCGGTGTCGGCCCTTGCCGTGGCGGGGTTGCGCGGCTTCGTGTTCGGCGAGCAGTGTGGCGACGTCCGGCGGGTCGATCCCGGCCGCGGCGTAGACCCGGCCGACCGTGGTCGCGGGGCTCGCCACCAGGTCCCGGTAGTCGAGGTCCAGGATGGTCGCCGACGCGGCCGCGGGCGAGGACCGGAAGTCGAGTGCACGCCGGAACCACCGTTCGGACTGTTCGACCTGGAATCGTCCGACATCGTGGCCGTCCACCTCGTCGCTGTAGGTCGACCGGTAGGTCGCGAACAGGCTGGCCCCGGATGCCACGGTCTCCACGATGTCGCGGTGCAGGTGGACGATGCAGACACCCGGATACGTCGTGGCGAGGTGAGCGAGTTCGGGAGTGTGCGCGGGCGCCTTGAGCAACCAGCGACGGGCCGACCCGTCGTCGAGGATCTGCAACATCGTTCGATGGGCGTCGTACTCGGCGGCGAAGTCCTGGGTCGCGAGCCACGTGGCGTAACCATCGAGGCGCATCGTCGAGGCGAATCCCCAGTTGCGCATGGTCGTTCCCATGCCGAGGACGCACTCCTCGGGGAGGGCCGGGCCGGAGTCGTGCACCGCCGCCATCGACGGGTTGAGCACGTGCAGGGGATTCGGTTGACGTGCTTGGTCGTCGACGGAACGCTCGAGTTCTTCCGAGGTCATCCGGGCGGCCCGCCAGGGCGCGTACAGCTCCAGCGGACGCGGTGCCCGCAGCCGTGGGTCGAGGGCCAGGAGGCGGAACAGGAACGTCGTCCCGGTGCGCCACCCACCGATGATCACGATCGGTGGGGTGAGGGACCGTTGCGCCACAGCGGGATCGGCCCGCAGCGTCTTGTCGAAGATCGCTCGGGCGCGCAGCTTCCCGACGGCCGCGTCCTGGGCGTGGCGAATCCCGACCGCGTTCAGTCGACCGTCGGCGTCTGCCGACTCGAGATACCGCTCCAGGGCCGGTCGCCATTGAGAGGGATCGCCCAGCCCCTCGATGCCGTGCTCACCCGTTGCTCGTTCGACGAGCCGGTCCGCGATCTCGACGCCGAGCCGGTAACGGTCGGGATCGGCCGCGCGGTCCGCCTCGGCGGCAGCGTAGATGTGCTGTGCTGTCTCGGTGCGCTCCGGCGGCACCCAGCACGTCATCGAGGATCTCGCAGTTCATCGAGCCCGACGACCCGGGCTGCGGGAAGGGTGGGGGTGTCGACGGGCTGCAGGAATCGCATCACGACGATGCCGAATTCCCTGCCCTCCGTGTCGATCCAGTCCGCGGAACCCGGATTCTCGGGGTGTGGATTCTCGGCGGCGACGACGAAACGGTACCGACCGTCGGTGACGGTTGCGGTGCCGCCCGTGTAGGAGACAGGCCGGTAGCGGAAGTCGAGCGAGTTCAGGAATCGACTGTAGGCGAGGATGTTCCAGTATCGGCAGTCGACCACGTCCCCCTCGATCACCAGCGCCTGCCCGGGTTCGAGCTGCCAGCCGCCCCGGAGGTAGTGGATGCCCGGTTCGGTGAACACCGCGCCGCCCGACATCTCCGACCAGTGCCGCATCGTGTTCGGTGGGTTGCGGTCGTCCTTGGCGGACACCTCGAAGATCGTCGGCAGCATCGACGTCATGGTGCCGAGCGTGCCCAACTGCGTGCAGAACTTCGTCGGGTCGAGCGGTGGCGGGGTCGGTGGATCGGCGAGTGGTTCGATGCTGCATCGTCCCGCCTCGCCGTGGGAGACGTCGTCGTGGAAGAAGCGCACCCAGATCACCGAGGACTTCTCGGGAAGATCCAGATGGTCTGCGCCGCGGTCCATCCCGGCATCACCGCCGACGAGGATCTCGAACGATCCGTCGTCGTCGAAGACGATCGTGTCGCTGTCGATCCGGGCGGTCGACTCCGAACTGATGCCGCCCGAACTGATACCTCCGGTGCGTCGGTAGGCGGTGATCGAAACGTAGACGGCGTCGCCGCGATTCCCGCGGATGCGATATGACCGATCGCTTCGCACGTCGGCGACCCAGTAGCGAAAATCCGGGTTGTCCATCAGGAACTTGTGACGCCACCCGTTGAACGACACCAGTTCGGGCCGTTCTCGGTCGACGTCGAAGCGGGACAACTGATTCGACAATCCGCGGATGAGGGCGCGATAACCATCGGCCTGTTCGAGCGGGCTGAGGCCGGAAGTGTCCGAGGCGAGCTTGTCGCCCGCGGTGCGGAGCGCATCGACCAGACCGTTCCACGCCTCGACCTCGGGTCGCGTCGAGTCGCTCACGAGAGCCGGACCCGGTCGTCGTGCTTGTAGTGCGGGCCGATGTCGTCGATGAGCACTCCCGGCTCGGCGGCCACGACCGCGGGGATCGAGTCGAGCACCGCTCGCACGGATGCCGTGGTGATCGGATTCGTGTGGCCCGCACCGACACCGAACTCCATCTGGGTGCGGATCTCGGCCGGCTCGCCGCTCACGACGAGCGTGTAGGCGATCGGACTGGTGAACCCGCCGAAGGGGAGATCGTCGCCGCGGTAGACGACGTCTGCGGCGGCAAGGTACCAGCATTCCTCGTTGGTGAAGAAGTGGTGATCGCCGAGGTAGCCGCGATGGGTCAGGTGCAGTGCGGCCGCGGTTCCCTTCGTGATGGTTGTCTTGCCGACCTGGGCGTCGGCGGCGGCGGGAAGGCCCCGCAGCGACGTCTCGACGCGGACCTCGGCGCTGTCCGAACCGTAGAGCGCATGTGCGACGTTGCCGGTGAGGTCGCCGTAGTAGAGATCGCCCCCGCGGGCGACCGGCGAATCCGGGCCCAGGGACTCGAGGTCGGCGCCAAAGCCCAGTGCGCCGAGACCGCCCCACATCGAGCCCGCGCTGGTGAAGTCGACCGCCTCCACCGATCGGACGTGGCTGATTGACGACATCGCCGTGGCCATCGTCATCGCCAGCCGTTCGACGATGAACGTGGGATGGACGCCGGTCCCGTGCAGCGTCGAACCGCCCTTCTGGCATGCCTCGAGCAGCTGCTGCGGCGACTTGCGGAACGGGCTCATCCAGTTCGGCATCGACACGTTGTGATAGGCCGCGGTGGCGACCACGTTCTTCCCCGACGCGAGCAGGTCGACGACGTCGTCGTCGAGGCCCTTGAGCACCGCGGCCGGCGCAGGTGTGACCACGACACAGTCGACGTCGAGTGCCTTGATCGCGTCGCGGTCGGTGGTGGCCGGAACCCCGATGGGGTCGATGCGCACCAGCTCGCCGATGTCGCGGCCGTCCTTCTTCGGATTGTGGACGAGTGCGCCCGCGATGTCGAAGGCGGGATCGGCGACGGCGGCGCGGATGATGGCGCCCCCGACCTCACCCGGTCCCCACACGGCGATCCGGAGAGGACGTGCGGGCGAAGCGGCGTCGGGGAGTGGCGGGCGTGGCGTCATCGGCCGTCCTCGTGTCTCGTGGGGCGCCGCCTGACGGCTGCTCCAAGTTGAATCACATGGTTCCTGTTGAAATCTGCCGTGCCGACCCCTGGGTGTCAAGGGTCGAGGCACGTGAGCGAACCCCGCTCAACTTTTTTGGACGATCCGGGAACAATCCGGCGAGGGGGCCCGTTACACACTTCGAGAAACCTGAGTGATCCAGACTCAAGTAGGTTTGACTCGGACCCGCTTTTTCAGTAGGACATGAGTCGGACGCACTGAAGTCCGGTCCCGCAGAGTTTCACCACGACATCCCCGCGGTCTCGAGACCTCGGGACAAGGACTCGGGTGCACACCCGCAAACTAGGAGGAAGCCAAACATGTCTCGTGCTGTTGGAATCGACCTCGGTACCACCAACTCGGTGGTGGCCGTGCTCGAAGGCGGCGAAGCCGCCGTCATCGCCAACGCCGAAGGCGCACGGACCACCCCGTCGGTGGTCGCGTTCGCGCGTAACGGCGAGGTGCTGGTCGGCCAGCCCGCAAAGAACCAGGCGGTCACCAACGTCGACCGCACCATCCGCTCCGTCAAGCGCCACATGGGCGAAGGCGACTGGACCGTCGAGATCGACGACAAGAAGTACACCCCGCAGGAGATCAGCGCGCGCACGCTCATGAAGCTCAAGCGCGACGCCGAGTCGTACCTGGGTGAGGACGTGACCGACGCGGTCATCACCGTCCCGGCCTACTTCAACGACGCACAGCGTCAGGCCACCAAGGAAGCCGGTCAGATCGCCGGCCTCAACGTGCTCCGCATCGTCAACGAGCCGACCGCGGCCGCCCTGGCCTACGGCCTCGACAAGGGCGAGAAGGAACAGACCATCCTGGTCTTCGACCTCGGTGGCGGTACCTTCGACGTCTCGCTGCTCGAGATCGGCGACGGTGTGGTCGAGGTTCGTGCGACCTCCGGTGACAACCACCTCGGTGGTGACGACTGGGATCAGCGCGTCGTCGACTGGCTCGTCGAGAAGTTCAAGAGCACTTCGGGCATCGACCTGACCAAGGACAAGATGGCCCTGCAGCGTCTGCGTGAGGCTGCCGAGAAGGCGAAGATCGAACTCTCGAGCTCGCAGAGCACCTCGATCAACCTGCCCTACATCACCGTCGACGCCGACAAGAACCCGCTGTTCCTCGACGAGCAGCTCTCGCGCAGCGAGTTCCAGAAGATCACCTCTGATCTGCTGGAGCGCACCCGCGCACCGTTCCAGGCCGTCATCAAGGATGCGGGCATCTCCGTCGGCGACATCGACCACGTCGTGCTCGTCGGTGGTTCGACCCGTATGCCGGCCGTCACCGATCTGGTGAAGGAACTGACCGGTGGCCGCGAGCCCAACAAGGGCGTCAATCCGGACGAGGTCGTCGCCGTCGGCGCCGCACTGCAGGCCGGTGTGCTCCGCGGTGAGGTCAAGGACGTGCTGCTGCTCGACGTCACCCCGCTGTCCCTCGGTATCGAGACCAAGGGCGGCGTGATGCACAAGCTGATCGAGCGCAACACCACCATCCCGACCAAGCGGTCGGAGACCTACACGACCGCCGAGGACAACCAGCCGTCGGTGCAGATCCAGGTCTATCAGGGTGAGCGCGAGATCGCGTCGCACAACAAGCTGCTCGGCAGCTTCGAGCTCGGTGGCATCGCCCCCGCGCCGCAGGGTGTCCCGCAGATCGAGGTGACCTTCGACATCGACGCCAACGGCATCGTGCACGTCACCGCCAAGGACAAGGGCACCGGCAAGGAGAACTCGATCCGCATCCAGGACGGTTCCGGCCTGAGCAAGGACGAGATCGACCGCATGATCAAGGACGCGGAAGCTCACGCCGACGAGGACCGCAAGCGCCGCGAGGAGGCCGAGACCCGCAACCAGGCGGAGTCGCTGGTCCACCAGACCGAGAAGTTCCTCAAGGAGAACGAGGACAAGGTCCCGGCGGAGCTGAAGGAGAAGGTCGAAGCGGCCGTCGCCGGAGCGCAGGAAGCGCTCAAGGGCAACGACACCGCAGCGATCAAGTCCGCGATCGAGAAGCTGTCGGAGGAGTCGCAGGCCCTCGGCCAGGCGATCTACGCCAACGCCGCTGCCGAGTCCCCCAACGGTGAGGCCGCCGCGGCCGACAGTGACCCGGACGTCGTCGACGCCGAGGTCGTCGACGACGCGGACTCGAAGGAGAACAAGTGACCGCAGGAGCCCATTCGGCGAATGGGTCCGGCGAGGAGCCGGTGACGGTGACCGACCGTCGTCGCATCGACCCGGAAACGGGTGAGGTGCGCGACGAGCCGGCCGCCGGACCCGGCCCGGCCGACGCCGGACCGGTCGTCGACGAGCAGACCAGTGACGAGCAGCAGGCGGACGGGGCAGCGGGCGAACCGGATGCCCGGGTCGCCGAACTGACCGCCGACCTGCAGCGCGAGCGAGCCCAATTCGCCAACTTCCGGCGGCGTGCCGCCGAGGAGAAGCAGGGTTCGGTCGCCTACGGCAAGCAGATCCTGATCGACAAGCTGCTCCCGATCATCGACGACCTCGACCGTGCCCGCGAGCACGGCGACCTCGACAGCGGTCCGCTGCGCTCGGTCGCCGACAAGCTGACCGGGGTGCTGGCCGCCGAAGGTCTCGTGGCCTTCGGTGCGGCCGGTGACGAGTTCGACCCCGAACTCCACGAAGCCGTGCAGCACGACGGCACCGGGGCGCATCCGGTGATCGGATCGGTGTACCGATGCGGCTACCGCCTGGGCGAGAAGGTGATCCGCACCGCGATGGTGACGGTCACCGATCCTGCCCCTGCGGGCGACGCACCCGGTGCACAATAGAGCGACCGTCGCTCGATCCTGAGTGGGCGAACTCACCACTGATCCCTGAGGTGCGAGGAGCGCAAGCGACGAGCCACGAAGGGCGACGAACCCTTCGTGGCTCGCTTCGCTCGCACCTCAGGGAGCAGATGGTCGGCTCGCACCTCGGGGAGCGGGTGTCCCCAACTGAAAAAACCAACCCAGACAACAGAACTCAAAGGAGGTGACGTCTGGTGGCACCACAACGTGAGTGGTTAGAACACGACTTCTACAAGGACCTGGGCGTTGCTTCTGACGCTTCGGCTGAAGAGATCAAGAAGGCCTATCGCAAGCTCGCGCGCGAGCTGCACCCGGATGCCAACCCGGGTGACACCGCGGCCGAAGAGCGCTTCAAGCGGGTGTCCGAAGCCCACAGCGTGCTCGGCGACGCCGAGAAGCGCAAGGAATACGACGAGACGCGCGCCATGTTCGCCGGCGGACGATTCCGCGGCGGCGGCAACGGCTTCCCGGGCGGTTTCCCCGGCGGCGGAAACACCTACACCACCGGCGGCGGTAACGACTTCGACCTCGGCGACCTGTTCGGCGGGGCGCAGACCGGCGGCGGCGGAGGCGGTTTCGGCGACATCTTCGACGGACTGTTCAACCGCGGCGGCGGAACACAACGTACTTCGACGGCGAGCCGCCCGCGTCGCGGCAAGGATCTCGAGACCGAGACGACGCTCTCGTTCTCCGATGCCGCGCTCGGCACGACCGTCCCACTCAGGGTGACCAGCCCGTCGCCCTGCACCACCTGCCACGGTTCGGGCGCCAAGCCCGGGACGAGTCCGCGGGTGTGCGCGAACTGCAACGGCTCCGGATTCGTGAGCCGCAATCAGGGCGCATTCGGTTTCAGTGAGCCGTGCCAGGACTGCCAGGGCACCGGCTCGCGGATCGACGATCCATGCACCGACTGCGACGGCAGCGGGGTGAAGGTCCGCGCGCGCACCATCAACGTGCGGATCCCCGCCGGCGTCGAGGACGGACAACGCATCCGGCTCGCCGGACAGGGCGAGGCCGGCCGGCGTGGCGCCCCATCGGGCGACCTCTACGTCGTCGTGCACGTGACCCCGCACAAGCAGTTCACCCGCAGCGGCAACGACCTTCGGGTGCAACTGCCGGTACGGATCTCCGAACTCGTTCTCGGAGCGACCGTCTCGGTGCCGACCCTGGAGGGATCGGTCGGGGTGAAGATCCCGCCGAACACCACCGACGGACGCACGCTGCGCGTGCGCGGTCGCGGAGTGCCCAAGCGCTCCGGCGGGGCAGGCGATCTGCTCGTCACCGTGAAGGTCGCGGTCCCGAACAAGCTGGACGAGGCCGCGGTCGAGGCGATGCGCGCCTACGACCAGGCCGAGCGGGCGAGTGGTTTCGATCCGCGGGCGGACTGGGGGCGATGAGCGATGGCCGGCCAGAAGAACTTCGACGCCGACGGCGCGACCTTTCTGATCTCGGTGGCCGCCGAACTCGCCGGTATGCACGCGCAGACCCTGCGCACCTATGACCGACTGGGTCTGGTCACCCCCCAGCGGACGAGTGGCGGCGGACGCCGCTACTCGTCCCGCGACGTCGAACTCCTGCGAGAGATCCAGCGTCTCTCGCAGGAGGAAGGCGTCAACCTCGCCGGTATCAAGCGCATCATCGACCTCAGCAATCAGGTCGAGGCGCTCCAGCACCGCGTCCGCGAACTCACCGACGAGGTGCAGGCGTCGCGGGCCCGGCGTGGTGGCGAACTCGTGCCCGTACCGCGCACCAACGCACTCGTCGTGTGGCAGCCGCGGCGCAAGCGCACCACCGACTGACCGCCCACCGGGCCCGACGTCCTGGTGCCCGGCCGCGGTTTCGGCGCGGGCCCGCAGAGGTGCGTAACGTTGACCGCATGGCTTCTGAACCCGTCACCACCGTCGACGCCGGGCCGCACAAGGTCTCGCGTCGGGTCGTCGTGAACGCCCCGGCCGCCGATGTGTTCGCGCTCGTGTCGAACCCGCACAGGCATCCCGAGCTCGACGGCTCGGGCACGGTGCGCGACACCCCCGTGAGCGGGCCGGAGACGCTGACCCGCGGGGCGCGTTTCAGCGTCGGGATGAAGCAGTACGGCGTGCCGTACAAGATCACCTCCACCGTCACCGACTTCGAACCCGGCCGGGTCGTCGAGTGGCAGCATCCGATGGGTCACCGCTGGCGGTGGGAGCTCGAGTCCACCTCACCGACCACCACCGCCGTGACCGAGACCTTCGACTACTCGACGCTCCGGCTGCCGAAGATCATCGAACTCGTGGGCTACGACAAGAAGAACGGCAAGGGGATCGAGAGCACCCTCCGCGCTCTCGCGGGCCGGTTCGCCTGAATCCGGAACCATCCATGGACTCTTCCGCCGGTCCGCCGCCCGGGCCGGATTCCCCGGATGAACCCGTCGTCGTCCTCGGCGTCGTCGCCGCGCCGGGGCAGGCCATCGGTCTCGCGCGCAAGCTCGTCGATGCCGGCCTGGCCGAACACGTCGAGACGACGTTCCCCGGTGCGCGTTGGCAGATCGACCTCGTCGAGGCCGGTCTCGTACAGCCGCCGGCCGGCGACGCCGAAATCGTCGATGCCACCAGAGACCTTCTGCTCGAACGCGAATGGGATCTCGTCGTCTATCTGACCGACCTTCCGCTGCATGTCGGCAAACGCCCGGTCGTGGCGCATGCCAACGCGGTGCACGGCGTCGCGGTCCTCTCGGTGCCGGCGCTCGGCGCCACCGGAGTGCGGCAGCGGGCCCGCGGCATCATCACCGGACTCGTCGGGCAACTCCTCGGTGCCGACGCCGACGATCTCCGCGGTCACCAGAAGTCGCCGGCGCGGTCGGCGTTGCGCCATCGCGTCCGCCAACTCGGGACCGACGTCGACGAGGCGGGCACCGCGTTCACCGCGCGTGTCCTGACCGGTAACCTGCGTCTGCTCACCGGCATGGTGCGCGCCAACCGCCCGTGGCGGCTGGCACTCGGCCTCAGCCGCGCACTCACCGGGGCGATCGCGGCCGGGGTCTTCGCACTGGTGACCGCCGACATCTGGCTGCTCGCAGACACTTTCGGTGGGATTCGGCTCACCGGCGTGGCGCTCGGCTCGATCATCGCGATCACCGCGACCCTGATCATCGGTGCCGACCTCTGGGAACGCGGCGGCTCCCGACAGACGCGAGAACAGGTGGTGCTGTTCAACATCGTCACCATGATCACAGTGGTTCTGGGTGTGGGCGCGTTCTACGCGGCGCTGTTCGTCCTGTCCGCGATCGGCGCGCTCTGCCTGGTGGTGCCGCAGGTCATCGGTGCGACGCTCGACCACCCGGTCGGCTTCACCGACTATCTGGAGGTCGCGTGGCTCACCTGCTCACTCGCGACCGTCGGCGGCGCCCTGGGCGCGGGCCTGGAAACCGACGAGGCGGTCCGCGACGCGGCCTACACCCAGCATCCCGCCGAGCCGATCTGAGCGGTCCACCTCGCACAGCCGGGTGCACGGCGTCCGCCCCCCAGCCGCTAGGCTTGCGGGTCAGAACGCCACAGCAGGTCGGCGACGGGAGGTGAACCATGTCCGAGGTACCGGGGAACGGTCCGATGCCGGGGTTCGTGGTCCTGGGCATCTCCGTCGTCGACGATCAGATCAGCTCGGTGGTCCGCGATGCCGACGGGCACATCCTGGCGAGCAACCTGGTCGACCTCCCCGATGCGTCGGCCGCCGGTGCCGAAGCCGCGATCGTCGAACTCGTCGACTCCGTGCCCGTCGAGGTCGACCGGATCGGCATCTCGGCGTCCCGCGCCGACGTTCGCGATCATCTGGCTCGCGTCTTCGCGCCGGGCGCGGGCACCGGGCCGTCTTGGTCGGGCAAGGTCGTCGTCACCGGATACGCCGCCGCTCTCGCCGAGATCGCGTGTACCCACTCGACCCGCGGCGGGGTGGTGGCAGTCGTCGATCTTGATCGCAACGCCGCGCCCGCGGCCGGCACCACCCTCGCCACCGTCGACTCCGCGTCCGGCGCCGTCCTCGGCACCGCAGATTTCACGCCGGGCCAGGTTGCCTCGGTGACCGACCCGGAGGCGGCGTCACAGCTCGCGACGGCGGTCACCAGGCTGCCTCGCGGTCGCGACATCACCTCGGTGATCGTGGTCGGCCCCGGTGCTCAGCTCCCCGGGATCGCGCCGGCGTTCGAGTACGCGTCACAGCGGCCGGTGACGGTGGCGGACAATCCGTCGCTCGCCTCCGCACTCGGCGCCGCCGACGCCGCGGTGGTCGCGCCGGCAACCACTGCCGTCGCCGCCCGGACGTCGACCGGTCGCCGATGGTGGTTCGTCGGTGCCGCGATCGGGGCCGCCGTCTTCCTCGGTGCCGTCGGGATCACGCTGATCCTCACCGCCGAGTCGACCATCGCCGAACCGGCCCCCGTCACGGTGACCGAGACCCCCGCGGCGGTCACCTCGACCGAGCAGGCGACGGTCACCGAAACCGAGACCGAGACCAGCGTTCGTACGACGACCGTCACGCGCACCCCCCGCCCCGTCACGCGGACGGAGACGGTCACCGAGTCGGCTCCGGAGACGTACACCGTGACCGAAACCGAGACGGTCACGTCCCCGGCCGCCGGTGAGCCTAGCCTCGAGGTCCCCTGAGCGGTCCTAGAACACGGGGTCGTGCTGGATGCGGCTGGCCCGCACACCGGCGATGATGAGGGTGCGCCGGGTGTTCTCGATCATCTGTGGCGACCCTGCGATCAGCACCTGGTGGTTCTCCCAGTTGCCTGCCCGGACCACCACGTCGGCCAGTGTGCCGATCTCGTGGTCGACGCCGAGTTCGGCGGGCGTGGCCACCGCGTTGATCCACCACGGATCGGTCCGTTCCTGGGACACGGCGGTGACGCGCAGCCACGGATTGGTCGACGCGATGCGTCGCAGCACCGTCAGGTCGTACAGCTCGCCCGGGTGGCGCATCCCGTAGAAGATGTGCGTCTCCGGCGAATCCACGCGCGAGGACATCTCGATCAACAGTGCCCGCAGCGGCGCGAGTCCGGTGCCGCCGGCGACCATCAGGACCTTGCTGTCGCGGTCGACATGCAAGGTGCCGTGGCCCTGGGCCAGCGTCCACACGTCGCCGATGCTGGTCTCGCTCACGATCGCGGTGCTGACCGTTCCCCGGGGCACCGCGCGGACGTGGAACTCCAGCTCTCCCGCCGGGTTGGGCGGGATGGCGGGCGAGAGATTGCGCCACTGCTTCGGCCACTGCGGGGTGTGCACCTCGAGGTATTGCCCCGCGTTGAAGGTCAGCGGCGAATGCGCGAGGAGCCGGACGACCGCCAGGTCGCGGGTGATCCGGTACTTCTCGACGACTTCGGCGGTCCAGCGCGCGGGATGGGTCGCACTCTCGGCCGCGCCGCGCATCACCCCGGTCACCAGCATCATCGCCTGCGAGATGGTCTGCTCGGTCTCGGCGTCCCAGTATCCGGTCATGAGGCTGCCGAACTCGCCCATCAGCGCCGCGTACATCACGTGGTAGTGCTCGGGTTCCACCCCGAACTTGCGATGGTCGCGTCCGAGTTGCGCGAGGAACTCCACGAGTTCGGCATGCCCGGACTCGGCCGGGATCGCTTCGAGGACATGGTCGATGACGCGATGGAAGGCGACCCGCTGGGCGGCCATCGACACACCGAACAGGTCGCGCAGGTCGGGGTCGATCGCGAACATCCGGGTGTAGACGTTGGTGACGAACCGGTCGGGGTGCCGATTGACAGCCGTCCGCAGCTGATGCAGCGCATGGCGCGAATGTGTCGCCATATCGAAAAGATCACACCTCCGTCGCGGCTCGTGTCCCCACCCGGTTCAAGAGACCCACACTAGTCCTTCGACACGGCACAATTCAGGATCCGGCATCCCATGTCGGGCAGTGATGAGGTGTGGCAAGGTACGGGGATGACGTCCCTCGAAGGGGTCCTCACGGGCATCGTTGATGCCCATGTGCAGCACTGGAACCCGCGGCGTACCCCGTGGGCGGCCACGCGGGCGTCGAGGTTGTACGGATTCGTCCCCACCCTGGGCGACCGGGTGTTCCCCCTGGTGGTCTCGCGCGCCGACCGCGAGTACATCCTGACCCCGCGCACCGTCGCCCGGGCCTACGAGCCGCGGCAGTACGCCACCGACGCGGCGCTGGTCCCGACCGTGGTGGGGGTGCCGATCGACACCGTGGTCCACGTCGAGTCGCATTGGCGCCGCGAGGCCGCCGACGCCACCGAACCCCCGGTGGACAGCACCGCGGTGGAGGAGACGCGGTATCTGGAGAGTCTGCCGTTCGGTCAGGCCGGCACGCCGCGTCTCGGCGCCGTCATCTCGCACGGCGATCCGCGCACCCGGACGTTCGCGGACATGCTCGACGAGCAGTTCGCGGCGTCCCCGCGGTTCCGCGGCATCCGCATCGTCGCATCGCGGCATCCCGATCCGCGCGTGCGCGACGGCGGGGACACCGACAACCTACTGTCCTCGACGGCGTTCCTGGAGGGGTTCGCCGAACTCGCGAGCCGCGACCTCGTCTTCGAAGCGTCGGTCTACTCACACCAGCTCTACGACGTCATCCTGCTGGCCCGGGAGTATCCGGACACGACGATCATCCTCGACCACTTCGGCATACCGGCCGGGGTCTTCGGTCCCGTGGGGGTGCGCACCGGTGCGACAGCGGCTGCGCGCGCGGACATCTGGCGGTTGTGGCGGGAGCGGATGACGACGCTGGCGACCTATCGCAACGTGGTGGTCAAGCTGTCCGGCCTGGCGATGCCGATCCTCGGTTACGGTCACGAACGCTGGGGCAACATCGGCGGCCAGGCCACCCTCGCCGAGATGATCGGTCCCTTCGTCGAGCATGTCATCACCCACTTCGGGTCCGACCGCATCATGTTCGGGTCCAACTACCCGATCGATCGGCCCAACGCCGCCGTCGACGTCCTCGTGGGCGCGCTCGTCGATTGCGTCTCCCAGTGGGGCTCGGAGGCCCTGCGAAAAGTTTTCCGCGACACAGCGTTCCGCGTGTATGCCATCGACGGTCCGACGCGCTGAGCGCTCAGCGGGTCCGAGTCCACCACGTCGAGCGCCGCGCCGGCTCCGGTACGGGCACGTCGCGCATGAGCCGGGTCAGGATCTCCACCAGCGCCGTGCACGAGGGGTACCGGTCCTCGGGATTCTTCGCCAGCGCCTTGGCGAAGATCGAGTTCGTCGCCGACGGCAACCAGGGGCGGCGCCGGGTGAGTTTCGGCGGGTCGTCGTTCAGGTGCGCATACGTGATCGCGAAGGCGGTGTTGCGCGGATACGGCGGTGTGCCGGTGATGAGTTCGACGAGGGTGCAGGCGAACGCGTAGAAATCGGTTGCCGGCGTGAGCTTCTGGGCCTGGAGGAGTTCCGGTGAGGCGTAGCCGATCGAACCCTGGACGCGTCCGTTGCGGGCGAGCGGCCGCGTGTCGTCGAGGAATTGGGCGATCCCGAAGTCCGAGAGGTAGGCATCGGGGGGATCGGCACTGCGGGGTGCGCCGTCTCCCGATCGCGGGTCGGGGGTGCGGGAGAGCAGGATGTTGGCGGGCTTGACGTCGCGGTGCAGGATGTCCTGGGCATGCGCGTAGTCGAGCGCCCCGGCGATCTGCGTCGCCACGCGCAGGATGGTGCCCATGTCCGGTTCGTCGCCACGCTCCGGGACGAGTGCGGTCGCGGCGGGTCCGCCGATGTACTGCATGGTCAGCCACATCGACGGCAGGTGTCGTGGGCCGAGCGACCCACGCGGTGAGGCGATCTCGCCGTGCGCGAGCATACGCACGATGTGCGGGTGGTCCAGCAGTGATGCGATCCCGAACTCGCGTTCGAAGCGCTCGCGGACTCGCGCGTGATCGGACGCGTTCGGGTGCAGGACCTTCAGGGCAATCGGCCCATCGCACCGATCCTGCAGATCCCGAACCCGGAACACATCCGCGCTCGCCCCGCCACCGAGGAAGTCGTCGATGGTGAAGCCGGCGACGTTCTCACCAACCTCGAACACCCCTGACAGGGTAGTTGTGCCGATCCTCGTGCGACGGGAAGTCCGGTGTCAGCGAGCCGGTGTCAGCGAGTCGGGGTCAGGCGGAAGATCGGGAATCGGCGACCCTGTGCGGTCTCGGTGTACTTCAGGAACTGCTCGGACGCCTCGATGAACTTCTGCCACGCCGGTTCCCAGTCGTCGCCCTCGACTTCGCTCACCGCGGTGTCGAGGCGCTCGACGCCGTCCTCCGACGGTGCCTCCACAGCGACCGAATCGGGGTGGGCACGGAGATTGTGCACCCAGGCGGGGGCTTTCGGTGAGCCTGCGAAGGACCCGATGATCAGCCAGCTGCCGCCGTCGGGAAGTGCGAAGAGGGGACTGATCCGCGGCTCGGCGGACTTGGCGCCCAGCGTGTGCAGCAGCACGAGATTCTTGCCGAAGCCGGCGGTCTCGACATGTCCGTTGTTGGATCGGAACTCGTTGATGACGGTCGCATTGAAATCGTTCACGACGCTCATTGTCCCGGCAGGGGTCGCGTCCGGCCATGTATCAAACTGAAACCGTGGTCGTCGGCGTGGCGAATACTCTGAACGGATGAGTGCCGACCCGAGTTCGCTGGCCGCTTCCCTCCCCGACGGCATGGTGGTCACCGACGCCGACATCCTCGCCGGCTACCGGCAGGACCGCGCCGCCGACCCGACAGCGGGCACTCCGCTCGCGCTGGTGCGGCCGACGACCACCGACCAGGTGCAGAACACCGTGCGCTGGTGCGCGGCGAACGGCGTCCCGATCATCACGCGGGGCGCCGGTACGAGCCTGTCCGGGGGATCGACGGCGGTGGACGGCGCGATCATGCTCTCCACCGAGAAGATGCGCGACCTCGAGGTCGATCCGGCGACGCGGACCGCCGTCGTGCAGCCCGGCCTGTTCAACGCGGAGGTCAAGGCGGCGGCCTCGGCTCACGGGCTCTGGTATCCGCCGGACCCGTCGTCGTTCGAGATCTGTTCGATCGGCGGGAACGTCGCCACCAACGCCGGCGGACTGTGCTGCGTCAAGTACGGCGTCACCACGGACTACGTCCTGGGTCTGGAGGTGGTGCTCGCCGACGGCCGCGCGGTCCGGGTCGGGGGCAAGCAGCTCAAGGACTCCGCGGGGCTGCCGCTCACCAAATTGTTCGTCGGCAGCGAGGGACTCCTCGGGATCATCACCGAGGTGACGCTACGACTTCTGCCGCCGCAGGGGCCGGCGAGCACCGTTGTCGGAGTCTTCTCCTCGGTGCACGAGGCCAGCCGGGCCGTTCTGGCGGTGACCGCCGAGATCCGGCCGGCGATGCTCGAGTTCATGGATTCGGTGGCCATCAACGCTGTCGAGGACCTGATGCGGATGGGCCTCGACCGGGAGGCCGGTGCGCTCCTCGTCGCCCAGTCCGACGCTCCGGGGGCCGCCGGTGCGGCCGAGGTCGAGTTCATCCAGAAGGCGTTCGAGAGCAACGGGGCGGGGGAGGTCTTCGCGACGGACGACCCCACCGAGGGGGAGGCGTTCACCGCGGCCCGCCGCGCGGCGATCCCGGCCGTGGAGAAGCTGGGATCGTTGTTGCTCGAGGACGTCGGTGTTCCGCTGCCGTCCCTGCCCGAGCTCATCGACGGGGTCGCCGAGATCGCGGCCGGCAATCGGGTCATGATCTCGGTGATCGCCCACGCCGGCGACGGCAACACCCATCCGTTGATCGTCTTCGACCCCGCCGACCCCGACGAGGCGGAACGCGCGCAGGTCGCTTTCGGTCAGATCATGGATCTCGCGATCCGTCTGGGCGGCACCATCACCGGTGAGCACGGGGTGGGACGTCTGAAGAAGGGCTGGCTGCCCGATCAGGTCGGGGCCGACGTCATGGAACTGACGGCACGGATCAAGCGGGCTCTCGACCCCGACGGTCTGCTGAATCCGGGCGTGCTCCTGTAGGCGGTCCGGAGGTCGACCGGCCCGCCACCACGTAGGTGCCGCGCCCTGCGGCCTTGGCGTCGAAGAGCGCCTCGTCGGCGACGTCGAACTCGCCCCTGATGAACGCGTCGGCGTCGTCGGAGGACATGTGGCCGCCGGGGGTGACACCGACGGCGATGCCGAGGCTGATGGAGGCCGTTGCACCGCCGCGAGTCGTGATGCGTTGGGTGCGGATGCGTTCGGCGAGAGCGCGCACCGAGCCCTCGTCCGCGAGTGTCGCGATCGCGAACTCGTCGCCGCCGAGCCGCGCGACGACTGCGTGTTCGGCCTTCGCGCCCTGCAGGATCTCCGCGACCCGCTGCAGGACGTCGTCACCGGTCGCATGCCCGTGTTCGTCGTTGATGCCCTTGAAACGATCGACATCCGCGGCGATCAGCGCGAACGGAACGGCGGGGTTGCGGCGGAGCATCGTGGTGGCCGCGTAGATGAAGCCACGACGGTTCAACAACCCGGTGAGTGAATCGGTGTTGGCCATGATGAGCTGATGTTTCAGCGATCGCTGGAAATCGGATGTGTAACTGCGATGGAGAGCCGTCGTGCCATTGGTCGCGACCAATAGTGCGAGCGAGGTGAACAGCACATTCATGAACGGGGTTCCGTCGGACCAGGAGACAATTCCCAGAGCGCACACGGTGATGCTCGAGTAGATCATGTGCGCGTATGCGACCACACTGCGTACGAAATGGGCGACGTAAGAACCGATCACCGCGAAGATGACAGCGCAGAACTGGGCCAGCACGATATCGGTGATGGCGACGAGAGCGACGGTCAGGACGGCGTCGGCCCACAGGACGAATGCGGTGTTGAATCCCCGGACCGAGGATTGTTTGGTCCACCAGATCACGCCGAGGTGAACCCGGCTGACGACGAAGGCCATCGGGATGGTCGAGGCGACGACGATCCCGAGCGCGATCGAGCGAGGAACGGAACCCTGCGTGCCGCTCGGTGTGAAGAGTGCAATCGTTCCGAGTACCCCGCACACCGCGACCAGCACGGCGATCGTGAAGCGGACATGCCACTCGCGCATACGCACTTGTTCGAGGACATGATCGGCGTCGTCGTAGAGGTCGCGGTGGCCGGAGGTCTCGCCGGACATCGGCCCGTGGCGAAGCGCCCGGAAACGTGCGGTCGGCCGCGCCTCGTTGCCCTCGCGTTCCAGGTACCCGATGGCGACGCCCTCTTTTCTCGCTCGTGATGCGCGACACGCACCCGCATGCGGCGGCGAAAATCGTCGAACGCACATTACGGAGTTTAGAGGACGATTAAAGATCGTTTCGTCCCGAATTCGGCGATATGACCCGACGGAGCGAAAGATGTAAGAATCGGCAGAATCGCCGTCGATCTGATGCGTGCTGAGACGGTCGTGCCAATCGGGCCCGATCAGCCGCTTCCTGCTGGGGTCCTCCCGTCCCCTCCGCGGGAGGGACCCCAGCAGGTAGTCCGAATACGATCTGGCCGGCGCGAACCCGGCCTCGCAGAATTCAGCATATGGTCTCGATGGTCAACCTACAATCACATCAATCGGGATAACTGACAGGAGATGGTTGATGAATGGTCCTGGGGACCCCGGACTACGCGATATCGACCTACGGCGGCTACGAATGTTCGTCGTCGTGATGGAGGCACCGAGCCTTCGGGTCGCCGCGGATGACCTGTTCATCAGCCAGCAGGCGCTCTCCTCGGCCATCCGCGAGTTGGAGCGCCACCTCGGTGTCGAGCTCTTCTCGCGGTCACGCCGAAGCCTCACGCCGACCCCCGCGGGCGAAGCGCTCTACCGCGGGGCGGTGCCGTTGCTGGCCGGTGGCGAGCAACTCGCGACCCAGGTACGGCGCGTCGACGCCGGGTCGCCGGCCCCGTTCGTCATCGGCCACGCCCCCGACCTGGCCTCCTCCGAGGTGTTCCGCATCATCGAACCGGTGGTCCTCGCCGATCCGTCGGTGCCGATCACCGTGCGGCCGGTCTTCGCGGAACTCATCCGCGACGAGTTGCTGTCCGGCGCCATCGACATGGCCCTCGGTCGTGGTGTGGCGGCGCCACCGGACATGGCCACGACCATCGCGACACAGCACGAGTTGCGCCTGGCAGTGCGCGCCGACCATCCGCTCGCGGCGCACGACCGGGTGGACATGGCCGACCTCGCCGGCTACGAGATCGTCGTGTGGGGCCCCGAGCACGAGTACGAATACACCGACATCCTGGTCGGCATGTGCCGGCGCGCCGGCTTCGAACCGCGGATCATCCTGTCGACCTTGCTGGGCACGCCCCCGCACACCGCCGTCATCGCGCATCCCGATGCGTGTGCCTTCGTCACCAACGAACCCGGCTGGATCTACGTCAATCGCATCCGGATCGTCGAGTTCACCGACCCGCCGTTCGCGCCTGTCCGCGCCATGTGGCTGCCCAACACGTCCTCGACCCTGCGACGCCAGATCCTCGCCGCTGCCGAGAACTCGCTCTGACGTGATTCGCTGTTCAGTGCCGCTCGAGGATCGCGCGCAGATCGGCGCCGGCCGGGAGTGCGCCGTACTCGAGGCTCCGGTCGGGGCCCAGGCGCGCGGCGATGAACGCATCGGCCACCGCGGTGGGACTGTGTCGGACGAGGAGCGACGCCTGGAGGGCGAGGGCCATCGCCTCGACGGTGGACCGCGCCCGCCGCTGGGCATCGGCGGCGTCGAGCCGGGACAGCTCGCCGAGCCGGTCGCGCAGGTGGTCGAGGTGGGTGTCCAGGGTGCGACTGGTTCCGCGGGCGAGTGAGACCTCGGCGTCGAACGCGGCGATCGACTCGGGTTCGCGGGTCATGGCCCGTAGGACGTCGAGTGCTATGACGTTGCCCGAGCCCTCCCACACCGCCATCACCGGTTGCTCCCGGTAGCGCATGGCGAGCGGGAAGTCCTCGGTGTAGCCGTTTCCGCCCAGGCATTCCAGGGCCTCATAGGCGTGGTGGGGGCCGCGTTTGCAGATCCAGTACTTCGAGACCGCCGTCGCGAGCCGGCGGAAGGCCCGCTCCTGCGGGTCGGCGTCTTCGTCGTGCGCGCGTGCGAGTCGGATGGCGGTGGTGGTCGCGGCTTCGGATTCCAGTGCGAGGTCGGCCAATACGGCGGTCATCGCGGGCTGGTCGGCCAGGGTCGCGCCGAAGGCGCTGCGGTGCCGGGCGTGCCAGACCGCCTCCGCCACGGCCTGACGCATGCCCGCAGCCGAACCGAGAACGCAGTCGAGGCGGGTCTGCGCGACCATCTCGATGATGGTGCGCACGCCGCGGCCGGGTTCACCCACCATGATCGCCACGGTCCCGTCGAGTTCGATCTCACTCGATGCGTTGGACTTGTTGCCCAGCTTGTCCTTCAGCCGCTGGATGCGGAAGACGTTGCGGGTGCCGTCGGGCAGGATGCGCGGGAGCAGGAAACACGAGAGCCCCTCGCCCCCGGCGCCCTGGGCCTGTGCGAGGACGAGGAAGGCATCCGACATCGGGGCCGAGCAGAACCACTTGTGCCCCGTCAGCAGGTACTCCGCGCCCGGGCCGCCGGCGCCGGCGGGAACCGCGACCGTTGTGTTGGCGCGTACGTCGGAGCCGCCCTGCTTCTCGGTCATCGACATCCCGAAGATCGCCGAGTCCTTGCCGGCGGAGAGGTCGGGGGAGTAGTTGCGCGACAGTGCCTTCGGTACCCACTGGGCCGCGACGTCGGGCTGCAGCTCGAGGGACGGGATGACCGCATGCGTCATCGACACCGGGCACGCGTGACCGGGCTCGATCTGGCCGAAGAGCATGAACGCCGCGGCCCGCACGACATGAGAACCGGGCTGCGGGTCCGCCCAGCACCGGGTGTGGGACCCGTGGGCGATCGACGCGGAGATGATGCGGTGATAGGCCGGGTGGTACTCGACCTCGTCGATGCGATTGCCCCATCGGTCGAACGTGCGCAGCGTCGGGATGACGGTATTCGCCAGTTGGGCGTCGTGCTTGAAGGATTCGCTGCCGACGAGGGCGCCGATCTCGCGCAGTTCGGCATCACCCCAGCCCGCGTCGTGGCGGTTGACGGACTCCCGTAGCACCGTGTCGAGTTCGTACTCGTTCACGTCGACCCGCGGCGCCGACTGGTTGAACACCTCGTGGGTGAGATGCGGCTGCGGTCGAACGGAACTCGCGGACTGGGTCATCATGCCTCCTGTGCTGCGGGTGATGGCGTGTCGGTGTCGGTGTTGGTGTCGGTGTCGACCGGGCGGAGCGGACTGTCCAACACCTCGTCGGGGATCTGGAGATTGGTGAAGACGACGGCCACCGCGTCTTCGAGTCGATAGCCGAAATCGGCTCCGGTGGCGGCTTTCTGGACCGCAAGTCCGAAGATCGCCGACCAGAACGCCCGCGCCTCGACGTCGATCCCGGCGCGGAGCTGCCAGCCGGTGCGGACGAGCGTGGAGAGCAACGCTTCTTCACCGCGCTCGTGCAGCACTGTGAGTGTGTCCGTGATGAGTGGCCGCAGATCGGTACGACGCGCTACGAGAAGCATTGCCGTCGCGAAGAGTTCGACGTCCCGCGCGCAGGGTCCGAGGAGTGTGCCGACGAGGGTGTTCGTGTACTCGCGGACGGTCTCGGCACCGGCTGCGGCTTCCTCCGCGCGACGGCCGGCTCGCAGCACGCCGGCGCCGGCGACTTCGACGAACAGCTGCTCCTTGGAGCCGAAGTAGTACGTGACCTGGTTCGGGTAGGCGTCGGCACGTTGACAGATCTGCGCCACGGACGCCGACTCGCCGTTCTCGGCGAACACCTCGGCGGCAGCGCGCAGCAGCGACTTGCGCGTGGTCTTGCCGGCCTCTCTCGTGGCGCGTCCGGTCGTGGGCATGAGAATCCTCGTCGTCAATGTCCTGCGACAGTGTTTGTATGACAAACAATAAACGAGGGACGCGGGTCCGGCAAGGTTCGCCTGCCGGCAGACCCGGCGGCGGGGCCGGACTCAACCGCCGTCGAGTGTGCTGACCTGCACATACGCCGCATCCAGGATGCGGGGGTAGGCGAGCGGAGAGTCCGAGATCGCGCGGTCGGGGAAGTCGAAGATGCTCAGCATGAGCTGCATCGGGTAGTCGATGGACTGCCGGATCTCCTTGACGACGCGTCCGTCCATGCTGAACACGAGACGGTCGGGCCCCCAATCGACGACGTACTCGTGGAGGTCGGCGAGATCGTCGGCCATCTCGAGGACGGAGAAGTCGTCGACGATGCGCGGATCCCGGTGCGGGTGCACGCCGACACCCAGCGTCCAGGGCTCGCCGGGCCCCGGGCCGAAGATCTCCGCGACGCAGATCTCCCCCGACTCCTCCGGTCGCTGCTCCGTTCCGAGGAGCCAGAACGCCACCATCGACGCCGGGTCGCGAATCGCACTCATCGTGACTGCGAAGCGGCCGTGCCGCTGCGCGAACAGGATCTCCGACGGACGGTGGGTGGCCACGGTGAGCCCGTCTCGGTGCGCGTGCTGACCGACCACGCCGCCGACCTCACCGGCGTGGTGTCCGGTCTGCAGGCTCGAGACGCGCATCGTCGACTCCGACGGCCGCCATGCGGGTTGGTCGTCGTCGATGCACAGTCTCGAACGTCCCCCGGACGTGGTCCACCGAGCCGCGGAGTTCGACGGTCTCGTCCAGTGCGGGAGGTAGTCGGCGATCCACGTCCGGCTGTCGAAACGGTCGCCGGTGAAGTCCTCGTGCAGGGTGATCATCTCACCTCTCTTCGATCGGCGGGATCGCTCGAGCATCCGAACGCCTCCGAGGCGTGTCGTTCCATGGCGGTACAGTACATCGACTTTCGGCGTGTTCCGCGTAGTGTGTGCTGGTCGGCAGGCGCGTGAGCAGAGGCGGTATGACATGGAAACAGCAAGTGCGGCAGACACACTCCGCCGGTGGGCGCTCGACGAAGAGTTGAAGTCCCGGGTCATGGCCGATCCCGCGCTCGCCGAGTGTGCGCGACGAGTCGCCGATCGGTACACGGCGGGAGAGGATGTCGAATCCGCGATCCGCGCCGGAGGGCGCGCGGTGGAGCGCGGACATCGGGTGAGCATCGAGTTCACGGGCGAGAGCGTCCGCGACGCCGCCGAGGCCAGTGCGGCCACCGATGTGTTCGTCTCCGTCGCCGATCACATCGGTCGGACCGGGCTGCCGTCGACGGTCTCCGGCGATCTGTCGCACATCGGACTTCTCGTCTCCGAAGATCTGGTGCGGGACAACAGTGCCCGCCTGGCAGAGGCGTGCGCCGCAGTCGATTCCGTGTTCATGATCTCCGCCGAGGGGTCGGACCGGACCGATCGGGTTCTCGACGTCTACGACTGGCTGGCGCACCGCTACGACAACGTGGGCATCACCCTGCAGGCAAGGCTCCATCGCTCGGAGCGGGACGTGGAGAGAGTGCTCGCTGCCGGCGGCCGTATCAGGCTCGTCAAAGGTGCATTCCTGGAGGCCGAATCGGACGCGCTGGCACGGGAGGACCCGGAGCTGCCGAAGCGCTACGAACGACTGGCGCGCCGCATCGCCGACGCCGGCGGCTCGCTCACCCTTGCGACGCACGACGAGACGCTGTTGTCGCACGTCCTCGGGGCGGTCGGCGCCGTCGGGTCTGTCGAGGTCGAGATGCTGATGGGTCTGGGTACCGACCTGCTCGACAGGCTGGCGACGGACGGGATCTCCACTCGCGAGTACTGCATCTTCGGCTCGGAATGGTGGTTGTACGTTCTCAATCGCATCGCCGAGGACCCGACGCGGGTGTTCCAGGCGCTCGTCGATCTGGGACGTGGGCCTATCAGCCCGCCGGCCAGCGTTCTGTGATGAGCTCGACCATCTGATCGACCCAGGCGTCGTCGAGCGCGGCGTCGCTGCGGATGAGGATGCGGAAGATCGCGGTGCCCGCAACGACCTCCGCCAGCATGGGCAACCGATCGTCGTCGCGGCGTTCCTGGCCGAAGCGGGACTCGAAGGCGGTGAGGTCGCCGGCCAGCCGGGCGATCATCTGACTGTGGACGTCGGGTGATGCGACTGTGTCGGCGATCAGGCCGGGGAGGGCCACCCGCACCTCGGGTCGGTTGAACATCGCGCGGACGATCTCGACGAGGGCACGGATGTCCTGCTGCACGTCTCCGGAACCGGTTGGCGGGGCGAGGGTCTCGGCGGACAGCACCGCCTCGTGGACGAGTTCGGCCTTGCCCGACCATCGCCGGTAGATGGCGGCCGTCGTCGTGCCGGCACGGGCCGCGATCGCGGACAGCGACAGGGCGGGGTAACCGGTCTCGAGGATCAGTTCGCGGGTCGCCGCGATGATCGCGGTGTCGATCCGCCCGTCGCGTGGCCGCCCGGGTGCCGACGACGTCGACCTCTTGTTTTCCCTCTGGCCATCTGCTGTCATGAGTTCCATCGTAGTTCCAATACAGTGTGCATCGTATTAGAGGAGTCTTCGTGGAACTGAGTCCGCTCGACGAGTACCCGATCCATCAGACGGCGGCCCCGGTCAGCTGGCCTGCGACGTCGGACCGGAACTTCTACGACCGCTCGTACTTCAACGTGCTCGACCGCGAGGGCCGGTTCATGGCTCTGACCGGCATCGGCTACTACCCCCGGCTCGGGGTGAAGGACGCCTACTTCGTGGTGCGGCGCGGGGACACGCAGACCGCGGTGCACCTGAGCGACGTCATCGACGACGACCGGCTCCACCAGAACGTCAACGGGTACCGTCTCGACGTCGTCGAACCGCTGCAGGAGATGCACCTGACCCTCGCGGAAACCGAGGGTGTCGCCGCCGATCTCACGTGGCGGGGACTGTTCCCGGCGGCACTGGAGAAGCCTCACGACATGCTGACCGAACGTCGGGTCACATTGGAGGCGTGTCGGTTTGCCCAGGTCGGGTCGTGGGAGGGGTGGATCGACATCGACGGTGAGCGCTTGACCGTCGATCACGACAGCAGTGTGGCCAGCCGGGATCGGTCCTGGGGCATCAGGCCGGTGGGCGAAGCCGAACCCGCGGGACGGCCCGACGCCTCCTTCCGCGGGATGTGGTGGCTCTACCTCCCGCTGGCGTTCGACGACTTCCAGTTGTTCCTGATCCTGCAGGAGGACCCGGACGGCCATCGGAGCCTGTACGACTGCACGCGTCGCTGGCGGGACGGCCGTGTGGAGCAGCTCGACGGTGTGCGGGTCACCATCCACTACACGTCCGGCACCAGGATTCCCCACGGCGCTCACGTCGAGTTCCTGAATCGGTCCGGTGACCGGATCGAGCTCGACGTCGAGTCGAAGTTGTTCGCTCCCATCGCCTTCGGGTCCGGATACGGTGGCGACACCTCGTGGGCGCACGGCACCTGGAAGGAGGGTGCGTTCGCCGAACGCGTCACCTTCGACCTGACCGACGACGAGGTCATGGCCCGTGCGCCGTTCAGTCTCATCGACCATGTCGGGTCGGCCGTGTGCACCGAGCCCGACGGCACCGTCCGACGAGGCGCCGGCCTGTTCGAGCACGGCGTGATCGGCCCGCACCACCCGTCGGGTTTCTCCGACTGGACCGACGTGGCGAAGTAGGCGCGCGATGAAGATCATGACGGCGTTGTTCAACCCGACCGATGCGGTCGAACGCGCACAGCTCCTGCAGGAGGCGGGTGCGTCGGGGGTGTTCACCTTCGAGGGGCCGCACGACGTGTTCTCCCCGCTCGTGCTCGCATCGACGGTCACGGGCCTGGACATCATGTCCAATGTCGCGATCGCGTTCCCGCGCAACCCGATCCAACTCGCCCACCAGGCCAACGACCTGCAACTGCTCAGCGAGGGACGATTCATCCTGGGTCTGGGCACTCAGGTCCGCGCTCAGATCGAGAAGCGCTACGGCGTCGAGTTCGACCGTCCGGTCGAGCGGATGAAGGAGATGGTCGGCGCACTGCGCGCGATCTTCGCGACGTGGAACTCCGGCGAGCGCTTGGACTTTCGCGGCGAGTACTACCGGCACACGCTGATGACGCCGACCTTCGTCCCGGGGCCGAACCCGTACGGGCCGCCACCGATCTACCTGGGCGCGTTGGGTCCGCGGCTCACCCGGGCGACCGCCGAGGTCGCCGACGGCCTGCTGGTGATGCCGTTCGGAACCAAGCGATTCCTGCACGAGACGACGCTGCCCGCCGTACGCGACGGTCTCGCGGCGGCCGGCCGGTCCGAGGACGATTTCGAGGTGGTGCCCGAGATCATCGTCTCAGTCGGCTCAGGTCTCGACGATGACCACGCCTCGACGCGGATGTTGTTGGCGTTCTACGGTTCCACTCCGGCGTACCGGCCGGTGCTGGAAGCGCACGGTTGGGGAGATCTGCAACCGGAGCTCAACACGATGTCCAAGCAGGGCCGGTGGCAGGAGATGGCCGGCCTCATCGACGACGAGATGCTGCACACGATCGCGGCGTGTGGAACGCCCAAGGAGGTCGCTGCGCACATCCGCGACCGGGTCGACGGTGTGTCGGACCGGATCTGCCTCTATCAGCCGGGTCCCATCGCCGTGGATGCGCTCGCCGAGATCGTCGACGCGCTCGGCGGCTCCAGATGACGCAGGAGATCGACGTGACGCCGAGCGTCGTCGAGTTCGACGACATCGTCGACGACCGCTACGGGGGCAAGGCGGCCGGGTTGGCGGAACTGCGTCGTCTGGGTCTGCCGGTGCCGACGGGGTTCGTCATCGCCGATGCGTCTGTAGACGGGGCTCTCGACGACGTGACGGCCCGGTTCGGTCACATGGTGGCCGCTTGTACGACTCCGGTAGCCGTCCGGTCCTCGGCCGTCGGGGAGGACGGGGACGACCAGTCCTTCGCCGGCCAGTACGACACGGTGCTGGGCGTCGATTCCGTCGACGCCTTCACCGACGCCGTCCGTCGGTGCGCGGCCTCGGTGCATTCGCGTCGTGCCTCGGCCTACAGCGGAGACGCCGCGCCGACCATGCACGTGGTCGTCCAGCGGATGGTCGACGCACGCGCCGCGGGCGTGGTGTTCACCGCGGACCCGACGTCGGGGCGCCGCGATCTGATGGTCATCGACGCCGTCGCGGGACTGGGGGAGGTACTCGTCGACGGGTCCGCCGCCCCCGACCACCTCGTGCTCGATGTCGACGGCGACACGGTGGTGCACGAATCCGTTGCCGCGCCGGTGTTGTCCCCGGATGAGATCGCACAGGTCCGCGCGGGCGCTCAGCGCACCGCGCAGCACTGGGGTCGACCGATGGACCTCGAGTGGGCCATCGACGAAGCCGGCGAACTGTGGTGGTTGCAGGCACGGCCGATCACCACGCTCCCCGGTGACCTCAACGAGATGGACTCGCCACTGGCCGGTGCCGACCATGTGTACACGCGATGCAACATCGGCGAGATGATGCCGGGCGCGTTCTGCCCCCTGACCGCGTCGGTCTCCGGCTTCGCGATCGACTACGCGATGCAGATGGTGCAGGTGGTCGCGAGGGCGCAGGAGAGCTACGAGAAGCCCTGGCTGCAGGTCGGTTACTTCTACGGGCACATGTTCCTGAACCTGACCGAGGGAACGGCGCTGAGTTCGGGCATCATCGGCAACTCGCTCGAACAGTTCTCCATGTCGATCTGCGGCCGGGTCATCGACGAGCTGAAACCCACGCCCCCGCGGCCGTTTCGACGGAAGCTCGGCAACACGATCCGGCTCACGTCACATGCCCTGTCGGTGGGCCCGGCCATCCGGCGACTGCCCGCCGAGATCGCGGCCTTCCCGGTGCCCACGAGCCGCGATCCGCGGGTTGTGCTGCAGCAGTTGGAGACCGGTGTCGAGCAGTACTGCGATGTGACGTTGACCCACGTGCGCTCGTCGTCGCGCGCGGCGGTGGCGGCCAACGTCCTGGAGAGTGTCCTGGTCCGACGGGCGGTCACGGACGGACGCACCGAGGAGGACGGCAAGGCGCAGGCCGCGCGGCTCATGGCCGGTGCGTCGGAAGTCGAGAGCGCCATGATGCTCGCCGAACTCGACGCGGTCGTCCACACCATCGCGGCCGACCCCGCGGTCGCCGGGGAATTCCTCGCTGCAGCGCCCGATACCGCGGTCGTCGAAATGCGGTCGACCTCCGGCGACGCCGGTCGCGCGTTGCGGCATTTCCTCGAACGGCACGGTCACCGCGGGTACCGCGAACTGTGCATGCGCGACCCGTCCTGGGCCGACGACCCCGGCGGCCTGGGCGCGATGATGCAGGTGATGGTGCGGTCGGCGCTCGACCCCGTCGCCCGGATTACGGCCCCGGCCGCCGTCGACGAGACGCCGCCGGCCGCGATCCGGCTCCTCGCCCGCCTGGCGCAGGGCGGCGCACGCGGTCGCGAGGAGACGAAGTCCCGGATGGCGCTGATGGCTCATGCACTCAAGCGCGGTTACCGGCATCTCGGTGAGGTGCTGGCCGAGGCCGGACGACTGCCGGACGCCGACCTCGTCTTCTTCTTCGATCGCCCCGAGCTGCAGCGTCTCGTCGACGCCGGCCCCACGGAAGCAACCGGCCTGGTGCAGAGCGCGCGGCAGCGTCGAGAAGCCTTGTCGTTCCAGGACTCTCTCGAGTTCGAGGATGTGTCGGTGGGACGGCCGTTCCCTCTCGTCGCCGCCCCGCGACGCGGTGCCACCGACGATCGCATCGTCGGGCGTCCCGCGAGCCGCGGCACCGTCGAAGGTGTGGTGCGTGTGGCGAAGTCGATCGTCGAGGCGCGTGAGGTGCAGCGTGGCGAGATCCTCGTCGCACCGGTCACCGATGTCGGCTGGACCCCGTACTTCACCGTCATCCGTGCCCTGGTCACCGATATCGGCAGCTCGGTCTCCCACGGCGCGGTCGTCGCCCGCGAGTACGGCCTGCCGTGCGTCGTGAACACCCTGGTGGGCACCCGCGTGCTGCGGACCGGCGACCGGGTGCGGGTCGACGGTGACCACGGGATCGTCGAGCGGCTCGGACCGGGCTGAGACCAGTTCACCCGTCGACGACGTCGGCGTAGCGGTCGCGGAGATCGCGTTTGAGGATCTTGCCGCTGGGGTTCTTGGGCAGCGACTCGGCGGCGACGACGAACTTCGGGATCTTGTACGGGGCGAGTCGATCCCGGCAATAGTGAATGATCTCTGAAGGGTCGACGGTTTGTCCGGCAGCGGGGATGACCACTGCGGCAACCGCTTCGACCCAATGCGGGTGCGGGACTCCGATGACAGCCGCCTCGTGCACGGCGGGGTGGGAGAACAGCACCTCCTCGACCTCGCGGCTCGACACGTTCTCGCCGCCGGTCTTGATCATGTCCTTCTGCCGGTCGACCACCCACAGGTAACCGTCGTCGTCGAAGTAGCCGAGATCGCCGCTGTGGAACCACCCGCCGCGGAACGACTCGGCGGTCTTCTCGGGCAGGTTGAGGTACCCGACGGTGACCTGCGGGCTGCGATGCACGATCTCCCCGACACTGCCGGTCGGCACGACACCACCGTCGGAATCGACGATCCGCGTCTCGACGTTCAGCGCAGGACGACCGGCGGAACCCCCGCGCGTGGCCTGGTCGTCGGGCGCCAGGACCGTGGCCAGGGAACCCATCTCGGTCTGGCCGTAAAAGTTTCGCAGCCGGAGGTCGGGCAGGCTGGTGCTCAGCTCGCGCAACACCTCGACGGGGAGCGCCGACGCCCCGTAGTAACCCTTCCGCAGCGACGACAGCGCCGCCGGGTCGAAATCGGGGGAGCGCAGCAACGAGATCCACACGGTGGGTGGACAGAAGAGTTTGGTCGCTCGTTCCCGCGCGACCGTCCGCAACAGCGTCGTGGCCTCCGGACGGTCGAGGATGATGCTCGTCGCGCCGAGCATGATGTCGGTGATGAGGAAGTTGTCCAGCTGGGCGCAGTGGTAGAGCGGGAGCGAGTGCACCTCGATGTCATCGTCGGTCATGCCGCCCGACACCACACAACTCATGTACTGCCACATCAGCGTTCGGCTCGTGTGCATCGCGCCTTTGGGCCGGGACTCGGTGCCGGAGGTGTACATGATGCGGATGACGTCGTCGTCGGCGATGCGGACGTCGGGTAATGCGCCGGCCGGCTCGCTCAGCCAGTCGTCGATGGACGGCCAGCGGGTGTCGGAACCGTCGGGGCCGAGTGGGATCGACCGGCGCACGGTCACCGGTGCCGCCGATGCGGCGATCGCGGCGTCGGCGGTGGGCACGAGCGAGTCCTCGGCGATCAGGCCGGCGGCCTCGCAGTCGTCGAGGATATATGCGATCTCCGGCGCGGTCAGCATGAAGTTGATCGGGACCGACACCACCCCGATCCGGGCAGCGGCGAAGACGACCACGGGGAACTGCCAGCAATTGTGCGACAGGATGCCGAGGGTCTGTCCCTGTCTGAGGCCGGCAGCGTGCAGTGCGGCGGCGACCCGGTCGACGGCGTCGTCGAACTCGCGAAAGGTCAGCCGGGTGTCGCGGTGGATGACGGCCGGCTTGTCGGGCGTCCGGGCCGCCGAACGACGTGGGATGTCACCGAGCGAGTGGGACCGGGCCACGGTCATGAGGCCGGCCATGAGGTCGGTCGGGAGGGGAGAAGTCGTCATGGTCAGGTGTCTCTCGGTCCGGTGAAATCGTGCGACCCGAGCCGGTGGCTCGGGGTCGATGGGTACTGTTCATAGCTATGCGCGGTAGTTCTGAGCCGGGCGCCCGATGCAGGCCCGGCGCCGAGTCGGTGGCGCCTCGCGGGGGATGGCAGGACCTGTTGTCGCGTCGACAGATGCTGGGCGTCCTGGCCGTGCTCGAACAGTGTGAGCACACCGCCGGCGGCCAGCACTTCAAGGAAGGCCTGGTCGAGGCCATTTCCACGTACTTCGGGGTTCGTGACGTGACGTTCTTCCACGGCCGTACCTACAGCGAGATCTTCGACGATCCGGCACCGCTGCTGACCGGCGCCGCGGCCCCGCTGCTGCGGGACTACCGCGAACGCTGGCGCGACAAGGACATCTTCGCGCTGCCGCGGGCAAGGCGGGTGCTCACCGCCGAGGGCTTCGCCACTCTCGAGGAGCTGTCCCGCCTGCCGGTTCCGCAGCGTTCGTACGTCGTGGACTATCTGCACCCCAACGACATGGACACCGCCTCGGCCCTTCACCTGCCACTGTCCGACGGCGAGGCTCTCATCGGGATGTTCGACCGCGTCCGCGAGTGGGACGAGTCGGACATGCTCGCGATGCGCATTCTCGCGCGGCAGCTCCGCGCGCGGACCGCGACGGTGTCCGCGGCGCACGAGCCCGTCGATCCATTGGCGGCACTCACGCCGCGGCAACTGGAGGTCGCCGAACTCGTCAGCGACGGGCTGAGCAACGCCGAGATCGCCCAGCGACTGTCGCTGTCGGAGCTGTCGGTGAAGAAGTACATGAGCCGCATCTTCGAGGCCGCCGGACTGCGCAACCGGGCCGAACTCGCGACCACCGTGCTGCGTTCTCGGCGACGGGCACGCTGAGCGGGTCGCTCCGGTCACGACGTCGGGGTGTATGCGATCACGGTCAGACCGTTCGGCGAGCGGAGGGGGACCCGGGTCTCATGACCTCCCACCGACCTCTCACCGACATGCCACCCCAGCGAGTGCGCGACCTCGATCGTCGCCGCGAGGTCGGGGGTCCGCGCGAGGAGTGACCACGCCGGCCCGTCCGTCTCGTCGGAGACGCTCAACGCACTCCAGGCCGCCCACGCTGAACCGTCGGAGAACTTCGGTGATCCCAGGACCGCTTGGACGTCACCGGCGACACCGGCCCACCGATCGGTCGCGTGCATCACCGTCACCCGCTCGAACAGCGAGCCGAATCCGATGGTCTCCGTGGTCTTCTCGTCAGACATTCAGACCACCGCCGCTGTCGTCGTCGCCACCGCCGGTGCCAGCCGGTGACCGAGCCGATCGCGCTTGGTGGCGAGGTATCCGGCGTTGTCCGCGGTGGCCTCGATCTCGAGTCCGACTGCCTCGACGACCTCGACACCCTCGGAGGCCAGCCCGTCGACCTTGGCCGGGTTGTTGGTCAGCAACCGGACGCGTCGGATACCGAGGTCTGTCAGCACCGCTGCGGCGTCCCGATAGTCGCGCCTGTCGATGGGCTGGCCGAGGCGCAGGTTCGCATCGACGGTGTCGACGCCGTCGAGGTCCTGGAGTCGGTAGGCGGCGATCTTGGCCGCGAGACCGATGCCGCGACCCTCGTGGCCGCCGACGTACACCACGACCCCGGAGCCGGCGTCCGCGACGTGCTGGAGTGCGGCTCGCAGCTGGGCGCCGCAGTCGCAGCGCCGCGACCCGAGCGTGTCACCGGTGAGGCACTCGCTGTGGATGCGAACCAGCGGCTCACCCTGCGCGGGATTGCCGTACACGAGGGCGAGATGATCGGCGCCACCGGATGATCGGTAGACGGTGGCCTCGAAGACGCCGTGATCGGTCGGCAGGGCGCAGGTCGCGCCCCGTTCCACCGACGAGCCCGCCCGGCGATGGGCCACGAGTTCGGCGATGGAGATGACCTCGAGTCCGTGACGCGCGGCGAAGTCCCGGACGTCTGCCCGCCCGAGCATCGCGCGCCGGTCCGGGCTGACGAGTTCACAGATGAGGCCGGCGGGTTCGAGGCCGGCTTCGGTGCACAGGTCGACGGCGGCCTCGGTGTGCCCACGTCGTTCGAGTACCCCACCTTCCCTGGCGCGCAACGGCATCACGTGACCCGGACGCGTCAGGTCTGTCGGCCCGACGTCCGGATCGGCGAGGGTGCGGATCGTCCGTGCCCGATCGGCCGCGCTGATGCCGGTCGTGACACCGACGGCCGCGTCGACGCTCACGGTGAAAGCCGTGCCGAGGGGGTCGGTCGGATCATCGACCATGGGAGGCAGTTCCAGCTCGGCCAGACGGTCCGCGGTCATCGCCACGCAGAGGAAGCCGGAGGCGTGTTCGAGGAAGAAGGCGATGTCGTCGACGTCGGCGAACTGAGCGGGCATCACGAGGTCGGCTTCGTTCTCGCGGTCGGCGTCGTCGATGACGATGACCGGACGGCCGAGGCGGAGCTGATCGACGCACCTCTCGACCGCGGAACGGGCCGAGCGCCGCTGGTCGTCGGGGATCATCGGTGAGCTCGCAATCCGTGGAAGACCGACCGATGAAAGATCAACGGCTCGCTGGCAGTCGGCACACCCAATGCGTCGACCCGTCCGACGACGAGATCGTGATCACCGATGGGCCGGTGGTCGTCGATGGTGCACTCGATCCACGCGTGCGCACCGGCCAGCCGGGGCGAGCCGGTGGCGGACCGGGTCCAGTCCACGCCGGCGAACTTGTCCGCACCGCTGCGCGCGAATGTACGGGCCAGGAGGTGTTGGTCCTCGGCGAGGACGTTCGCGCAGAAGGCGCCGTTCGACACGACCGAGGGCAGCGTCGTCGAGGTGTTGCCCGCGAAGAAGCCGACGAGCGGTGGCTCCATCGAGATGGAAGTGAAGGAGCCGACGGTCATCCCGACGGGTGAGCCGTCCGGCCTGGCCGAGGTGATGACCACGACCCCGGAACCGAAGTGCGCGAGCACCTCCCGGTATCGATCGCGGACCGAGTCCGCGTCGGCGGCGTACACGGACGCCACCGCGTCGGCGGTATGACTGGGGTTCAATGGATTTCCTTCCGATGCGGCCCCGGCGGGTGCGTCCTGCCGCGCACCCGCCGAGACCTGGAGGATCAGACCTGAAGGATCAGACCCTGACGGCCTTGGTGGCCAACTCGTCGAGGGCGGCCGCATAGATGCCCTCGATGGCCGTGGCGAGTTCGGCTTCCACCTCGGCGGATTCGGCGCCGAACTGCGCGGACCAGCGGACCGAGCAGGCGTCGTCGCCGGCTGCGGTGACCGAGACGGTCGAGCGGTAGTGCTCGAGCGGTAGCGGACCGTCGATGTACTCGTAGGAGTAGGTGCGCGCCTCTTCGTCGAAGGCGACGATGCGTTCGCGCGCCGGTGCTCCGTCGGTGAAGACCACGTGGCGGACGTCGCCGTCCATCCGGGATTCGCCGATGGCCGGAATCCAGGCCGAGACACCGCCGGTGTCACCGATCCACGACCACACGTCCGTCGCGGACAACGGGAAGTCCTTGGTCACCTCGATGCTCGCCATGTCACACCCGTCCCAGCTCGGCTTCGTACTTCTTGGTCATGTGCTCGACGGCCTTCACGTGCTCGGCTGCCTGACCTTCGCGGACCGCCTGGGCGCGGGCCGCGGCGTCGATCATCGGTTGCGCCTGGCCCTGGAAATACGGCATGACGTCCTGGGCGAACAGCTCGTAGGAACGGCGCGTGGCCTGCGGGTTCGCCCAGTCGTGGCCCTGGATCAGCAGGGTGCCGAAACCGCCGGACTGATCGATCAGACGCTGGACCTGCGCACGCGCTTCGTCGGCGGTACCGATGACACCGATGCCGGAGGTGTTGATGAAGTCGATCATCTCGTGCTTGTTGGTCCCGCGGACGTCCATCTGTGGGAAGGCCGCCACGTGCTGCAGGTAGTTGAACCAGTACTCGATGCCGTGCTCGACATCCTTGTAGGCCTGCTCTTTGGTCTCGGCGATGTGGAAGGGGCCGACGAGTCGCCAGGTCGAGCGGTCCACCTCGTCGCTGCGTCCGGCCTGCGCGGCGAACTCTTCGAGTAGGCCCCAATGATGTTGCAGTGCACTGAAACCATCAGTGGTCAGCGTGGCGGCGATCGACAGCAGGCCGATGCCGTACTTGCCGGCGAGGCGCGCGCCGGTGGGCGACGCGATCGCGGCGACCACGACGTCGAACAGCGGATCCGAGTAGGGGGCCATCTGGATCTTTGCGTCGAACAGTTCGTGGGTGCGGGTCTTGGCCGTCACCGTCTCGCCGCGGAGCAGACGCATGATGATGTCGGTGTTCTCCGCGAGCAGTTCCCGGGTGTCGATCTGCGAGAGGCCGAGCATCGCGGCGTCGGTGGGGAGCGATCCTGGGCCGAGGCCGAACAGGGCGCGGCCACGGGTCAGGTGGTCGAGCATGATCATGCGCTCGGCCGCCCACAGCGGGTTGTGGTACGAGACCGAGGTGACGCCCGTGCCGAGTTTGATGCGGCTGGTGCGTTCGCCCGCGGCCGCGATCATGATCTCCGGCGATGCGTAGATCTCGGCGCCCGCGGAGTGGTGCTCGCCGAACCAGGCCTCGTCGTATCCCAATTGCTCGAGGTACTGGACGAATTCGAGATCGCGCTGCAGCAGCAG
Source organism: Gordonia sp. McavH-238-E (assembly GCF_022348225.1). Taxonomy (NCBI): domain Bacteria; kingdom Bacillati; phylum Actinomycetota; class Actinomycetes; order Mycobacteriales; family Gordoniaceae; genus Gordonia; species Gordonia sp. McavH-238-E. The sequence goes on from NZ_JAKRFE010000006.1 coordinate 106,099, forward strand.
CGTCGGGTTCTGTCCCGGCTCGTGGATCGGGGCGAGGAACGTGCCGAACTTCAGTCTGGTCATCGGAACTCCTGTGTGACGTGAGAGGTACACCTCAGAAGCTATGACTCACAACACAGCGAGATAAGTCCGCAAAAGTAGACAATCCCCCTGCCGACGTGAGGTCGGCAGGGGGACTGTTCTGACATGGGTCGCTGAGCGACCGGTTCCGCTGAGGCTCAGTTCTCGAACGTCAACGGGGTGGTGGCGGAGGGGCCCTGACGATAGTGGCTCATCGTCGCGGTCTGCCAGCGTCCGTTGAACTCCGGGATCGGAAGCGGGAACCAGTAACTCGAGTCGAGCCACATCTGTCCGAGGAGCGGAACCGGTTGGCGGGAGATGTCGGTCCACTTACCGGTCGGCGCGTTGTCGAAGGTGCCGACCTGCTTGCCGTCGACGTAGAACTCGACCTGCTTGCCGCCGAGCTTCACCGCATAGTCGTGCTGCTTGTCGAGAATGTTCATGGGCAGCAAACGAGCCTGAGGGACAAGGGTTCCCGATTTCTTGACCATCATGAAGAAACCCTTGGGAAAGTCCTGTCCGAGCGCATGGGCGATCGGCGCGGTGAGCGTGCTCGCCTGACCGACCAGCCCGGCGGACCCGTTGTACATGAACCAGGCGATCTCGAGGCCCAGGGGATCGATCGACCGGTTGGAGACGCCCCACCCGGTGGTTCCGTTCCAGGATTTGATCTGCTCGGTGCCGCCCACGCGCATCGTCATCGTCTGACCCGGCTCGAACACCGGCTTCGCGAGGATCTCCGCGTTGTTGTACGGGAACAAGCCCTCGACGGTCGGCGGCACCTTGAAGGTGACCCCGTTCGGTCCGTAGGAGGTCTTGCTGTACCCGACGTTCGTGTTGCACCAGTCGGTGGGCGCGGTGGCAAACTTCTCGTCGATTGGCCGGGTCGGCTGTGGGTCTCCCGTGCCGATGTAGCCGGCGAACGCCCGGCCGTTCAGCACGGCGCAATTCGACGTGCCGTCGTCGCGGCCGGGAAGCTGGATGTTCGGGTCGGCCACCGCGGTGCCCACGCCTGTCCATGTCAGCACTGCGGCCACTGCGGCGGCGGCGAACGCTCTGCCTCGGGTCATCTGTTCCTCCTCGTAACGCGGACTGAAACAGATATCTGATACCACACGTAGTCAGAAATGGGCCCGTCCCTGTCGAGCACCGTAACGCCCAAATCGGACGGGCGGATCTGGGTGATGGGCTTTTGACCGGCGGTTACCCCAGGTCGAGAAACGATTCGTGATAATCGTCTCAATGGCACGTGGGTGGGCCGCCGGGCCCGACTGCGTGAGTACGAGAGCCGGGCGGCTCAGTCGGCGGCGGTCGGGTAGGCGTCGAGCATGAGACCGGCGACTGCGCCGAGGGCTTCGGTCCAGGCGGAGGTCATCTCGTCGGTCCACTCCGCGCCGCCGTGCTCGGCCATCGTCGCGATGAGCGCACCGGCGACCCAGCCGTACATCTCGGGCGTCACCCCGAGATCATTGTGCCGGCGTCCCAGTGCGCCGAGTGTGCGTCCCAGCCAGTCGGCGTCGTCGAGATGGTCGAGGACGGCGGCGATGGCCTGTTGCAGCATCGCGGCCTGCGGTCGCAGGTCGGCGCCGAACATCGGCCGGACCTCCGGATGTTCATCGAACAGTCGGTCGTAGAAGTCGAGCATCAACTTCTGTTCGTCGTCGATGACCAGGGACAGGCTGTCTTGCAACACTTCTGGGTTCAACATGGTGGGGCTGCACCTCGTCGGGGTCGTACGATGTGGCAATGAAACAGTTTGTGTATCTTTGTAACATCTACACCACGTGGGAGCTGCCGGAAGCAGAATGACCGGACTCAGATCTGAAGCTCTCACTTCGCCGTCGCACGTATCGGCGAACCTCGTCCACTTCATGCCGGGTGCGCGGACGCACTGGCACCGGCATCCGCTGAGCCAGACGGTCTTCGTCACCGAGGGGATCGGGCTGTGGCAGCGCCGCGGTGGGCCTGTCGAGGTTATCCGACCCGGTGAGCGCGTGCTCTTCGGAGCAGGCGAGGAACACTGGCACGGCGCCGCCCCGGCGCCCCTGATGGTCCACTTTGCCATAAACGAGGCCGACGACCAGACGACGCGGTCGAGTGGCTGCAACCGGTGACCGACGAGCAGTATGGCCAGGCACTCTAGATCTGACTCCGCCCGGGCCGTCCGGGGCAATCCCCGTACCGGGTCGGTGCTGGCGGTTGCTCGCCTCGTCGTGACCGCGCCACTCCGGCCCGAGCAGGCGACCACATCGGAAATCGCAGTCTCGATCGACGCCTCGGATCGAGGCTCGATCGGCTATCTCGCAGGCGTATCGGTGAGTCCAAGGAATCGCTCGGCGTTGCCGCGCTTAATGAGTTCCCGCGAGGCCTCGTCCAGGAAGTCGCTCGTGCGGACGACCTCTCCCACCGGCCGCTCCCCGAGCGGGTAGGGGTAGTCGCTACCCACCATCACCCGGTCCGATCCGACCGTGTCGACGAGCAGGCGCAGCGCGCGGTCGTCGAACACAACGGAGTCCACGTAGAAGCGGCCGAGGTAGTGCGACGGCGGCATCGCGGAGGTGCCGATGAGGTCGTTGCGGCGGTGCCAGGCATTCTCCATTCGGCCGAGCCAGAACGCGAACGATCCCCCGCCGTGGGCGAAGGCGATCTTCAGCCGATCGTCAATACGGTCGAAGACGCCACCCAGGATCAACGCCAGGATCGACAGGTGCGTCTCTGCGGGCATGGCGGTCAGCCACTGCGCCATCCAGCGATTGAGGCGGGGCGACGAGTCCATGTCCCAAGGATGGACGAATACCGGAACGTCCATCGACGCGCAGTGTTGCAAGAACGTCACCACCCCTTCGCTGTCGAGGTCTCGATCGCCGACGTGGTTGCCAATCTCGACTCCACGGTGCCCATTGGCGATGCAACGCTCGACTTCACGGCAAGCAGCGTCAGGGTCTTGTAATGGCACTTGGCAGAACGGAATCAGCCGCTCCGGGGCGGGGGCCACGATGTCGAGCGCGAGATCGTTGAAGACACGTGCGATCCGTTCGGCCTGCGCGCCGGCGCGACCGTAATTGAAGAATGCCGGTGTGGGTGAGACAACCTGGGTCCGGACGCCGTCGGAATCCATGTCCCGCAGTCGGATGCCTGCATCCCAGGCGTCGGACTGAATGCGTCGGAACTCGTTCGAACCCATCATTATCACGGCTTCAGCCTCGGTCTCGATCCGCAGCCACGGCGCATCGCGCCCCGCATCGGCGGTCAGGTCCGGCCAGCCCTTGGGAACATAGTGGGTGTGGACGTCGATGGTGCCGCTCACGTCAGCCCTTCCCGGGATGCAGGGCCCCGCAGTTGTCACAGGTGCGAGCCTGCTCGTCCTCGTAGAACTGAACGAAGACCGGTGGCAGGTCGGCGACGATATTGCGCACCTGCAGCTCGATCTCGTGGATCAAGTGATTGCAGTCGAGGCAGTACCACTGGAACTTCTCCAGGGTGCCCTCACGACGCACGCGTTCGATGACAAGGCCGATCGAGTCGGCGGTCGGGCGTTGCGGTGAATGCGGAATGTTGCCGGGCAGCAGCCAGGTCTCGCCTTCGCGGATATGCACGCGCTCCGGTCCGTCCGCGGTCATGACGTCCACGTAGATACTGCCCTCGAGCTGGTAGAACCACTCCTCGTACGGGTCGAGATGATAGTCGGTGCGCTGATTTGGACCGCCGACCACCTGGACGACGAAGTCGTCGCCCAAGGCCATCGTCTGGTTGTTCACCGGCGGTGCGAGCAGGTGTTTGTTCTCGGCGATCCACTTCTGGAAGTCGATGACGGGCGGGATGGCGTTCATGAGTGATCCTTCAGGTTGAGGGCGGTACGGCGATGAGGGGGCAGGTAGGCGACACCCTGGATCTCGATCAGTAGATGCGGATGCGGAAGTTGGTGTACCGCAACGGTGGTCCGGGTCGGACCGGTTTCGTCGAACACCTCGGCGTACACCTCGTTGTAGCCGCCGAAGTCGTTCATCGACACGAGATAGGAGGTGACCTGCACGAGATCGCTCAGATCCGCACCGACCTCGACGAGGATCGATCGGATGTTGTCGATGACCGCTCGCGTCTGTGCTCGGATGTCGAGATTCGTCGTTCCCATCTCGTCGACCTCGACACCGTCGAACGTATTGTCCGGTCGACGGGAGCTCGTTCCGGAGACATAGACGAAGTCGCCCGCGACCTTCAGATGTGGGAATCGTCCGCGTGGGATCGCGAGTTGCTCGAGGACCCGGGCGGCGGCGTCGTGGCTCATGAGCTGACTTCGGCGGTGACGCTGCCGAGGCCGTCGATGTCGCATCGTGCGGCGCCCGCCGCCAACGGGATTGCCGCGGTGGCGGCGCCGGCGAGCACCACATCGCCCGCGCGCAACGGAATTCGGCGACGGCGACACACGTCGAGAAGTGCGTGGAGAGCGTTGACCGGATCGTCGAGAATCGCGGCGGTGGAACCGTCAACGGACTGCCCGCCCGCCTCGAGTCGCACCGAGAGATCGCCGACGGAACGCATCGACTGCCACGGACCGATCACGAAAGCGGCTGCGGACGTGTTGTCGGCGACCACGTCGGTGTAGGTGAACCGGAAGTCACGGTAGCGGGAGTCGATGATCTCCATCGCCGGAGCGACGGCGTCGACGCAGGTTTCGACGTCGACACCTGGGTCGTCGAGATCGATGTCCTGCATCAGGCGGTACGCGACCTCGGGTTCGATCTTGGGGTGAATGAACCGGCTCAGATCGAATCGACCGCCGTTGTCGACGCGCATAGCGTCGGTGAGCCGGCCGACGATCACGTCGGAAACACCCATCTGAGCCATCTTGGCCTTGCTGGTGAACCCGAGCTTGACGCCCACGAGCGTCTGCCCACGGTCGAGTTGCCGGCCGACCAGCGCTTCCTGGACGCGGTACGCGTCGTCGATGTGGACCTCGACATCGTCTGCGAGACTCGGAGTGTCGAGTACCTGCAGCTGTGCCTCGTCCAATCGCGCGGCAAGGGTGTCTATCTCCTTGCGGGTCAGTGACTTCGCTTCCATTGTTCCTCTTTTCCCGGGAGTCATAGGGCCACGCACACGTTGGTGGGCTCGGTATAGAAGTGCAACGACGACTCGCCGCCCTCCCTGCCGATTCCGGACAACCCGACGCCACCGAATGGAGATCGCAGTTCGCGCGTGAACCAAGTGTTGACCCAGGAGATTCCGACGTTCATCTTCTGTGCGACGCGGTGTCCGCGTCGCAGGTCGTTGGTCCACACCGACGCGGCCAGCCCGTACTGGGTGTCGTTGGCGAGCGCGATCGCCTCCGCTTCCGTGTCGAACGGCACCAATGCGGCGACCGGCCCGAAGATCTCTTCACGCAGAACCGGGTCCTCGTTGGTCAGTCCCGTCCACAGCGTCGGCTCCACCCACGAGCCGGACTCGAAATCCTGACCCAGGTCCGGAATTCCGCCCCCGGTCAAGACTTTGGCGCCCGACTGCTCGGCGAGCTCGAAATAGCGCATTACCTTGTCGCGGTGCCCCTGCGAGATCAGTGGTCCGGTGGTGACGTCGGGATCGGCGGGGTTGCCCAGACGCAGTCGCTCGGCACGCTCGACGAGCCCGACAGCGACGTCGTCGAAGATGGAACGGTGGACGTACACCCTTTCGGTACACAGACACACCTGGCCCGTGTTGGCGAAGACGGACCTGGTGAGTCCGGTGAGTGCTTCGTCGAGGTCGACGTCATCGAACACGATCGCGGCATTCTTCCCCCCGAGCTCGAACGACACCGGACGTACACGGGGCGCAACGGTTTTCATCACATGAGAGCCGGTCGCGGACGAACCGGTGAAGGTGACACCGTCGATTCCCGGATGTGTCGTGAGGTACTCGCCGGCGGAGTTGCCACCGAAGCCGTGCACCACGTTGTACACGCCGGCGGGCAGTCCCACCTCGGCGAGGACCTCCGCGAGCAGAGTGGCAGTCGCGGGCGTCTCCTCGCTTGGCTTGACCACCACGGCATTACCGCACGCGAGTGCGGGCGCCACCTTCCAGGTCAGCAGGAGCAGTGGCAGGTTCCACGGCACGATCACCGCGACCGCGCCGAGCGGTTTGCGGACCGCATAGTTGAGCGCCTGCCGACCGCCGGCAAGGTCGGTCATGAACGACTCCTGGCCGGCGGCGGCAGCGACATCGGCGAACGTCCTGAAGTTGGTCAGCGCTCGAGCCACGTCGAGTTCTCGTGCCTGGGTGATCGGCTTACCGGTGTCGGCCATCTCGGCGGCGACGAACTCCTCGAAGCGTTGCTCGATGCGATCCGCGGCGCGGCGCAACAGCGCGGAGCGTTCGCGCACCGGCGTGTCGGCCCAGCCGTTGTCAAGGGCCCGACGGGCGGCGTTCACGGCGCGATCGACCAGCGCCTGGTCGGCCTCGTGGACCTGGCCGAGCGTCCGTCCGGTCGCAGGATCGACCTGATCGAATCCACGCCGCGGATCGGGATCGACGAAGGCTCCGTCGACGAAGTTGCGGATCCAGCCGTCGGGGGTTGAAGTCATGGATCAATGGTCGGGCCCCCGGCTATACCAAACAAATGCCTATATCGGAGCCAGCCATGTCCATACGGACATAAGGTTCGTCGGCTCGATCCGATCTCGTGCGCTACTTGAGGTCGAGGTGCAATCCCGATAGCTCGGATTCGATCGCCTCGACCTCGTCGAGGAGGTGCGACACGAACAAGTCGGCGCTCTCGCTCAGGGCTGACTCTGCCGAGTGAATGAGAGCGATTGCGCGGGGGAGGGTATCGAGCTCCACGGGGAGCATGCGCAGCTCGGGATCGTTCGTTCCGACCAGCACCGGCAGGGGGGCCAGTGAATCGGTGGCGTGCAGAATCGCCCGGATCGTGAGGATTGACGTGCACTCGATGACATTCGTGGGGACCCAAGATCCGGTCTCGCCGAATGACCCACCGAATCGGCTTGCCACCGCGGTCGGAGGCGGCAGCACCCAGGGGAATGACGCCAGAGACTCGGGCTCGAGGCCGTCGCCCGTGAAGGCGGGATGTCCAACCCTTGCCATGATCCGGATGGGCTCGTCGTACAGATGCCGCTGGGTGATGTGGTGGGGGTTCCCGTCAGTCATCCGCCCGATCAGGACGTCGAGCTTGTGGTGCGCCAGCAACTCGAGCAAGGTCTCGTCGGTGCCCTCGACCACCGACACCTTGAGACCAGGGTGCGCGGCCTTCAGCGACACCAGGGTGCGTGGGAGGAGAACATACGACCCGGTCATGTTCGTGCCCACCCGGATCGGTCGCGTTCCGCTCTGTTGGAGGTGATCGATGTTCTCGGCCAGACGTTCCATGCTGGTCAGGATCATCTCGGCGTGTTCAAGCAGCAAGGTGCCATAGGGCGTCGGGGTGACCCCGCGCGTGCTGCGGTCGAACAGCCGCACTCCCAGAATCTCTTCTGCCTCACGTAAACCCCGGGTCACCACAGGCTGGGTCACATACAGATCCGCAGCAGCGCCGACGATTGTTCCATTGTTCGCGATTGCCGTGATCAGTTGTAGATGACGGAGTTTGAAGCCGCCGTCGAGGAGGTGTTTCAGCCGACGTTCCATGGCGAGAGCATAGCCAGAGCCTGGCGTGATAGCCATATGGGCATAGTGCGTGCAAGAAGGGCATTATGTGGATCAGCCCACAAACTGAAGTATCTAGGGCATGCCCGAACTACTCCCGTCCGCCCTCGGTCTGTCAGAGGGGTTGAGAGACAACACGATCAGCGTCGTGGACCTCACCGCCCCCCTGTCGGACCGGACTCCGGTTCTGCCACTTCCCGATGGCATGGAGCCGATTCCGCGATTCTCTCTCGAGGAGCTTGCACGCTATGACGAGAGGGGTGAGACGTCCTACCAGAACGCCATCCACACCGGCGAACACGTGGGGACTCACTTCGACGCTCCGTGTCACTGGGTCACCGGCCGTGATCTCGCCGATGTCTCGCGTGTTCCGGCTTCTCACCTGATCGGTCCTTTCGTCGTCATCGACAAGTCGAAGGAGGTTGTCGACGACCCTGACTTCCTGCTCGGTGTCGATGACGTACTGGATTGGGAACGGAGCTACGGCCCCTTGCCCGAAGGCGGTTGGCTGCTCTACCGAACAGGCTGGGACCGCCGAGCCGCTGACGAAGTGCAATTCATCAACGCTGACGGCGATGGTCCTCACACGCCCGGCATCTCGGTGGAGTGCGCCGAATGGTTGGCGACACAGAGCCCAATCAGGGGCATCGGAGTGGAAACCGTCGGTATCGACGCCGGCCAAGCATACGCCTTCGACCCACCCTTCCCGTGTCACCACCACCTGCTCGGCGCCGGCAAGTACGGCGTCACGCAGCTACGAAATCTCGATTCACTCCCCGCCGCCGGTGGAGTGCTGGTCGTCGCGCCGCTGAAGATCGTCGGCGGGTCAGGTAGCCCCGCCCGAGTGCTGGCGCTCGTGAAAACACCCACCGAGCTCGAAAAGGGAGATTGATCATGTACGTTCGCGAAGCTATCGGTCGAGCGTTGTACGAGCTCGGTGTCCGGGTGGCGTTCGGTGTCGTCGGTAGCGGCAACTTCCACTATACGAACGCACTCGTTGGAGCCGGCGCCCGCTTCGTCGCGGCACGTCATGAGGGCGGCGCAGCGGTCATGGCAGACGCCCACGCCCGGATGAGCGAGCAGGTGACCGTGCTCTCGCTGCATCAAGGGTGCGGCTACACCAACGCGTTGACCGGCATAGTCGAGGCCGCGAAGAGCCAGAGCCCGCTGCTCGTCCTGACCGCCGAAGCCACCGATCCGAAGTCGAACTTCTACATCGACCAGGAATCGATCGCCCGCGGCTGCGGAGCAGTGGCGCTCCGAATCCGATCTGCGGAGACAGCTGTTTCCGATCTGACTCACGCGTACAACGTCTGCGCGATGCAGAAGCGCACGGTGGTGCTCAACATCCCCATCGATGTCCAGGACTGTGTACTGACCGGGTCCGTCTCGGTTCCGCACCCGATCACCAGGATGGCTCCCCGGCCTCAGCGAACCGATGTGGAAGAACTCGCGGTACTGCTCAAGCAGGCACAGAGGCCTGTGTTCGTCGTTGGACGTGGTGCCCGTGGGGGTCCTGCGAAACGCACCCTCATCGAACTCGCAGAACGATGCGGAGCCCTGCTGGCGACATCTGCCGTCGCCCGAGGGATGTTCGAAGGGGAGCCGTGGAGTATCGACGTGGCCGGAGGGTTCTCGACGCCACTTGCCGCTGAGCTCATCACAAACGCCGACCTCATCGTCGGCTGGGGATGCACACTGAACATGTGGACCATGCGGCACGGCCGCTTGATCGGCGACAGCGCGAAGGTTGTCCAGGTCGACATCGACCAGAGCGCCCTCGGGCGGCATCGCCCGGTCGATCTCGGTGTGTGGGCCGGCGTGGCGGAAACCGCCGCCGACGTCTCGGCTCTGCTTGCCGAGGCGCGGGTCGAGAGGACCGGCTACCGGACCAGCGGGACTCTGCGACGAATTCAGACCGAAGGTCGATGGCACCAGGTCCCGTTCGAAGACGAGAGCACAGACGAGCGTATCGATCCCCGGCTGATGAGTGCACAGCTGAATCGAATGCTGCCGCGCTCGCGGGTCCTGTCGGTGGATTCCGGGAACTTCCTCGGCTACCCGAGCATGTTTCTCGACGTACCCGACGAGTACGGATTCTGCTTCACCCAGGCATTTCAATCCGTTGGCCTCGGCCTCGCCACCGCGATCGGCGCCGCGATCGCTCAACCCGACCGTGTTCCGATCGCAGCCTGCGGCGACGGTGGCTTCTTGATGGGTATCAGCGAACTCGAGACGGCAGCCCGACTGAACCTCCCCATGCTCGTCATCGTCTACAACGACGCGCAGTACGGGGCGGAAGCCCACCACTTCGGAGCACACGAAGACCTCGACGCGGTGACCTTCCCAGAGACGGACATCGCTGCCCTCGCTCGTGGCTTCGGCTGTGAGACCGTCACCGTCAGGTGCCTCGACGATCTACTCCCGATCAAGTCCTGGCTCGACCAACCCAATCGCCCGATGGTCCTGGACGCCAAGATCGTCTCGGACGAAGGGGCATGGTGGCTTGTCGAAGCATTCGGTCACTGACTCACAGTCCCAACGAGATCCCGACGCCGGTATCACTGGCCCGCTGATACGCCCTCAATCATGATTCTCGCAATATAGGAAACGGATTCCTGCCATGTCCAATCAATCTGTAGAAAGCCGAACGCGTAAGGCGGCCACCGCGAGCCTGATCGGCAGCGCCCTCGAGTGGTACGACTTCTTTCTGTACGGAACCGCCGCAGCCCTCGTCTTCGGGCCGCTCTTCTTCACCGGAGACGATTCCCTCGTTGGAACACTCGCCGCATTCGGAACGTTCGCCATAGGCTTCGTCGCACGGCCCTTCGGTGGAGTCATCTTCGGGCACTTCGGTGACCGCGTCGGACGAAAGTCAATGCTCGTCATCACACTCATGATGATGGGCGTCTGTACTGCGCTCATCGGTCTACTCCCCACACATGCCCAGATCGGCGTCTGGGCGCCGATTCTCCTCGTGATTCTGCGTGTGATTCAGGGAATCGCGGTGGGCGGGGAATGGGGTGGCGCAGTACTCTTGATCAGCGAGAATGCTCCACCGAGCCGGCGCGGATTCTTTTCCGCCTTCAGCCAGGTGGGCGTCACGTTGGGCTTCATCCTGTCGTCGTCAGTGTTCGCCCTGGTCAACCTGCTCCCCGAAGACGAGTTTCTCTCCTGGGGTTGGCGAATACCGTTCCTTCTGGGACTGGTTCTCATGATCGCCGGCCTGGTGATCCGCATGAAGGTCCAGGAAACCCCGGTTTTCGAGGAGCTCCAGGCGGAGGACAACCGGGTTCGCTTCCCCGCACTCGAAGCGATCAAGACGCAGCGGCGATCAATCCTGGTCACCGTAGGCGCGCGCATGGCCGAGAACGGCGGTTCGTACATCTTCGCGGTGTTCTCCCTCGCCTACGGAGTCCACATCGGTGTGGGTAGCGGGGTGATTCTGACCGCGATCATCGTCGCCAACATCCTGGAGACATTCACCATGGTCGGGTTCGCGGCACTGTCTGATCGGATAGGTCGACGCCCGGTTTATCTCATCGGCGCCGTCGGGGTGATCATCTGGGCCGCACCGTTTTTCCTTCTGATCAACACACAGAACACGGCGCTCATCTGGCTCGCGATCATCATCGCCATCAGCATCTGCCACAGTGCGATGATCGGTACTCAGCCGAGCTTCTTCAGCGAACTGTTCACCGGAAAGGTCCGCTACAGCGGATTGTCGATAGGTCATGAAGTCGCCGCGATCTTTGCCGGCGGTGTCGCGCCGCTGATCGCCACAGGCCTGCTTGCCTGGTCCGGGACGTACTGGCCCATCGCGGTGTACCTGGCCCTCTTCGGCGTCCTCAGCACCGTCGCCGTGCTCAAGGCTCCCGAAACCAAGGGCATCGACTCGCTTTCGGGGATGCCGCCTGCTGCTCCGGATTCCCGTTCGCTGGACGAGATCGGCGAGCCGGTATGACCGGGCACAGCGCAGTCATCGCCAGCGCAGTCGAGGTGCCGTATACCCGACACCCAGAGGGAGTCGAGACCACAGAGCGTCTGCTGACCAGTGCTGTTCGGCAGGCGGTCGAGAAGGCCGGCCTTGCTCTCGAAGACGTTGATGGGCTCGGGGTATCGAGCTTCACCCTCAAACCCGACCACGCTGTCGACCTGGCCCTTCGCAGCGGCCTGGCTCTCCGCTGGATCATGGAGGACACCAACGGCGGAGCCAGCGGCGTGAACATGCTTCAGCATGCCGTGCGTGCAATCGAGGCCGGAGACGCGGAAACCATTGTCCTGGTTGCCGGCGATCGCATGACCGCGTCGGACTTCAAGTCAGTAGTCGACGAATACAACGCCATCACCCGGGACTATGTCACTCCGTTGGGAATGGGCGGACCGAACGCCATGTTCGCGATGCTCACGCAACGCCACATGCGTCGACATGGCCTCGACGATAAGGCGTACGGAGCGGTGGCTGTTGCCCAGAGACATTGGGCGACAATGAATCCAGGTGCCGTCTACCGGACGCCTATGAGTATGGACGACTATCTCACCTCGCCCGTCATCGCGTCGCCCCTGCGTCGGTTCGACTGTGTTCCGCCGGTCACGGGTGCAGACGCCATCGTGATCACGAGACAGGACCACATGCAGGACGGAAGTCCGGCGGTTCGCGTCAGTGCCATCGGCGGTTCTGTGAACTGGGACGGACATGAAGGCGATGGACTTCGTACCGGCCTGTGCCGAGTCGCCCCAGAACTGTGGAACCGCGCAGGTCTGCGTCCTGCCGATATCGATGTGATCAGCGTCTACGACGACTATCCGGTCATGGTGTTGATCCAGTTGGAGGACATGGGTTTCGTCCCCACCGGGAGTTTGTTCGACATCACCGATCGCCTCCTCCACGATCGATGGCCGGTCAACACCTCGGGCGGTCAACTGTCCGCGGGGCAGGCGGGGTCAGCGGCGGGAATGCATGGGCTCGTCGAAGCCGTCATCCAGTTGCGTGGCGAAGCCGGCGAGCGCCAGGTTCCCGGCGCACGCACCGCCGCCGTCAGCGGTTACGGCATGGTCACCTATCGCTACGGATCCTGCGCGAACCTTGCGATTCTCGAAAGGGTTTGACATGGGCATCACGATGCAGAGCTGCACGAGGTGCGGAAGAGCGTCCTTCCCTCCACGTAGCCTCTGCCCTCATTGCTGCAGTGGCGATTTCGAACCCCTGACTGCCTACCGAGGTGTCATCGAAGAAATCTCTGTTCAGCGCGGCACACCCGCAGTCACCTTCGCGTCGATACGTACCGACCTGGGTCCGACAGTTGTTGCGAAAGTCGTCGGCGAGGGCGGGGTCCCCGGGTCCGAAATCGACTTGGCATCACCAGAAACGCAGACAACCGGCGGGCCGGTCGCGGTGATACCGCAGCCCTCCGCCAAGGAGCAATGAACAAATGCAGAGCACCGTTGACCGCATCGCACCGCTTCGCGGTCTTCCCTTGAAGGATTGCACCATTCCAGCCCTGCTGACACGTCAGGCAGAGCTGTACAGCGACAAGACACTGTTGAAGATGGGGGAATCCGCACTTACCTACGCCGAGGTTCGCGACCTGGCCGCCGCGACTGCAGCGATGTTGCAAGCGAACGGGATAAGTCGCGGGGACAAGGTCGCGACACTGTCGCAGAATCGGCTCGAACTGCTTCAGACCATCCTCGGGTGCGCCTGGATCGGTGCAGTCGCCGTGCCACTGAACGCCGCGTTGCAGGGAACCCAGCTACACCATGCGCTGGAGAACTCGAACTCCCGGATTCTGGTCATCGAGCCAGAACTCCTCAACCGCCTGGAGTCGGTTCCGGTCCCGCCCGATCTCGAGCAGGTCTGGTTGCTGGATTCAGCCGCCACAGCTGTGGCGGGTTACGACGTGCGCACCTTCCCAGAGCTCTCCGGGACCGTCCCGCCCTGCTCGGTGTCGCCGGGTGATACGGCGGCGCTGCTCTACACCTCTGGAACCACGGGCGTGTCAAAAGGTGTGTGCTGCCCCCACGCCCAGTTCTATTGGTGGGGGATCACCGTCTCCGAGCAGCTCTGCATCTCCGATGAGGACACGTTGTTCACGGTTTTGCCGCTGTTCCACACCAATGCCCTCAACGCCTTCTTCCAAACTCTCGTCGCCGGGGCAACGATCGTCGTAGGACGTCGATTCTCCGCGCGGCGGTTCTGGTCGGAGCTGTCCGACTCGGACGCCACGGTCACTTATCTGCTTGGGGCGATGATCAACATTCTCTGGTCCCGCGAGCCTCAGTCGAGGGATCGGGAGCACAACGTGAACCGCGCGCTGTCACCGGCAACTCCGGCGGGTCTGGCCGACCCGTTCTTCGATCGGTTCGGCATCCGACTCGTCGACGGCTTCGGTTCGACAGAGACCAACTCGGTCCTGACCTCCGCGCCGGACATGCCTCGACCCGGCTACATCGGCCAGGTCCAGCCCGACTTCGAAGCGGTCGTGGTGGATGAGCACGACTCTCCAGTACCGGACGGCACACCAGGGGAGCTTCTGCTCCGCCCACGCGTCCCATATGCGTTTGCCACCGGCTACCACGGCATGTCCGACAAGACAACGGAAACATGGCGGAACCTGTGGTTCCACACCGGTGATCGCGTCGTCCGGGAGCCGGACGGCTGGTTCCGGTTCGTCGACCGCATGAAGGACGTGATCCGTCGGCGGGGGGAGAACATCTCGTCCTTCGAAGTCGAGCAGGCAATCGGACTACACCCCGCCGTCGAATCGGTGGCAGCGTATCCGGTGCCATCTGAGATGGCCGAGGACGAGGTCATGGTGTCGGTTGTTCCCAAGGCCGGCGCAATCCTCACCCCTCGCGAGATCGTCGACCACTGCCATGGCCGTCTGGCGAAGTTCGCCGTTCCCCGTTTTGTCGACATCGTCGAGACGCTGCCGACCACCGAGAACGGGAAGATCCGCAAAGTTCTCCTCCGAGAACGCGGAAAGACGGCGACGACGTGGGATCGCGATGCGGAAAGTTGATAAGAACCGGCTGCCGATTCAACCCTCGAGCCGTTGAGCACCCGATGACATGGAAGACGACGTGAGTAAAACTCTGAGAACCTCTGACCCTTCTGTGAGAAGGGCTGCGGAAGCACTACAGTCTGCGGCCGCGCGCCGGTCGCCGTGCCTGCCTGTTCGTGCCCTGATCGGTGTCGACGATCCCGACGTTGCATATGCGGTTCAGCAGCGGGTCGTCGCTGCTCGTGTGGACGCAGGTGCACGCATTGTCGGACGCAAGATCGGCCTCACCGCGCCGGTGGTCCAGAAACAACTCGGTGTGGACCAGCCGGACTTCGGAATTCTCCTCGACGACATGAGTTGTGCGGCGGGTGCCGTCGTGGCGCTGGACTGTCTCCTGCAACCGAAGGTAGAGGCCGAGATCGGATTCGTTCTTGCCGAGGATCTCGCGGAGGGCGACTTGTCCTATGAACAGGTACACGGCGCGGTGGCTTATGCCGTGGCAGCTCTGGAGATCGTGGACAGCCGAATCGCCGGGTGGGACATCACGTTCGCCGACACGGTTGCTGACAACGCATCGAGCGGTCTGTTCGTGTTGGGCGACGAACGACGCACACTCGGCGAGTTCGAGCCGCAGTCAGTGAATATGACGATGTCGGTCGACGGCGATGTCGTCTCGACGGGCACGGGTGCCGACTGTCTCGGGGATCCTCTCAACGCTCTGCGTTGGCTCGCAGTCACCGCTCGAGACTTCGGCCAACCGCTGCAGGCCGGTCAAGTCGTGCTCTCCGGTGCGCTGGGACCGATGGTGCCGGTCGCCGGGCCCTGCCATGTTCGCGCCGACATCAGTGGTCTCGGCTCGGTATCAACCACATTCGTGAAGGAGCTGGTGAGATGAGCACCACGAAAGATGCGACCGTCGCTGTCATCGGCTCGGGCAACATCGGTACCGACCTCATGATCAAAGTCATCAGGCTTTCGGAGAATCTGCAGATGGGAGCGATGGTCGGTATCGATCCTGCATCCGACGGACTCGCTCGCGCACAGCGTCTCGGGGTGCCGACGACGTCCGGAGGAGTGCGCGGACTCATCGATCTGCCGAACTTCTCCGACGTCGACATCGTCTTCGATGCGACGTCCGCCGGAGCCCACCGGCTCAACGCCGAGTTGCTCGCTCCCTTCGGCAAGCGGCTGATCGATCTGACGCCCGCTGCGATCGGTCCGTTCGTCGTTCCGGCGGTCAACCTCGACCAACACCGGCAGTCCGACAACGTGAACATGGTGACATGCGGCGGCCAAGCGACGATCCCGATCGTCGCCGCTGTGTCCGCGATTGCCCCGGTGTCCTACGCCGAAATCGTCGCGTCGATCGCCTCCAAGTCAGCTGGGCCGGGCACCCGCGCGAACATCGACGAGTTCACCGAAACCACGTCGAGCGCAATCGAATCGGTCGGAGGGGCCCGGCGCGGCAAGGCAATCATCGTCCTGAATCCCGCTGATCCACCGTTGATCATGCGAGACACCGTGTTTTGTCTCGCAGAACTCTCGGGCCCCGACCACGAGCGGGCAGTGATCGAGTCGGTGCACGCGATGGTCGACAAGGTGGCTGTCTACGTGCCGGGGTACCGGCTCAAGCAGGACGTGCAGATCACCGAGATCCCGGCCGACCAGCCCGTCCACACTCTGCTGCCTGCCGATGCGCCGCGGCCTACGCACCAGGTCAGCGTGTTCCTCGAAGTCGAGGGAGCCGCACACTACCTACCTGCTTATGCAGGCAATCTCGACATCATGACCTCTGCGGCGGTGCAATTCGCCGAAACCATCGCGGTTGACCTGGCGATGACCGAAGCCAAGGGAACTCTGCGATGACCACACAACTGTTCATTCAGGACGTGACGCTCCGTGACGGCATGCATGCACTGCGGCACCGGATCACACCGGAGAACGTCGGCATCATCGTCGCCGCACTCGATGCCGCCGGGGTCGACGGCATTGAAGTCGCCCATGGCGACGGACTGGCCGGCGGCAGCCTCAACTACGGCCCGGGAAGCAACACCGACTGGGAGTGGCTCGAGGCCGCCGCCGACAACCTCACCCATGCTCGTCTGACGACGCTTCTACTCCCGGGCATCGGCACAATTGACGAACTCCGCCAGGCATACTCCCTAGGCGTCCGGTCAGTACGGGTCGCGACCCACTGCACCGAGGCCGATGTCTCCGCCCAGCACATCTCCACCGCCCGCGAACTCGGCATGGACGTCTCCGGCTTCCTGATGATGAGCCACATGACCGACCCCGGAGAACTCGCGCGCCAGGCCAAACTGATGGAAAGCTATGGAGCACACTGTGTTTACGTCACCGACTCCGGGGGCAAGCTGACCATGGACGGTACCCGCGAGCGTGTCCGCGCCTACCGCGAGACTCTCGACCCAGCCACTGAGATCGGAATCCACGCGCACGAGAATCTCTCGCTGTCGGTGGCCAATTCGGTGATCGCTGTCGAAGCCGGGGCAACCCGGGTCGATGCATCGTTGGCCGGACACGGAGCCGGCGCAGGTAACTGCCCCATCGAACCGTTCATCGCCGTCGCCGACCTGCACGACTGGAAACACAACACCAACCTGTTCGCCCTACAAGACGCCGCAGATGACATCGTGCGCCCACTGCAGGACCGTCCAGTACGAGTCGACCGCGAAACCCTCACCCTGGGTTACGCCGGGGTCTACTCGTCGTTCCTGCGCCACGCCGAAACCGCCTCGGAGCGTTACGGCATCGACGTGCGCACCATCCTGCTCGAAGTGGGACGACGAGGACTGGTCGGTGGTCAAGAAGACCTCATCGTCGACATCGCACTCGACCTGCAGAACCGCGTTGCCGTCGGCAACTGACACCCCGCCCTGTGGCGCCACTGTCCCCCACAGAATCGCTCGAAGGCCGACGGGTCTCGCTAGATCGGGTCGCCGGGAATACGGTGCAGGCTTATCTGGCAGTGGAATACATCATCGGCGCGGTGTAGCGCTCGGGGCCGATGCGATGTATCCGGGGTGTGGCTTCAGTCGAACTCGATCGTGACCGGGCCCTTCGGGGTCGCCTGACAGGTCAGCAGGTATCCGTCGTCGATGTCTTCGGATTCCAGCGCGATCCCGTTGCCGTGGTCGACGTCGCCGGCGGTCAGTCGGGCCACACACGACCCGCAGTCACCTTCCCGGCAGGAATACGGTGCGTCGACGTCGGCGGCGAGCAGTGCGTCGAGCAGCACGGTGTCCGTGCCGCAGCGGACCGTGTGCACGTCGCCGTCGATGTGCACGGTGACGTCGTGGGCGCCACCCTCGTCGTCGTGCGTCGCGAGGGTGAACGGGTCGCCGGTCAGCGACACGTATCTCTCCACGTGGACCGCCTCGTGGTGCAGGCCGCGCCCGCGGAGGGTGTGCTCGACGAGGTCCATGAACGGTGCCGGACCACAGATGAAGGCTTCGCAGTCCTCGGTGCCGGCAACAACGTCGCCGATCGCGGCCGCGGTGGGTAGACCCCGGTCGGCCTCCAACCAGTGATGCACCACCAACCGTCCGGGATGACGCTCGGCCAGCTCGTCGATCGCGTCGGCGAAGATCGTCGACTCCCGGTCGCGGTTGGCGTAGAACAGGGTCACCGTCGTGTCGTGGGATTCGAGGGCCGAACGCAGGATCGACATCACCGGCGTCACGCCGCTGCCGGCCGCGAACAGGTACAGCGGGTGCGCCCAGGAGTGCGGCGTGAAGACCCCCGACGGTGGGATGACGTGCAGGGTCAGGCCTGGTTCGGCGTTGTCGCACAACCAGTTCGATCCGTAGCCGTCTCGGGTTCGCTTGACGGTGATCGCCGGGGCGGCGTCGACCCCGGGAGCGGTCGACAACGAATAGCTGCGCGCGACCGAGCCGGTCCGATCGCTCGGGATGCGCACGGTGATGAACTGCCCGGGTCGGTAGTCGCTGCCCGCGGGGAAGTCCAGCACGATCGTGCGTGCCTCGGACGTCTCGTCGCGGACCGCGGTCACGGTGACGTCGATCCCGAGGGTGCGCTCGACCGGCGAGGCGACGGAGCGGGTCATGCCGTCGTCCTGGAGGTGAGCGGGATGACCCGGTACCAGAGTTCGCCGAGCGCGGTCCCGAGAGCCTCGAGGCGCTCTCGTCGCGGGGTGCTGGCCGGCAGACCGACGTGGATGTAGGCCATCTGCTCGGTGGCGCAGCCCAGGGTCTCGGCGAGCAACTCGGTGTCACAGGCCTCGATGGTCCCGTTGGCGACGAGGCGGTCGAGCCAGCGCTCGGTGCGTCGCACGAAGTCGCCCCGCAGATTGAGCCAGAGCTGCTGGAACCCCCGGTTCTCACTGGCCGCGGCCGCCTCGCGGAGCAGTCGCAGCATGTGGCGACTGCGAGCGTAGGCCTGGAGATACGTGGTGTTGACCTCGATCAGCGACTGCAACTCGCCCTGGGCGCGATCGGGACGCAGTCGTGCATTGGCCAGTTCCAGCAGGGACGGGCGGAGCGCGGCGAGGAAGATGTCGTCGAGGCTGACGAAATGCCGATAGAAGTTGCCCTGCGAGATCTCCGCCCGGTGCGTGATGTCGGAGATCCGGGTGCGGGTGTATCCGTACTCGGTGAAGCACTCCGTCGCCGCCTTGACCAGTTTGTCGCGCGTCTGCTCACCGCGCTTGTTCGCGCGTTTGGCCGGGGCCGCGGTGTGATCGAGAAGGCCGGCTGCCGAGTAAGCAGCGTCGATCCCATCGTGCGCACGGGCGTCCGGTCCGGTGTCGGTGCTCATCAGGCCCCCTGCAGTGTTCGTGCGGTGATCAGCTCGGCCAGTGGGTGTTCGGGTGACAGCACGTCCGGCAGATACGACACCAGCTCGTCGACGTACTCGTCAGCGGAGGTGCCGGCACTGAGAACGTCACCGGCATAGACCTTTCCGGTCGTTCCGTCGACGGTGACCGTCTGCCCGGCGAGGGCGTCGGAGAGTCCGATCCCGCACCCGACCACGCAGGGCACCCCGATCTCGCGGCACACCAGGGCGGCGTGGGACGTCGTACCGCCGACCTCGGTCACGACCGCCACGGAATCGAACATCGCGGGCACGTCGGCCGGCGAGGTCGAGGGCCGGACGAGGACGACGTGCTCGCCGCGTGCCGCTGCGGCGCAGGCATCGTCGGTGTCGGTGTAGACGACGCCGACCGCGGCACCGGGGCCGGCGCTCGTGCCCGTGGCGAGGACGTCGGCCGCGGCGTCTGCCGAGTTGTTCTGCGACAACGACTTCGCCTGTTCGGGACTGATACGCGCGACGGCGTCGTCCCGGCTGATGAGGCCCTCGCGGACCAGGTCGACGGCGATGCGGACCGCAGCACGCGCGGAGCGCTTCCCCGAGCGGCATTGCAGCATGTAGAGCGTGCCGCTCTCCACGGTGAACTCGATGTCGACGAGATCGCGGTGTTCGTTCTCGAGCGTCCGCGCGATCGTGCTGAGCTCGGCGTGCAGGTGTGGCGAGTGAGTGCGGAAGGAGTCGATGGTCTCGGGCGTGCGCTCACCGGAGACGACATCCTCACCCTGCGCCCGGGCGAGCCACTCGCCGAACAGCTCGGGTGCGCCGGTGGCCGGGTCGCGGCTGAACACCACGCCCGTCCCGGACTGATCGTCGCGGTTGCCGAACACCATGGCCTGCACGGTCACCGCGGTGCCGCCGCCCTCGCCCAGACCGTGGTGACGTCGATAGGCTGCGACCCGTTCGTTGCTCCATGAACCGAAGACGGCGCCGATCGCCTCGCGCAACTGGTCGTACGGGTCGGTGGGTGGTGCGGCGGTGGCGTCGCCGAGCACGATGTCGCCGTATCCGGCGCGGAATCGCTCCCAGGTGTCACGGGCCCAGTCGGGGTCGCCGGTCGCCTCGGCCAGCTGTGCGACCAGCTCGCGGGTGAGGCCGAGATTGAGCACGGTGTCCATCATGCCGGGCATGCTCTGGGCAGCGCCCGAGCGCACCGAGACCAGCAGAGGGAACGGGCCGGCGCCGAAGACCTTTCCGGTCTGCTGCTCCAGGACGCGGAGCTGGGCGAGCACCCCCTCCCAGACGCGGGTGGGGAGCTGACCGCCTGCTTCGGTGAACTGGGCGCAGACGGGCGTGGTGAGGGCGAAGGCAGGTGGGACCGGCAATCCCAGCGACCGCATGCGGTTCACGCTGTAGGCCTTGCCGCCGAGCAGCTCTCGATCGGCCGGCGCGGTTCCGTCCAGTGCGAGGACAGCAGGTGTGGTCATGAGTGGTCCTTTCACTCGGCGATGTCGACCCGGCTACGGGGTCGGGACAGGGGAAGGGGGATGGCTGCGGCGCGCAGAGCGGTGAGTCCGCCTTCGACGGGTACGTCGATGCCGTTGACCCAGGCGGCGTCCGGGCCGAGCAGGAAGTCGATCACCGATGCCGACTCGGCCGCGCTGCCGTGGCGGCCGACCATCGACGCCGATCGCGCGATGGCGTCGGCGCCCATCGACTGCTCGAAGTCGGACAGGATCGGGGTGTCGGTGGGGCCGGGGCTGACCGATACGGCTCGAATTCCCCGGGGCTGCAACGAAGCCGACAATGCGACCGTCCAGTCGACGACCGCACGCTTGGAGGTGTCGTACGCCGCGGGCCCGTCGATCTGCACTCGGGACAGCCAGGCGCGTAGCTCTTCTCGATCTCGTACGGCGAGCAGGCCGGCGATGTCGTCGTGTGCCAGTGTGTTCCGGTGCGCCGCGATCGAGGCGACGTTCACGACGGCGCCGCCCGCGGACATCCGCTCGAGTGCCCGAAACGTCAGTGCGCGCAGACCCAGGGTGTTGACCGCCAGGACCGTCTCCGCCGGAGCGGTGCCCGGGACCCCGGCGACGTTGGCCAGGGCGTCGAGGTGCTCGGGGAGATCCACTGCTGCAACCGCTTCCAGATCGGAGAGGTCGGTGAGAATCGAGTGGGCACGGTCATCCGGGCAGGGGACGATGTCGACGGCGATGACCCGCGTGCCGGGTTCACGGTCGAGGAGCCGCTGCACCAGGGCGAGTCCGATGCCCGAGGCGGCGCCGGTGACGACCATGGTGCGCGCGGCGGTTGTCGAACGGGTCATGCCATCACCGCCTGGATCTCGGTGAACTCGGCGATGCCCGCAGCGCCCAGCTCACGCCCGTAACCGGAGTTCTTGAGCCCGCCGAAGGGTACGGCCGGCCGTTCGCGGGTTCGTACGCCGTTGACCTTGACCTGACCGACGTCGAGCCGGGCCGCGACCTGGAGTGCATGGTCCCGGTCGGCGGACCACACCTCGGCCGACAGACCGTACTGGCTGTCATTGGCCAGCGTGATCGCCTCGGCGACGTCGCGGTAGTACTGCGCCACCAGGACCGGGCCGAAGATCTCCTCGCGGACCGCCGCGGCGGTGGGGTCGAGATCGCCGAAGACGATCGGGGAGACGAAGGAACGGGAGTCGCCGATGTCGAGACGCTCTCCGGCGCCGGCGATCACCCGGGCGCCGACCTGGCGTGTCTCATCGATGCGATCGAGCACTCGTTGCGCGTGCGCCGCGGAGGCGAGCGGACCGTGAGTGGTGTCCGGCGCGGTCGGGTCACCGAACACGAACCGTCCGAGTGCGGCGTCGATCAGGGCCTCGATGCGGTCGGCGGAGGCGGCGGGCACCACGAGCCTCGTGGTGGCGTTGCACGCCTGGCCGGAATTGACCAACCCGGATGCCAGGATTCGCGGCACCACGGCGTCGAGGTCGGCGTCGGGTAGGACGACGGCGGGCGATTTGCCGCCGAGTTCGAGGGTGGTGCGTGCCAGCGACTCCGCGGCCGCCGTCGCGACAGCCTTTCCCCCGTGGACACTGCCGGTGAACGACACGTGGGCGATGTCCGGGTGCGCGGCGAGAGCCTGGCCGGTGATCGGTCCGGTGCCGTTGACGATGGCGAAGGCACCCGCGGGGAGGCCCGCGTCGATGAAGCACCCGCGGACGAGGGCGGCGTCGAACGGGGTTGCCTCGGCGGGTTTGAGCACGACGGTGCAACCCGCGGCGAGTGCGGCCGCGACCTTCGCGATGATCTGATGCACCGGCATGTTCCACGGGGTGATCGCCGCCACGACACCGCCCGCCACGCGGCGCACGATCGCCCCGTCGGCGACCTGCTCCCACGGGAAGCTCTCGGTCGCGTCCGCAGTCGCGCGCAGCACGGTCGCCGGCAGCGCCTGCTGTGTCGCGGTGGCCAGTGTGGTGGGCATACCCATTTCGGCGGTCACCAGCGCCGCGATCCGGTCGCCGCGTCGATCGATGAGATCGGCGGTCGCCCGCAGGACGGCGGCTCGCTGGGCCGGCGGCGTCTGTGCCCATGCGGGCAGCGCGTTCGCCGCGGCGGCGACCGCTTCGTCGACGACGTCTTTCCCGGCTTCGCGGGTCGCACCGATCTCCCGATCGGTGAAGGGGTTGATCACCGGGATCGGAGCGCCGTCAACGAGTTCCCGGTCTCCGATCAGGGCGGCCGGGCCGGTCCCGAGACCGGTGGTCTCGGTCAGTTCGCCGACCTCGCTCATCGGGTGGCCTCGATCCGGACCGGCAAGGTCTTGATGCCGCGGAAGAAGTTGCTCTGCAATCGGTTCGGCGTGTCCAGGACGGTGATGCCCAGTCCCCGCTCGATGATGCGGGTGAAGAACAACCGTGCTTCGAGACGGGCGAGGTTCGAGCCGAGGCAGGCATGCGCGCCCCATCCGAAGCCGACATGTTCGTTGGGGAACCGGTTGCCGATGAACGTCTCCGGGTCGTCGAAGGCGCGTTCGTCGCGGTTGGCCGAGCAGAACCACATCACGACCTTGTCGCCCTCGCGGATCGTCTTGCCGTGCATCTCGATGTCGCGGGTGGCGGTGCGGCGCATGGACAGGACAGGCGAGACCCAGCGGACCATCTCTTCGACCACCACCCGGATCTTGGCGGGGTTCGCTCGCATGAAGTCCCACCACTGCGGATTCTCGGCCAGGGCGTTGACGCCGCCGGACAGCAGATTGCGGGTCGTCTCGTTCCCGGCGACCATCAGGATCAGGTAGTAGGCGTCGAGGTACCCACGTGACAGGGGTACGCCGTCGAGCTCGGCCGCGGTCAGGACGCTGATCAGATCGTCGGCGGGGCATTCGCGGCGTAGCTTCTCCAGTCCGCGGAAGTAGTCGAAGACCTCGTCGCGCGCTCGCACCGCGGTTTCCGGACCCTCGGAGTAGTCGGGGTCCTCGCTGGCCATCTGGTTGGTCCACCGCAACAGGTTCGGGCAGTCCTCGAGCGGCGCACCGAGCAACCGCCCGATCATGACCAGCGGGAGCTGCGCGGCGATGGAGGCGACGAAGTCGATGTCGCCGGCGCCGGCGTGGGTGTCGAGCAGCTCGTCGATGACCGCGGCGATGTCGCCTTCGAGCGACTTGAGCTTCACCGGCCGCACATGCGGGGTGACGATTCCGCGCAGTCTGCCGTGCTCGGGCGGATCGACGTGGTGGATGCTGCGAGCGCCCTCGCCCTCCGCGCGTCGGCTGGCGATCTGCGTGCCCTGCGTGACGGTGAAGTCGTCGGCGTTGGAGGCCACGGCCTTGACGTCCTCGTAGCGGGTCACCGACCAGAATCCCGGCCCGTCGGGTTCGGTGTTCCAGTGCAACGGGTCCTCGGTGCGCAACCGCGCGAACACGTCATGATCGACACCGGCCGCGAACGGGCGGAGATCCATCAGATCGATGTCGTCAGCGATGGTCATGTCTTCTCCAATGGACTCTCGTTTGTGACTGCACTTTCACTAAACCATAGTCTATGGTGTGTTGTGAACCACAACAGTACAAAAGTTCGAGATTGCCTACCTGCAACGACCGGCCGCTGAGGGTCGACCCGGCAATGCGACTCATGATTCGCAAACAGGAGTGATGTGTACCCACCGTCCACCGCGCGTACCCGCCCCGACGCCATCGCCTATGTGATGGCGGGGTCGGGGGAGCGCATCACTTACGCCGAGCTCGATCGTCGATCGAATCGACTGGCCCGATTCTGGCAGTCCCGCGGCGTCGGCCCGGGCGACTCGGTGGTGCTGGTCATGGAGAACAGTCTGGCCTGGCCGGTGGCGGTGGCCGCCGGGATGCGCAGCGGTCTGTACGTGACACCGGTGAACTGGCATCTCAAGCCGACCGAGCTCGCCGCACTCATCCAAGAGGACCGCCCGGCCGCGATAGTCACCAGTACGGCGCTCGCCGACCGGGTCGTCGCCGCGGTCGACGACTCGGTCGACGGCTCGGGACGGGACCAGACCGTGATCGTGTGCGCCGACGGCCCGGCGGACGGGTGTGTCGCCCTGGCCGACGCGCTCGCCGGCCAGTTGTCCGAGCCCCTTGAGCGTGAGTTGCTCGGTGCTCGAGTGCTCTACAGCGGCGGGACGACCGGACGGCCGAAGCGGTTCGCTCAACCGCTGCTCGGCGTGCATCCCGCGGACGCACCGCGCCGGCACTCGGGCCTCGTCGACGAACTCGGCGTCGGAGCCGACTCGGTCCTGCTGTCACCCGCCCCGAACTATCACGCGGCGCCGTTCACCTTCCAGCTGATCACGCTGGCGGCCGGCGGCACCGTCGTGTGCATGGAGAAGTTCGACGCCGCGGGGGCGATGCGAGCGATCACCGAATACGGTGTGACGCACTCGCAGTGGGTGCCGACCATGCTGATCCGCCTGTTGAACCTGCCCGACCGGGAGACGATCGCGCTCTCCCCGCGGCATCGGGTGGCGTTCACCTCGGGCGCCCCGTGTCCGCCGCATGTCAAAGAAGCGATCTTCGAATGGTGGGGCCCGGTCCTGCACGAGTACTACGGAGCATCCGAGGGGTACGGGCACACCTACATCTCGCCGACGGACGCGCGGTCGCATCCGGGGTCGGTGGGTCGACCGCTGGGTACCGCACGGGTGCACATCACCGACTCCGCGGGCGCGGACGTCGATCCCGGCGTCGAGGGCACGGTCTGTTTCGAGGCGGCCGGCGGACCCGACCGGCCGGCCGACGCCGCACGGCCGGTGTTGAAGCAGATGGGCGACATCGGATATCTCGACGACGACGGATTCCTCTACCTCGTCGGCCGTCGAGGTTTCATGATCATCTCCGGCGGGGTCAACATCTATCCCGAGGAGATCGAATCGGCTCTGCTGGCTCACCCGGCGGTCTCCGACGTGGCGGTGGTCGGCGTGCCGGACGCCGAGTTCGGCGAGTCGGTCAAGGCGGTCGTCGAGGTGCGCCCCGGCGCGTCCGTGAGCGAAGACGACCTGATCGCCCATGCGCGCGAACACCTGGCGCACTTCAAGGCGCCCCGGTCGGTCGAGTTCACCACCGACCTACCGCGCCTGCCCACCGGCAAGCTCGACAAACGCCGACTGGTCGATCGGTTCGCCACCCCCGGGGCCGATGCCGGTCGCCCGAGCAGATCGTCCGCGACACAGGGAGATCCGACGATGCCCACAGATCCATCCCAGCAAGGAGAACGAGTATGACGACCGAGACCTCCACCGCACACTTCGACGTGCTGCATGCCCTCAAGGTGAAGGGGCTCGCAACAGACGACATCCTGACCGCGCTGACGGGCCACCACGCGGACGCCCTGGCCGTGACCATCGAACAGCTGGCGGACGCCGGGTTCGTGATGCGCCGCGAGGGCGGCCGGATCTCGGGCACGATGATCACCCCGGCCGGGAAAGCCGAGTACG
This sequence comes from Gordonia sp. McavH-238-E, assembly GCF_022348225.1. Lineage (NCBI taxonomy): Bacteria > Bacillati > Actinomycetota > Actinomycetes > Mycobacteriales > Gordoniaceae > Gordonia > Gordonia sp. McavH-238-E. The sequence continues at coordinate 132,533 of NZ_JAKRFE010000006.1, forward strand.
AGCGACTGTCCTCGGAACTCACGCTGAGTGAGTCAGAACGTGCCGCGGTGGACACGTTCCACGAGCGCTTCGGCCCGATCAACGGGGACTTCAAGAAGGTGTGCGCGGCGTGGCAGATCCGCCCGGACGAGACCCCCAACGATCACGCGGATGCCGACTACGACGCATCCGTCGTCGCCGAACTCGACCGAATCCACCACCGGATCGCGCAGGCGCTCGACGAGGTCGGCGCCGAGCTCCCGCGACTCGGCCGCTACCGGAGTCGGCTCTCGGCGGCCCTGGAGAAGGTGCACCGGGGTGACACCGCCGCATTCGCGCGCCCGATGTACGACAGCTACCACGACATCTGGATGGAACTCCACCAGGATCTGCTGCTGACCTCGGGTCACCAGCGTGGCGCGGGTGACGAGTAGGGACTGACGGGTCACCAGGTGGCTTCGACACGGCTCAACCAGTGGGAATGGTCGCACCCCCCGCTGGTCGAGCAGCGTCGACCGAGCGCAGCGAGGCCGCCGCGCCCGTCGAGGCCACCACCGGAGTCAGCGCAGTTGCGCCAGCCCGAACACGTCGTCCCGTGACATCGCCTGTCGCAGTGCGGTATCGGCGTCCGCCAGGGAGTCGTTGTCCGCGTCGACTCCGCTCAACCCGGACACCGAGACGTACCCGTCCGCGACCGCCGCACTGTCGGTTCCCTCGCGGAACCGGCCGCCGCGCCGCTCGTCGCGATTGATCAGCAGGCCACCCTCGGTACGGGACAACCGCAAGGTGAACATGCTCCGGTTCGCCAGAGGTGTCACCCGGATACCGCGCAGATCGGGGAAGTCGACGTCGGGGACGTTGACGTTCAACGTCATCGGGGTGGTGGGGGAGTCGGACATCCATCCGACGACGCGCTCGGCCACCGCTGCCGCGGTGTCGTAGCGGTGGTCTGGGGCGAACCCGCAGCTGACCGCGATACCGCTGACTCCGGCCACGCGCGCGGCCAGCACTGCGCCCACGGTGCTCGAGAACAGGATCGACCGCCCGGTGTTGTGGCCCTCGTTGATCCCGCTGACGACGAGTTCGGGCGGCGGCCCGAAGGCTCCGGCGCAGAACGCCACCACGGTCAGCGCCGGCGGACAGTCGAGAGCGAAGACCGGGGTGTCGCCGAGGTCGGGGATACGGTGCTCGGTCGTGGTGATCAGCGCACCGTCCTCGATCGTGCCGAGAGAACTCCCGCTCCCGCTCCGCTCGGAGCTCGGCGCGCCGACGACCACGTCGTGGTCGGCGGAGATCAGCGCGGTGGCCACCGCGATCAACCCATCGGCGTCGTAACCGTCGTCGTTGGTGACCAGCACACGCATCCGAACTCTCCTTTCGGCAGCCCGTCCAGTACCGCGCCGCCTGGATGAATAGTGACTCACTCATCACATATCTGTCCAGCCACACTCGCGTAGCGGAGGTAAAGAGCGTGTACAGAACCATGAGCCTGCGACCAGAGTGGTTGACAACGTGAGTGGGATCACAGAATAATGTGACACAGCGTTCGCTAACCACCGATGTGTGATTGCGAGATGCAGAAGCGGGCCGAGGGACTCGGCCGCTCGCTCATGACCAACTGGAAGGACGCCCGGACATGACCGCCTGGCCGATCTCGAACGAGACCTCGAAACTGTTCCCGCTGTACTCTCGCGCCAACGTCGGCGAGATCTTCCCGGACCCGATCACCCCGTTGAACGCCTCCCTCGGGTTCCAGCACACGCTGGAACCCGGATGGCGCGACGCGTTCGTGGCATGCGGCGTATGGGACGACGACCTGTACGACGACGCGGTGGCGTTCAACATCCTCCCGGCGTTCGGCAGCTACCTCTACATCAACATGTCGTTGATGCGGCTGTTCGGCGTGCGGGTGCCCGGCATGAGTGCCGAGGCCGTCGACCTGCAGTACTTCGGGGACATGCCCGGCATCCCGAGTTACGAGAGCGAAAAACGCGACTTCGACGAAAACGCCGAGTACGAGGCGAAAGCCGGTGCCTGGCTCAATGAGCAGGTGCTCGGCGCCACCGACCTCGCCGCCTACGACGCCGATCGCGTCGAGGTCGACGAGATCCGTCGCAGTCGGCCTGATCTGACCCAGTTGTCGGACAGTGAGCTCGTCGAGCGGATGAACTCGTTCGAGACCCTGCTCCGTCGGCTCTTCAAACATCACATCGAGGCCAGCCTGAAGTGCGGCGTCGGACTCGGTGCCATCGCGCAGCTCGCCGAGGCGGTCGGCAAACCGGAGCAGGCACTCACCCTGGTGGCCGGGCTGGGCAACGTCGACTCCGCAGGCCCCTCGCTGCGGATGTGGGAATTGAGCCGTCAGGCTCAGCATCCCGATGTCTCAGCGCTGTTCGATGCCGGCACCAAGGGGCTCTACGCCAAGCTCAAGGCCTCGGAGTCGCAGGCGGTCGGCGCGTTCGCCGCGCAGTTGGATGCGTTCCTCGCCGACTGGGACTTCCGTGGACCTGCCGAGTGGGAGATCCGCGCGATCACATGGGGTGTCGACCCCGACCTCACCCTGGCGACCATCGAGACGATGCGCGACGTTCCGGATGGGGAAGCGCCGGAGGCCAAGTCGGCGCAGCGAGCCGCCCAACGCGACGCCGCCGCGGCGGCGATCCGTGAGATGCTCGCCGGCGACGCCGAGACCGCAGGTCAATTCGAGGCGGTGCTCAATGCGTCGGCTCTGTGGATGCGCGGCCGGGAACGCGGCCGCACCACGGCCGCGATGCTGATCCACGAATTGCGCTTGCCCGCACTCGAACTCGGCCGTCGCTTCGCGGACCGGGGTGCGATCGACTCGCCGCGTCAGATCTTCATGCTCTTCGCCGACGAGCTGGCGGGGTTCCTCGACGATCCGGCGTCGTACCGCGACACTCTCGTCGAACGCGAGAAGGGGTACCTGGACCTGTTCGACCGCACGCCGCCGTTCGTCGTCGACGGCACCCCTGCGCCGATGTCCGAGTGGCCGCTGCGCTCGGAGTCGACCGTCGCCGCCGCATCCACCGGTGACACCATCACCGGAGTTCCCGCATGCGGCGGTGTCGCACGCGGCCGGGCGCGGGTGCTGACCGAGGCCTCGGACCCGTCGGCACTCGAACCGGGTGACATTCTCATCGCGCCGATCACCGACCCGTCGTGGACGCCGCTGTTCGTCACCGCAGCCGCGGTCGTCGTGGACGTGGGCGCACCCTTCTCGCACGCCGCGATCGTGAGCCGCGAACTCGGCATCCCGTGCGTGGTGTCGGCCACCGAGGCGACTCGACGCATCACCGACGGCGCGACCGTCGAAGTCGACGGGACCGCGGGCACCGTCACCCTCATCTGAAGTCCCATCTCGCCATCCGACTCGGCCGGCCCCGAGAGAGCCAATCCCCTCGGGGCCGGCCGCTCCACCCGTGCGCACCCGAGGAGAGCGATGCACGCCTCTGATATCTGTCCCACCTGGCTCGACACCGTGCTCACCACCACCGGGACGAAGGACGGCACGGTGGCGATCACCGAGTTCGCCACCAGCCCCATCGGAACCGGACAGGTCGCGGACAGCATCCGGACGACCGTGAGCTACTCCGCACCCACGTCAGCCCCGTCGTCGTTCGTCATCAAGGTCACCTCCGACAAGGAACAGAGCCGCGCGGCCGGTCGCAGTGAGCTGAACTACCTGCGCGAGGTGCGGTTCTATCAAGACATCGCACCCAACCTGCAGGTGCGCGTCCCGCGTTGCCATCACGCTGAGATCGACTCCAACAACACTGAATTCGCACTTGTCCTGGAGGACCTGACGCCGGCCCGGCCGGGTAACCAGCTGGCCGGGTGCACTGTCGGCGAGGTGCGACTCGCGGTGGAGCAGGCCGCGGGCATCCACGGGCCCTACTGGGGATCGGCGCAACTCGCCGGTACGCCCTGGCTCGACATCTCCGACACCTACTGGGCCCGCTTCACCGAGATGATGCCCGAATGGTGGGCCGGTTTCGTGGACCGGTACCGAACCCGGTTGTCCGCGGCCGACATCGAACTCGGAACGGCGTTCACCGAGCGCATCGCCGACTACTACACCGCACTGCGTACGATGCCGTTCACCATCCAGCACGGCGACTACCGGCCGGACAACGTCCTCTTCGACGCGGGTGGCGGCGACGTACCCCTCGCCGTTCTCGACTGGCAGACGGTCATCTTCGCGCCCGGGGTCGTCGATGTCGCCTACTTCATCGGCGGAGCGCTGGACCCGGAGACCCGTCGGGCATCCGAAGCCGAGCTCCTCGAGCACTACCACCGAGGGCTCCTCGCGCACGGGGTCACGGATTACTCACTGGCCGAACTGATGCGGGACTACCCGGTCGGCACCTTCCAGAACCTGGTGATCGGTGTCGCCGCCGCGATGCTCGTCGCGCGATCCGAGCGGGGTGACGAGCTGTTCACGGCCATGGTGGCCAACTCGCTGGCGCACGCCCGCGACCACGATGCGCTCGCGCGGATCGCCGCACTGAGCGGGCAAGGGGCAGTTCATGTCTGACACCGCCGTCCGAGAAGGTCGACCGCAGGTCGCCGCGTCCTCGATCGGAACCGACCGACTGGGCTTCTACACGCTCGGCGGGCACGTCGACGACCCCCGAGAGATGTTGGGCGAGCTCGCGCACGCTGAGCGTCTCGGCCTCGGGCAGGCATTCATCTCCGAACGGCTCAACGTCAAAGAGGCGTGTGCCCTGTCCGGGGCGGCCGGAGCCGTCACCGATCGCATCGGGATCACCACCGCGGCAACCAACATCAACACCCGCCACCCGGCGATCACCGCGGCCTTCGCGACCACCATGCATCGCCTCACCCGTGGCCGCTTCACCCTCGGCGTCGGCCGCGGTCTGCGCCCCCAGATCGCTGGGCTCGGACTCGCGCACACGACCACCGCACAACTCGAAGAGTTCGCTCATCTGATGCGCAGACTGTGGCGTGGTGAGACCGTGACCGATTACGACGGGGCGCTCGGCAGGTTCCCGGCGATCAAACTCGACCCCGGTTTCGACGAGGACATCAAGCTGGCCACCACGGCCTTCGGGCCCGAGACCCTCGCCATGGCCGGTCGCGCCTACGACCTCGTCGTGCTGCATACGTTCTTCTCCGACGAGACCACGGCCAGGGTCGTACGCACCGTCAAGGACGCCGCGGCCGCGGCCGGACGCGACCCCGACTCGGTCGAGGTGTGGTCGTGCTATGCCACCGTCACCGACGAGCTCGACGAACAGGTCATCCTGAAGAAGACGGTCGGCCGGATCGCCACCTACCTCCAGGTCTACGGGGATCTTCTGGTGTCGACCAACCGGTGGGATGTAGCCGCGCTGAACAGGTTCCGGGAGTCCGAGGTGGTGCGCGAGCTACCGGGATGGGCCGATGCCGTCGGGGACACCGCCACGTTCGAACGTCTCCGCGACGTGATCCCCGCCGAGTGGCTCGACTGCGCGGCCATGGGGACGCCACGGCATTGCGCAGAGAGAGTGCGGGCGCAGTTCGACCTGGGGGTCGACGGCGTGATCATGCACGGCGCGACACCCACCGAGCTCGACAGCACGGTCTCCGAATTCGTCGCTCTCGGCAGTTGACCGACAGAATCCATCAGAAAGTCATCACATGAGCACTGGCGCAGTACGACTCGTCGAACGCTACGTCTACGAACTGTACAACGACGAGCAGATCGACCTGGTCGACGAGATCTGCGGCGACCCGATGACACGCCACGGGGCGGGGAGTATCCGGTCACTCAGCCGACGCGAGCAACGAGAGCGCATCGTCGCCGACCTCGCCGCGCATCAGCCGAAGTTCACCGTGGTCACACTCGTCGGCGACGAGATGTTCGCGTCCCTCACCTGGAACGCCGAACGTCTCACGACGGGCGAGCGTCTCTGCGGCATCGAGATCTTCAAAGTCCACGACGGTGTCATCACCGATGTGTGGAATCCCGACTACCTCGAAGGATCCTGGTCATGACGCTGACAACGCCGAAGCTCATCGACACCACCGACGACATCACCGCAGCCTGGATGGAGGAAGTCCTCTGCCACGCCGGCCACGACACATCGATCGCGGCGATCACGATCGAGCCGATCGGCGCGGGCAATGTCAGCGACACCGTACGGGTGAGCGTCGCCTATGCCAGGCCGTCTCCCGGAGCGCCCGATGCGGTCGTGGTCAAGCTGAAACCCCGTGACCCTGATGTACACGCGCACGGATTGCGCAGTGGTGCATACCATCGCGAGATCGGCGCGTATGTCGACATCTCCGCGCGGAACGCCTGCCGGATCCCCTTGAAGTACTGGGTGGCCGGAGACGAGACCACGATCAATCTGGTGATGGAGGACCTGAGTACGAGTGCCGTTGCGGGAAACCAGGTTCAGGGCGCGACCGTCGAGGACGCGACAGCGGTGCTGACCGAACTCGCGAACGTGCACTCGGAGTTCCATCCGATGGACACCGCCACCGCGCCGGCATGGATGATCCGGCTGAGCGATGTCTGCGACTACTGGTCCGACGCGGCCGAACGCGGGGCGGGGCAGGCACTCACCCGGTTCGCCGATGACCTTCCCGACGACCATCTCGAGGCGATCCGTCAGGCGATCGAGCTCGTCCGGGTGTGGCACCTGCTCCCGCAGGAGCACCTCACCTTCACCCATGGTGATCCCCGCGTGGACAACGTGTTGTTCGAGTCGGTCGGAGACGTCCGACGCGCGGTCTTGATCGACTGGCAGGTCACCGGGCTCCGCAATCCCATGTACGACGTCGGGTACTTCATGTCGGGCAGTGTCGACGTCGAGGATCGTCGAGCGCACGAGCGCCGGCTGATCACCCACTACGCGGAGACCTTCGCGCAGAAGTCGACCGGCTACGACGGGGCGACAGCGCTGAGGGACTACCGCGTGCAGCTGCTCAGCGGCCTGTACATCACCCTGGCCGCGATCGACGTGCTCCCCGACAACGAGACGGTCAACACCCTCATCCTCGCGTTGCTGCGGCGGAACTGCGCCGCTGCGGTCGATTGGGACTCGGTGGCACAGGTGCGTGCACTGGCGGCGGAGTCGGCGTAGGCGCGTCGCGCACGGTCGCCGGTTCGTGCGGACCAGCCGCCACCCTCGCTCGGCGATGGGCCATGTGCGGGACCGGTGTCGGCCGTCAGGCCTGTGCGCGATACACATCGACGATGTCATCGGTCGTCGTGAGCCAGGCGTCGGGTTGGGCGGTGAGATATGCGAGCGCCTCATCGAGGTACCGGTGGCGGAACGGTTGGCCGATCACAAACGGGTGCAGGGCGATCGGCAGTACCCGGCCACTCGTCGCGGAGTCCGCGCGGAGCTGCTCGTAGCTGTCGATGATCATCTGCAGGAAGTCCGGCCCGGTGAGACCATGACCGAACAACAGTAGGTCGTTGAGTTCGACCGAGTAAGGGACGCTGTACATCTCGGGAACCGTCAACGGGGGTGGGCATCCACGACGGAGGAGTTGAGCAGGACACTCGGTCGGACACCGTGCCGGTCGAGACACTCGATGGTGCGCCAGATCCCGACGCGCGGGCCATAGTCGCGCCATCCGTGGTTCAGCGGATCCGGGGTCAGTTCGGTGGTACCCGGCCAGATGCTCGTCGACGGGCGGCCGAAGTAGAAGTGTTCGACGTTCAGACCGATGTAGACGGCGACCTTCTTGCCGTCGGGCCAACTGATCGGGTCGCGGTCGACGATGGGGCAGTACTCGTAAGGCGGCGCGGGAGTCGGGTTCGTCATGGCGCCGACCGTAAGACCTGACACGCATGTCAGGGTCAAGCGCGATCCGGCCGACGGTCCCCACCGGAACGGCGGGCCGCGCCTGGCCGGTTGCGTAAAACGGAGCCATGCGGATCGGGGAGCTGTCACGACGAACAGGGGTGAGCGAGCGGTCGCTGCGCTACTACGAGCAGCGTGGTCTGCTGGCTTCCAACCGATCGGCCGGAGGGCAACGTGAGTACACAGAGGCCGCGGTGGACCGTGTCTTCCACATCCAGGAGCTCTACGCCGCCGGACTCGGCAGCCAGACGATGTCAGCACTGCTGCCGTGCATGCGCGACTCCGACGGTGGTCCTTCCGATACTGCGACGCCCGAGTTGGTCGAACGCCTCGCCGCCGAACGGGCTCGTATCGACGACGCGATACGTGAGCTGCGAAACTCTCGGGCCGTGCTCGACGACGTCATCGACGCCGCTTCTCGGCCCCGACCGTGAACTCGGGTGGCCTCGGCCGCCGACAGGAGTGAGGATGGCGTCATGACTGTGCCGGTGGTTGATCTGTCCACGGCCGACGACGCGCCGGAGGAATTCGCGGTGGCACTGCGCGAGGCTGCGCACACCTCGGGCTTCTTCTATCTGGTCGGGCATGGCGTCGGCGTCGACCGTCAGGCGGAGGTTCTGTCGACGGCGCGTGAGTTCTTCGCTCTGCCCGACGCCGACAAGAACGAGATCAGTCAATTGCAGAGCGCGCAGTTTCGCGGCTATTCACGGCTCGGTGGCGAGCTGACAAACGGGCAGGTCGACTGGCGTGAGCAGATCGATATCGGCCCGGAGCGCGCCGTCATCGATGGAGCGCAGGGGTATTGGCATCTGCAGGGCCCCAATCTGTGGCCCACGTCGATCCCGAGATTCCGGGAGGTCTTCGACGACTGGAGTGCCGCTCTGTCGGCTGTGGGTCTTCGGCTGCTGCGTCACTGGGCGTCGTCGCTGGGGGCCGAACCGACGGTGTTCGACGATGCCTTCGCGCATCTGCCCGCGACCTTGATGAAGGTGGTGCGGTATCCCGGCACCGCGAACAGAAGCCAGGGGGTCGGCGCACACAAGGATTCGGGCGTGTTGACTCTCCTGCTGGTCGAGCCCGACTCGGCGGGCCTCCAGGTGGAGCTGACGCCTGGACAGTGGGTGGACGTGCCGCCGATGGATGGCGCATTCATCGTCAACATCGGGGAGCTGCTGGAGGTCGCCACCGGCGGTTACCTGCGGGCCACCCGGCATCGGGTCCAGGCCCCCGCGCCCGGCACCGATCGCGTGTCCATCCCCTTCTTTCTCAATCCGGCCCTGGACGCGGTGGTTCCGATCATCGACCTGCCGCCCGACCTCGCGCGCCGGTCGCGCGGCGTCGAGACCGATCCCGACAACCCCATCTTCGCCACCTACGGCGAGAACGCCTGGAAGTCGCGTACGCGTGCTCATCCCGACGTCGCGGAACTGCATCACGGCATCCCGGCTCCCCAGCGGGGCTCCTCGTAGGGAGCATGCGAAAATCCACTCTCCCGGCGTCCGGAACAGGTGCTTCCGGCCACCTTCCGACGCGCCGTACTCGCGCGTAGCGATTTGACTCGTAAGAATCACACCGTCGAACCACCCCGCGCGTCCCGGATCGCCACTGAGCTGGGTCGCCGCGCTGTACCGTACCTGCGGACCTTCAGCCGCACGACGACGACGTGAATGGAGTCGGTGTTGTTTTCTCGTATCGCCATCGTGAACCGAGGTGAAGCCGCGATGCGGCTCATCCACGCCGTTCGGGGCCTGTCGGAGGAGACCCGGCAACCCATCGAGGTCATCGCACTGCACACCGACGTGGATCGAAACGCCACGTTCGTGCGCGAGGCGGACGTCGCCTACGACCTCGGGCCCGCGGCATCGCGTCCCTACCTGAACATGAAGGTGCTCGAGCACGCTCTGCTCGAGACCGGTGCCGACGCGGCGTGGGTCGGCTGGGGCTTCGTGGCCGAGGACCCGCTGTTCGCCGAACTGTGCGACCGGATCGGCGTCACCTTCGTCGGGCCGTCGGCCGAGGCGATGCGCAAGCTCGGCGACAAGATCGGCGCCAAGCTGATCGCCGAAGAGGTGGGCGTCCCCGTGGCGGCGTGGAGCCGCGGCGGTGTGGACACCCTCGACGAGGCGGTGGCCGCGGCAGCCGAGATCGGCTACCCGTTGATGCTGAAGGCGACCGCGGGCGGTGGCGGCCGCGGCATCCGGAAGGTCACCAGCGACGCCGATCTCCGCGACGCCTACACCCGCACCCGCGAGGAGGCCGAGCGTGCCTTCGGCAGCGGCGTGGTGTTCCTGGAACGTCTCGTGACCGGCGCGCGTCACGTCGAGGTCCAGGTCATCGCCGACGGTCAGGGCACGGCCTGGGCGCTGGGCGTGCGTGACTGCTCGGTCCAGCGCCGCAACCAGAAGATCATCGAGGAATCGGCGTCGCCGGTCCTCCCCGCGGACCGGGTCGCCGAGCTCAAGGCCTCGGCGGAGCGGCTCGCCGTCGCCGTGGGTTACCGGGGCGCGGCCACCGTCGAGTTCCTCTACCACCCGGGCGAGAATCTCCTCGCGTTCCTCGAGGTCAACACCCGTTTGCAGGTGGAGCACCCGATCACCGAGGCGACCACCGGCTTCGACCTGGTGCGCGCGCAGCTGCACGTCGCCTCCGGCGGACGGCTCGAGGGTGCGGCGCCGAGCGAGCGCGGACACGCCATCGAAGCCCGCCTCAACGCCGAGGATCCCGACCGCGACTTCGCGCCGGCTCCGGGCCGCATCGACCTGCTGGAGCTGCCCGCGGGACCGGGTATCCGCGTCGACACCGGTGTGAGCGAGGGCGACACCATCCCCGCCGACTTCGACTCGATGATCGCCAAGATCATCGCCTACGGTCGCGATCGCGACGAGGCGCTCGGCCGTCTGCGCCGCGCGATCCGCGAGACCCGCGTCATCATCGCCGGCGGAGCGACGAACAAGAGCTTCGTGCTCGAGTTGTTGGATCAGCCGCAGGTGATCGACGGCAGCGCGGACACCGGCTGGATCGACCGCGTGCGCGCCGAGGGCGGCCTCGTCGCCAACCGGCACTCGGCCATCGCCCTCATCGCCGCCGCGATCGACGCCTACGAGGAAGAGGAACTCGTCGAACGGCAGCGCCTGATGTCGACGGCCTCCGGTGGCCGCCCGCAGGTGCAGCACGAGAGCGGGCGCCCGCTCGACCTCAAGCTGCGCGGCGTCGCCTACCGCGTGCGTGTCGCCGCCATCGGTGCTCATCGCTTCCGGGTCGTCATCGAGGCGCCGGGGGAGACCCGCACCGCCGACGTCGACCTGGAGCGTTTCGACGACCACGCCGCGCAGCTCGTGGTGAACCGGGTCCGCTACCGCCTGCTCACCGACACCCATGGACCGATCCACCTCGTCGACGTCGACGGGGTCACCCACCGCGTCAGTCGCGACGAGGGCGGTGTGGTGCGCTCGCCCGCACCCGCGCTCGTCGTCGCCACACCGATCCAGGCCGGCGACGAGGTCGAGGCCGGCGCTCCCATCCTGGTGCTCGAGAGCATGAAGATGGAGACCGTGCTGCGTGCCCCGGTGCGCTCGCGCGTCAAGGAGTGCGCCGTGTCGGTCGGCACGCAGGTCGAGACCGGCGCGACCCTGATGCGGCTGGAGCCGCTGGCCGATGAGGGGGACGAGGTCGAAGAGGAAGTCGGTGCGACCGTCGACCTCGAACTGCCGGAGGAGCCCCAGGTCGACCCGACCGAGCGGACCACCCGTAGCCAGGAGGACCTCCGCAGCCAGCTGCTCGGCTACGACGTGGACCCGAACCACCGGACACGACTGCTCGACGAATACCTGTCCGTCCGCCGCGCCGCCATCGACAGCGGACGTCGACCGCTGGCCGACGAACTCGAACTCGTGACGGTGTTCGCCGACCTCGCCGAGTTGAGCCAGAACCGGCCGTCGAGCCACGAGGTCGGCGTCGAGCACGTACACAGCGCACGGGAGAACTTCCACACCTACCTGCAGAGTCTCGACGTCGAACGCGACGGACTGCCCGCGGCGTTCCACGATCAGCTGGGTCGCGCACTCGGCCACTACGGCGTCACCGAACTCGAGCGCACCCCCGAGCTCGAAGCCGCCGTCTTCCGGATCTTCCTCGCGCTGCAGAACCCGAACGACTCCGCCTCGGTGATCAGCGCGTTGCTGCTCGAATGGCTCGACGAGCCGACCCCGCGAGACGAACTGCGCGAGGCGGTGGGCACCGCCCTCGACCGCCTCGTCGCCGCGACCCAGGTCCGCTTCCCGGCCGTCTCCGACCTCGCGCGCGGCGTCATCTACGCCTGGTACGGACAGCCGCTGCTGCTGCGCGACCGCGCACGCGTGTACAGCAACGTGCGCAAGCAGCTGAAGTATCTCGACGAGAATCCCGACGCCGCCGACCGTACGAGCCGCATCGACGACATGGTGCGCAGCACCGAACCGCTCGTCCGGCTGCTCGGCCAGCGCATCGAGCGGCACGCCGACAACACGGTCATGCTCGAGGTGCTGACCCGGCGCTACTACGGCAACCGTGGTCTCTCCGACATCCGGATTCGTGAGGCCGGCGGCGCGACCTTCGTGGTCGCCGAGCGCGACGCAGGCAACATCGCCTCGGCCGCAGTCGGTTTCGATGCACTGCCCGCAGCCATCGGCGGACTCGCCGAGCTCGCTCGCGAGACCGCGGCCGTCGACGCGGACATCTATCTCGCCTGGGAGCAGCAGCCCGACGACTTCGACGTCCTCGCCGGGACGCTGCACGACATCGTCGCCACGAGTTCGCTTCCGCCGCAGGTGCATCGCGTCACCATCACGGTCGCGGGCAGCGCCGACGCCCGGATGCACCACCACGTCACGTTCCGGCCGTCGGCCACCGGTATGGCCGAGGAACGTCTGATCCGCGGCCTGCACCCCTACATCGCACAGCGGATGCAGATGGAGCGTCTGCGCAAGTTCGACCTCACCCGCCTGCCCTCGTCGGACGACGAAGAGGTGTACCTCTTCCGTTGTGTCGCACGGGAGAACCCGTCCGACCGGCGACTCGTCGCCTTCGCCCAGGTGCGTGACCTGACCGCCTTGCGCGAGCAAGACGGCCGATTGCTGACGCTGCCGACCGCCGAAGCCGCGCTCGCGTCGTGCGTCGACTCGATCCGGCGTGCGCAGCGCGGCTCCACCAACCTGTCGAGCGCCAACCGGATCATCATGTACGTGTGGCCGCCGATCGACGTCGACGCCGACATCCTGGATCTGATCGCCGATCACATCAGCGGCACGACGCAGGGCGTCGGACTCGAAGAGGTCCAGCTCATCGCGCGCCGCCGCGACCGCGACACCGGTGAGTTGAGCAAGGTCTCGGTGCATTTCTCGGGCAACCCCACCGGCGGATTCGACGTCCGGGTCGTCGAGCCGAGCGACGAGCCCATCGAGCCGGTCGACGAATACCGGCAGAAGGTGCTGCGCGCGGCGAAGCGCAACACCGTCTACCCGTACGAATTGGCGGCCATCCTGGGCGATTTCACCGAGTACGACCTCGACGCCGAGCAGCGACTGGTGCAGGTCGACCGCCCCAAGGGTCGCAATTCGGCCGCGATCGTCGCCGGTGTGGTCACCACACCCACCGAGAAGTACCCGCGCGGCGTGACCCGTGTGGTCCTGCTCGGCGATCCGACGAAATCGCTGGGCGCGCTTGCGGAACCGGAGTGCAGTCGGCTGGTGGCGGCGCTCGACCTCGCCGAGCAGATGCAGGTTCCGCTCGAGTGGTACGCACTCTCGTCGGGCGCGCGGATCTCCATGGACTCCGGCACGGAGAACATGGACTGGATCGCCCGGGCGCTGAAGCGGATCGTCGAGTTCACGCAGGACGGCGGCGAGATCAACATCGTCGTGGCCGGCATCAACGTGGGCGGGCAGCCGTACTGGAACGCCGAGGCGACGATGCTCATGCACACCAAGGGCATCCTGGTGATGACCCCGGAGTCGGCGATGGTGCTCACCGGCAAGCAGTCGCTGGACTTCTCCGGAGGCGTGTCGGCCGAGGACAACTTCGGCATCGGCGGTTACGACCGCGTCATGGGCCCCAACGGCCAGGCGCAGTACTGGGCACCGAACCTCGGTGCGGCACGGGACCTCCTGATGGCTCACTACGAGCACACCTACGTGCTGCCGGGCGAGCAGACGCCGCGCCGCGCGATCACGAGCGACCCCGTCGACCGTGACATCTCCGACTACCCGCACGTTCTCGCGGGCAGCGATTTCACCACCGTCGGGCAGATCTTCTCGGCGGCGTCCAACCCGGATCGCAAGAAGCCGTTCGACATCCGCACCGTGATCCGCGCCGTCGCCGACCAGGATCACCCGGTGCTCGAGCGCTGGGCGGGCATGGCCGACGCGGAGACCGCGGTGGTCACTGATCTGCACATGGGTGGAATCCCGGTGTGTCTCTTGGGTATCGAGTCACGGGAGGTGCCACGCCGCGGTTACACACCGACCGACGGTCCGGACACCTACACCGCCGGCACGCTGTTCCCGCAATCGTCGAAGAAGGCGGCGCGCGCGATCAACGTGGCCAGCGGCAACCGACCACTCGTGGTGCTGGCGAACCTGTCCGGGTTCGACGGATCGCCGGAGTCGCTGCGCAAGCTGCAGCTGGAGTACGGCGCGGAGATCGGCCGGGCCATCGTGAACTTCGAGGGCCCCATCGTGTTCTGCGTGATCTCGCGCTACCACGGTGGCGCATTCGTGGTGTTCTCGAAGGCGTTGAACCCCAACATGACCGTGCTGGCGATCGACGGGTCGTTCGCCTCCGTGTTGGGTGGTGCGCCGGCGGCCGCGGTCGTCTTCGCCGGCGATGTGGCCAAGCGGGTGAGCGCCGACGCCCGGGTGCGCGAACTCGAGGCCGAGACGGCACAGGCCACCGGTCCGGACCGCTCGCGGCTCAACGCCGAACTGGCCGACCTCCGACAGTCGGTGCGCGCGGAGAAGATCAGTGAGATCGCCGCCGAGTTCGACTCGGTGCACAGCATCCGCCGTGCCGTCGAGGTCGGCTCGGTCGACGCGGTCATCCAGGCCGACGAGCTCCGGCCCCAGATCATCGGCGCGATCGAGAAGTCGCCGGCGTGGGGTCGGCAGGACTCGCAGGTGGCCAGCTCGTAGCTGTCTCTGCTCAGAGGCGCGGAGAGCCCCTCTGCTCCCTGAGGTGCGAGCGAAGCGAGCCTCGAAGGGCTTGGTGAGAATAGTCGCCAGGCCCTTCGAGGCTCGTCGCTTTCGCTCCTCGCACCTCAGGGGGCGGCGGGGCCGCGCTCGGCGATCTCCTTGATGGCGGCGAGGGTGGCCGGGATGCCCGCCAGCGCGGCGTCGCGACGCTGTTCGAGTTGCCGCGATGCGTCGTCGCCGAAGCGTTCGGCGAACAGGTCGAACCCCGCGGGCTGCACGGCCCACGACTCGGTCAGCGTCGTCCCGTCGCCGTCGGGCGTGATCGTGTACGACCACCGCACCGCGTTCTCGTTCACCATCCACGCGAACTCACGGGGTTCGTCGGCGGCGACGACCCGCGAACGGGTCTCCCACACACGTTCGGGGGTCTCGTTGCGGCCATGGAAATACGCACCGACCTCGGGACCGGTCGCCGGTTCCGCCCACCAGCACGCCTTGCAGATCGGGCTCCACTCACCGGTGCGACCGATGTCGGTCACCAGGTCCCACACCTGCTGGGGTGTGACGTCGATGTGGATGGACTCGGAGTGGGTGAATCGAGCATCACGGTCGGTGTCACTGATCGTCATGGGTCCCTTCCTGCGGTCGCGTACGGACCATCCTAGGGAGGGTGACGCTCAGAGCGCGGCGGACCGATACCGGGACGGGCTGACCCCGAAAGTCCGGCTGAACGCGCGGCTGAAGTGCGACGGATCGCGGAACCCGACCTGTGCGCAGATGTCGGCGACACAGAGATCGGTCTGCGCGAGAAGCGCGCGGGCCCGGTCGAGCCGTCGGGCGTACAGCCAGGCCCGCGGTGTCGTGCCGGTGGTGCTGAACAGCTTGTGGACGTATCGCATCGACATCCCGACCTCGGCGGCCACCAGCGCGATGGTGTGGTCGGGATCGTGTAGGTGATCGGCCATCGCGTTCTGGACCGCGCGTAGATCGGCGGCATGTATCCGGTCGGTCGCGGTGCGGTGTGAGATCTGCTCGGTCACCGCGCCGGCGACCATGTCCAACACCGCGCTCGCCACCGTGCCGGACGACGACACGGAGATTCCTTGGACCTGGGCCGCGACGTCGACGAGGAAGCTCGACACGAGTCGTCCGATACCGGAATCGACCGCGATGGCCCGGCCCGTCGCGTCGTCGATGACGTCGTACGTAGCCCGCGCGGCCAGTTGTCCACGAGGCGCACGCACAACGATCTGCTCGAACTCGGTGGCGCCGCTGACGACGAAAGGAGCTGTGGCGTCGATGATCCCGAAGGCGCCGTGTTGCAACAGTCCGGTGTGTTCGCCCTGCGAGATCGTGGCGGCGCCCTGGGTGATGAGGCACAACAGATAGTCGTCGGCCGGATCGGATTCGATCATCGCCGGCGTGCGGACGACGGTGTGCGGATCGGCGCGGACCACGCTCACCGAGAGGCTTCCGACGGGGCGCGCGACGATCTGAGCGGTGAACGGGCGACGGGCCTGGGGCCAGTCGATGTCCATCTCGCAGAAGGTGGCGTCGAGCGCCTCCGCCCACCGGACCCGACCCTCGGCGCTCGCGAGTTCGCGGGTGCTCAGTTCGACGGTTCCCGCTGTGCACGCGGAGTCATCCATCGGTGCATTCGCAGTCATTCTCTCCCCTCACCTCCACCCATAGTGTTCCAGATCACAAGACATTGCCACGGTGGCCGGCGACATGACCGAACGAACCGGCTCCCGACAACCGATATCCGGAACTACAACGGAGAGTCACCATGACCGCAGTCCAGCCCTCGCACGAGGTCACCCCGAAGTTCGTCGAAGAGATCACGATGGCCGAACTCGAGGCCGATCCGTATCCGTTCTACGAGCGGCTGCGGAAGGAGGCGCCGGTGGCGTTCGTGCCCTCCCTCGGGATGTACATCGTCTCGACCCGCGAGCTGTGCATGCAGATCGCGAAGGATTCGGACACCTGGCCGGCGGTGATCTCCCCGGCCGGCGGACGCACGTTCGGCCACGGTGCGCTGCTCAACTCGAACGGCCCCGAGCATCGCGATCTGCGCGACATGGTCGAGCCGCACCTGCAGCCGTCGGCCGTCGACGACTACATCGACGATCTGGTGCGTCCGTTCGCATGCGAACTGCTGGAGCGGATCGAGGACAACGGCTCGGCCGACATCGTCGCCGAGTACTGCGAACCGGTCAGTGTCCGTGCCCTCGGCGACCTGCTGGGCCTCGGAGATGTGAGCACGGACAAGCTGCGGGAGTGGTTCCACAAGCTCAGCGGCTCGTTCACCAACTCCGCGATGACGCCCGACGGCGAGTTCGCCAATCCCGACGGCTTCGTCCCCGGCGACGAGGCGAAGGCCGAGATCATCGCGCACGTCGACCCCAAGATCGACGAGTGGATCATCAACCCGGATCACAGCGCGATCTCGCACTGGCTCCACGACGGGATGCCGGAAGGCCAGACGCGCAGCCGCGACGTCATCTACCCCAACCTGTACGTGTTCCTTCTCGGGGCGATGCAGGAGCCGGGACATGCCATGGCGACCACGCTCGCCGGTCTGTTCAGCCGGCCGGAACAGCTGGAGCGGGTCGTCGACGATCCCGGCCTCATCCCCAGGGCGGTCGGTGAGGGCATGCGGTGGGTCGCGCCGATCTGGTCGGCGGCCGCGAAGATCGCCACCGACGAGGTCGTCGTCGGCGGTGTGACGATCCCGCAGAACTCCGTGGTGATGCTTTCCTACGGGTCGGCGAATCAGGACGAGAACGCCTACGACGCCCCGACCGCCTACGACCTCGACCGCGCCGTGATCCCGAACATGACCTTCGGTGGCGGCGTCCATGCCTGTGCCGGAACCTATTTCGCGAACAACGTGATCCGGATCGCGCTCGAGGAACTGCTGGAGACGATCCCGAACATCGAGCGAGACACCGACCACGAGGTCAACTTCTGGGGCTGGGGCTTCCGCGGTCCCAAGGAGCTCCACGTGAAGTGGGAGGTCTGAGCCGTGACCAGCACACATCGGGTTCGTATCCAGGGCTCGGACATCCCGTTCGAGGTCGCCGACGACCAGTCGGTTCTCGACGCGGTCCTGCGTGCCGGGGAGTGGCTCCCGCATTCCTGCACGCAGGGAACCTGCGGGACCTGCAAGGTGCGGGTACTCGACGGCCAGGTGGCGCACAATGATTCGCCCGAGTACACGCTGACGCCGGCCGAACGGTGTGCCGGACTGGCGCTGGGCTGTCTGGCCACGCCGTGCTCCGACCTGGTCGTCGAACCACTGGGCACCGCGTCGGACGATGGCGCACCACGGCATCCGCTGCGCGATTTCGACGGCACCGTCGTCGCCCTGGACGACATCGCCGCCGACACGCGGCGACTCGTCGTCGAACTGGACGAACCGATGTCTTTCAACGCCGGTCAGTACGCGGAACTGCAGATCCCCGGTACCGGTCTCGGACGCCAGTACTCGATGGCCAACCCGCCGTCGGAACCGAAGCGCCTGGAGTTCCACGTCAAGCGCACCGTCGGTGGAAGGGCAACGGACGGCTGGATCTTCAGCGCGCTCTCGGTGGGGGAGCGAGTGGAACTCCGTGGACCGCTGGGCCAGTTCCACCTCGTCCGCGAACAGAGCGAACCGGCCATCCTCATCGGTGGGGGCACCGGACTCGCCCCGCTCAAGTCGATCGCCCGTCATGTGCTCGATCACGGTCTGGTCCCCGAGCTGTACCTCTACCACGGTGGCCGACGCCGCGACGACCTCTACGACGTCGACTTCTTCCGCGACCTCGAGGCCGAGCACGGCAACTTCCACTACCGGCCCGTCCTGAGCGAGGAGCAATGGGATGGGTCGACCGGGATGGTCACCGACGCGGTCGTCGAGGACTTCCGGAGCTGTAAAGGGCTGAGCGCGTACCTGTGTGGCCCACCGGCCATGATCGAGGCCGGAGTCCGGGCCCTCAAACGTCGCCGGATGGCGCCCCGTCTCATCTTCCGCGAGGAATTCACCGTGGCCGCACCCGTGGCGACCACGGCAGCGTCGTGACATCCCGCTCGAACCCGAAAGGCAAGCCATGTACCGACTCACCGTGATCTACGGACACCCGCTCGACCCGGCCGCCTTCGACCGGCACTACGAGAACGAGCATGCCGAGCTGGTTCGCCGCATCCCCGGACTGCGGCGGTTCGCCGCAGGCAAATGCGAGTCCCTCGACGGCACCGAACCCGCCTCGTACAGTGTGGCCGAGCTGTACTTCGATTCGAAAGAGTCTCTTGGGCAGTCACTCGGCTCACCCGAGGGGCAAGCCGCGGCCGGCGATGTCGCGAACTTCGCCACCGGCGGTGCGACCCTGTTGTTCAGCGACGAGTCGACGGTGGGTCCCTGAGGTGGCCGCGCTGCAGACCGTCCAGAAGATCGGCCCGGTCCTGGATCTGTTCACCGTCGAACGTCCCGAGTGGGGTGTGTCGGAGGTCGCCGGCGAACTGGGCGTCCCCCGGTCGAGCGCGCACGCGCTGCTGGCCTCGCTGGTCGACATCGGCCTGCTGCAGTGTCGCGCCCGCGGCCGCTACCGCATCGGCTGGAGGGTCGTCGAGCTGAACCAGGCGTTGCAGGGCACGGTCGACGTCAAATCCTGCGCCGCGCCGGCTTTGCAGGCGCTGTCGGAGAAGTTCGGCGAGACAACCCATCTCGCGGTCATGGAACGCTACCGGGTGATATACGTCGACAAGGTGCTCGGCAATCACGTCATCAACGTGTCCGGCGCCCGGATCGGCGCCCAGCTCGACGCGCACTGCAGCGCGGTCGGCAAAGTGCTCCTCGCGCACTGCGATCCGGCTCAGCTGGCCCGCAACGTGACCGACAAGCAGCTCCGGCGGTACACGTCGTCGACCGTCACGGACCCGGACGAACTGGCGGCCGAACTGAAGGGTGTGCTGCGTCGGGGTTGCGCCTTCGACCTGGCCGAAGCCGTTCCCGACGTGCATTGCGTCGCGGCTCCGATCCGCGACGAGATGGGGGTCGTCGTGGCGGCGATGTCGATCACCGCGCCCGCGACGAGATTCATGCCGGCACAGCACGAATTCCGGCGTGCGGTGATCGCGGCCGCCGCCGACGCGTCCCGCGCGCTGAACACCTCGTCCGGCGACGTGTCCACGCCCATCCGTCTGCCCGAGCGCGAGGTCTCCGTCCTGCACGCGGTGGCGGGATGACCCCGCGGTCACCGTTCCTCAACCCAGAAAGACCACGCCTCCCATGACCGACCATGCCGACCTCGTGCGCGACGCGGCCGATGCGTTGCTCGACGCCTATCGAGACCACGCCCCGATCGAACCCCTGGCCGGGCGGTTCGCGGACCGCCCATTGTCGACCGCCTATGAGATCGCCCTCGCCCAGGTCCAGGACTGGGAGAAGCAGGGTGACGTGGTGAAAGGGCACAAGGTGGGGCTGGCCTCCCGTGCCATCCAACGGCAGATGGGTGTCGACCAGCCGGACTTCGGGCACCTCACGGCGAGCATGTTCCACCTCGAGCACGCCCCGATCCCGGCGGGCACGTTCATCCAACCGCGCATCGAGCCAGAGGTCGCCTTCGTCCTCGCGAGGCCACTACGCGGACCGGGAGTCACGGTCGCCGAGGCGGCCGCGGCCGTCGACTTCGTGCTCCCCGCACTGGAGATCGTGGACTCCCGCATCCGCGACTGGAAGATCGGCATCTTCGACACCATTGCCGACAACGCGTCATCGGGCGGGGTCATCCTGGGCGGGCGGCCGGTGCCGCTCGTCGACGTCGACCTGCGGATGGCCGGCTGCAACCTGCACGTGAACGGCGAACTCGTCCACACCGGCGCCGGTGGCGCGGTGCTCGGGTCGCCGATCAACGCCCTGGTCTGGCTGGCCAACACGGTCGGGCCCCTCGGCGTCACGCTCGAACCCGGCCATGTGGTGCTGCCCGGCTCGATGACCGCGGCGGTGCCGGTCGGGCCGGGGGACACCGTGGTCGCCACCATCGCCGGCGTCGGCAGCGTGACCGCGGTGCTGGGTGCGTGAGTGCTCGTGTTCTCGAATCATCAGGAGAAGAAGTGACAGACAACGGAATCGACGACTGGAGTGCGGTTCGCGTGGCCGGCTCGTTGCTCGCCGCGGAGCGCTCGCGGACGGCGCGGACCTCGATCCAGCACGAGTGGCCGGGACTGAGCCTCGACGTCGCCTACGCCGCCCAGGACATCGCGCTCGCCGGCCGCCGCTCGCGCGGGGAGACCGTGACCGGGATCAAGCTGGGCCTGACCTCGCGGGCCAAGCAGAAGCAGATGGGCGTCGACGAGCCCTCGGTCGCGTGGCTGACCGATGCCATGGCGTTGCCCGCGGGCTTGCCGGTCCCGCGTGAGCGACTCATCCATCCACGCGCCGAGCCCGAGATCGCCTTCGTGCTCGGGCGTCCCCTCGTCGGTCCCGGTGTCACCGCGGCCACGGCACTCGCCGCGGTCGATCATGCGATGGCCGCGATCGAGATCATCGACAGTCGCTACTCAGGATTCAAGTTCACCCTCGCGGATGCGGTGGCCGACAACAACTCTTCCGGCGTCTACGTGACCGGCCCGGTCATCCGCGATGTCGCGGACGTGGACTTCGGACTCGAGGCGTGCCTGCTCGAGGTCGACGGTGACATCGTCGCCACCGCGACGGGTTCAGCAGTGCTCGGACATCCCGCGGAGGCATTGGCGTTCGCGGCCAACACCTTCGGTGCGCGGGGCCTCACCCTGGAGGCGGGGTGGGTCGTCCTCACCGGGGGTATGACGGACGCTGTCCCGGTGGAGCCGGGTAGCCGGGTCGCGGCACACTTCACCACGCTCGGCTCGATCACGGTCGCGGGAGGGTGAGATGCCGTTCATCGACGTGACCATCGCCCAAGGGCGTTCGCCCGACGAGGTGCGCGCACTCATGCGCGAGCTGACGGCGGCCGCCCATCGTGCGATCGGCGCCCCGGTCGCGAACATCCGCGTCTGCGTCCGCGAGGTCCCGCCCACCCACTGGTCGGCGGGCGACGTCACCGTCGCCGAACGTCAGGCGACAATCTCGGAATCGTGAGTGCGGAGAGTCTTCTCGAGCTCTGCTCGGGGGAGTCGCAAGAGCCTGGCACACTGACGCGCTACCTGACCTCGATCTGCGCTGGCCACAACCAGCGCAGATCAGGCGGAAGTAACGCCGATCCGGGGTCCGCAACGTCGAGGCGCCCTCAGGGCGCGGCGCGCAACGAGATCTCGCTTGTCCGAACGTCGCTCGCGGGTACGCCACCGATGCCCCAGTTCTCCGGCGACACCTCCACGATTCGGCCACGGACTGCGGACCGGTCGACTCCGAGGTGCTCGACGAGCAGGTCGGTGAAGGCCGCGAGCAGCTCCGAACGCTGGCGGGCAGGCCGGCCGGCGAGCACGATCGCGGTGAAGTACGGTGCGATCGCGCCGCCGTCGGCGACGAGCTGCCCGCCGACGGCGAGGTCGGTCGGGTCGTATTGCACGACGAAGGTGCGTACCCGCTCGATCGGTGAGTCGAGGACGCGGGAGTAGGCCGCACTCGAGTCGGTCAACAGCGCGGCGCGCTGCTCGGTGGACGCGCTGCCGATGGGGATGTGGAAGTGTGCAACCGGCACGTCGGCTCCGATCGGAAGTGCCCGCGTCCGTTCCGGACCGGGTTACTGGATGCCGTGGCGAGTTCCGCCATCGGCATTGAGGACGCTGCCGTGCAGGACGGCGGCCTGAGGCTCGAGCAGCATCTCGACGAGCCAGGCGATCTCGTCGAGCGTGGGCAGACGACCCAGCGAGGTCTTGGCCGTGTACCGGTCCCAGATCTCCCGCGGCGCAGCGCCGGTCTCGCGCGATTCGGTGTCGACGAAGGCGCGCAACCGAGGAGTGTCGATGGGTCCGGGTGCGATGGTGTGCACGGTGACCCCTCTGGGTCCGTACAACGCGCCGATCTGTCGCATCAGATTGAACAGGGCGGCGTTGGCGGTGCCCGGGCCGGTGTCGAGGGGCCCCGGTTCGAGTCCGAGCGAACCCGCGATCGCGACGAACCGCGAGCCGTCGGCGAGGTGGTCGCGGACGGCTCGCAGCAACCGGACCGTGCCGGCCACCTTGATGTTGGCGGCGGTGGCCAGCAACGAGGGTTCGATCGCGTCGGCGGAGCCGCGGACCGGGAGACCGGCCGCGAACACCGCGAGTCGTACGGGCCCGTCGAGGCAGGCGCGGATCGCGTCCATGGACGAGTCCTCGGCGATGTCGGCGGCGCACGGGACGATCAGTTCGTCTGTCGCCGCGAGCTGTTCGAGTTCCTCGGCACGGCGGCCCACCGCGAGAACCCGCATCCCTCGCGCCACCAGGCGGCGCGTGAACACGGTCCCCATGGCGCCGGTCGCGCCGACGACCACGGATGTCTCGGTAGTCGACACGGGTCCTACTTCCGGATCCGGAGCGTCACCGCGCGCGGTTCGGTGAAGAACTCGCGGGAGTACTGGCCACCCTCACGACCCAGGCCGCTGATGCCCTCACCGCCGAAGGGCAGCCGGAGATCGCGTTCGAAGAATGTGTTGATCCAGACCGTGCCGGCCTTCCAGCGTGCGGCCATCCGATGAGCCCGGTCGAGATTCTGCGTGAACAGGATGCCCGCCAAGCCGTAAGGGGAATCGTTGGTGATGCGCAGGGCCTCCTCTTCGGTGTCGAAGCCCAGAACCGTCTCGACCGGACCGAAGATCTCCTCTCGTGCCGTGCGGGAGTCGTTGGTGAGGCCGGTGATGACGGTCGGTGGATAGTAGAAGCCGCCTGCCCGGTCCGGGTCGGTGAGTCGTTCGCCGCCGGTGATGATCTTGCCGCCTTCGTCCTGCGCGAGTTCGACGTAGCTGTGCACCTTGTCGAGGTGCTGCTGCTCGATGAGCGGGCCCATGAACGTCGCCGGGTCCTTGGGGTCGCCGACCACCAGTTTCCGTGCTTCCTCGGCGAAGCGCTCCACGAACTCCTCGAGGATCGAGTTCTGCACCAGCAGGCGGGAACCCGACAGGCAGACCTGTCCGTTGCCGCCGAAGATGGCCCGGAGAGACATCGGTACGGCGACGTCGAGATCGGCGTCGGCGAACACGATGTTGGCCGACTTGCCACCCATCTCGGCCGAGACAGGCGTGTGGTTCGCCGCGGCGGCCTGCAGGATCTTCACGCCGGTGGCACTCGATCCGGTGAAGGTGATCCGGTCGACGCGTGGATCGGAGGTCAGCGGTCCGGCGACGGCCTCGCCGCCGAAGCCGTGGACGACGTTCAGCACCCCCGGCGGCAGTCCCGCCTCGAGCGCGATCTGTGCGAATCGGTTGGCGGTCAACGGCGTCTGCGGTGCCGGTTTGAGGACCACGGTGTTGCCGAAGGCCAGAGCAGGCGCGATCTTCCATGTCGCCAGCATCAGCGGCGCGTTCCACGGACTGATCGCCGACACGACCCCGGCGGGCGGGTAGAGCACGTAGGACAGCAGGTCGCCGTCCGGGTAGGCCTCGTTCGCGGCCATCGAGACGTAGTCGGCGAAGAAGCGCAGATTGTGTGCCACCCGCGGGATCTCGGCGTGCAGCGACTGCGTGATCGTCTTGCCGCCGTCCCGGGTCTCGAGCTGTGCCAGCTCCTCTCGATGGTCGTCGACGGCATCGGCGACCGCATGCAGGATCGCCGCGCGCTCCTTGGGCGACATCTGCGGCCACGGTCCGTCGTCGAAAGCGGTGCGGGCAGAGTCGATCGCGGCGATCCCGTCGTCGGCGGTGCCGCGCGCCACCGTCGCGAGCAACGCGCCGTCGTGCGGGTCGCGCGACTCGAACGTGGCGCCGTCCGACGCCGTGCGCCAGTCGTTCCCGATGAGGTGACGCACCTCGGCGGTACCGTTCTGATCGGTGCTGTCCTGATCGGTGACAAACAGAGTCATTTCCTCACACCTCCGCCGCGACGGGCGTCTCGTAGGTGCGGCCCGCGAGTTCCGAGGCCACATCGATGATCATGTCTTCCTGACCGCCGATCACGCCGCGCCGGCCGAGTTCGAGCAGGATCTCCCGGGCCGGGACACCGAACTTCTTCGCGGCGCGTTTGGTGGGGTGGAAGAACGTGGAATACACGCCGGCGTAACCGAGCACGAGCGCGGTCTCGTCGACGATCTGCGGTTCGGTCATCAGCGGTGCCACGACGTTCTCGGCGGTGTCGATGAGCGGGAACAGCTCGACGCCGGTGTCCCATCCCGCGCGTTCGAATGCTGCGGCGAGGACTTCGGTCTGGGCGTTGCCGGCGCTCGCGCCGAGACCGCGCAAGGAACCGTCGATGTAGGTGGCTCCGTTCTCGGCGGCGGTGAGCGCGTTGGCGATCCCGACACCGAGGTTGTTGTGTGCGTGGAAGCCGATGTCCGCGGAGATCGCCTCGCGCAGTGCCGCGACCCGCTCGCCGGCCTGCTGCGGGACGAGCGCACCTGCGGAGTCGACGACGTACACGACGTCGGCGCCGTAGGAGTCGAGCTTCGCTGCCTGCTCGGCGAGTGCGTCGGGTTCGAGTTTGTGGCTCATCATGAGGAATGTCATGACCTCGAGCCCGTTCTCCTTGGCCCACTCGACGGGTTGCTGTCCGCAGTCCGCCTCGGTGCAGTGGACGGCGACCCGGACGGTCGAGATGCCGGCATCCACTGCCGCCTGCAGTTCGGTCAGCGTCGCGATGCCCGGCACGTAGAGGGCCGCGATGTCGGCGTTGTCGACCGCGTCGACGGCGGCGCGCACGTACTCGGGGTCGGTGGCCGCGGCGAGGCCGTACTGGACCGACGACGCGCCGAGACCGATGCCGTGTGCCACCTCGATTGTCGGGATGCCGGCCCGGTCGAGGCCGAAAGCGATGGCGGCGACGTCGCGCGTGGTGAACCGGTGCGAGACGCTCGACATGCCGTCACGCAGCGTCGTGTCGACGAGGGTGACCGAACGGGGCCCGTGGGCCGGGGACTGACTGGTCATCGCAGTGCTCCTGTCTGGAGTGTCGTCGTCACGGCCTTCTCCTGCGCCATCACCTCGGCGACCTGGACGGCGGCGGCAGTGATGATGTCGAGATTGCCTGCGTAGGTGGGCAAGAAGTCGCCCGCTCCGACGACCTCGAGCATCACGGTCACGAGATCACCGTCGACGTCGACGAGTTTGAGGGTGTAACCGGGGACGTAGCGTTGGACCTCGGTGACGATGTCGACGACGGCGCGTTCGATGGCCGCGGGATCCGGGTTGCGCACTTTCGCATATACCGTGTCGCGCATGTTCATCGGCGGTTCGGCCGGGTTGATCACCGAGATCGCCTTGGCGCGGTCCGCTCCCGCGACCTGTGCCAGTGCGCGCCCCGTCTTCTCACTGAATTCACTGAGATTCTGCCGGGTGCCCGGGCCCGCGCTCGCCGACGCGATGGCCGCGACGATCTCACCGTAGGTGGCGTCGGCGGCCTGGTTGATCGCATAGAGGATCGGGATCGTGGCCTGCCCGGCGCAGCTCACCATGTTCACGTTGGGCGCGTTCACGTGTTCGCGGAGGTTGACCGCCGGGACGACGTAGGGGCCGACCGATGCGGGCGTCAGATCGATCGCGGTGATCCCCGCGTCGGCGTAGCGCGGAGCGACCGCGGCGTGCACCTTGGCCGACGTGGCCTCGAAGACGAGATCGGGAGGCGACGACTGCTGCAGCAGCCAGTCCACGCCCTCTGCCGACGCCTCGAGCCCTTCGGCACGCGCTCGTCGCAGACCCTCACTGGCCGAGTCGATTCCGACCATGTAGACCGGGTCGACGTACTCGGATCGCAGCAGTTTGTACATCAGGTCGGTCCCGATGTTGCCCGATCCCACAATGGCGGCGGTCAACCGGCTCATCGCATGTCTCCTTAGCTCGTCGCGCACGCTCGGCCTCCGATGCCGGCGGCGTGCTCGACTCCGAACGCTATGGAGCAGGGGCGGTCTGCGGGGCCGGGACCGGGCAGTCCGAATGCGGAGTCAATCGGCAGCGCCGTTGTTCGGATATCCCGAACGCCGGTGACGGCAGTCACATCTCGACGCCATGCTGACGGACATCAGCCAGCAGCCACCGAGATCCGGTGTCGCACGATCCACAGGAGAACCGATGACCGAGAACGCCGCACGCTTCGATGTCGCGCACCTCGCGCGAGCCGAACTGTTGAGCCCCAAGCCGCAGGAAACCCTCGACTTCTTCACCCGATTCCTGGGCATGTACGTGACCCGGAGCGAAGGCCAGTCCGTCTACCTGCGGGCGTACGAGGACCCCTATCCTTGGAGTCTGAAGATCACCGAGTCTCGCGAACCGGGCATGGGTCATGCCGGTCTGCGGACCAGCTCCCCGGAGGCGCTCGAACGTCGTGCCGCCTCTCTGCAGGATGCGAACATCGAGACCTCCTGGCACGAGGACGAATTCGGCTACGGAAAGACCGTGGCGTACAAGACCGCGGACGGTCATGACTTCGCACTGGTCTGGGAGGCCGAGAAGTACGTCGCGCCACCGGAACTGCAGAGCAAGATCCTCACCCGGCCGTCGAAGAAGCCGTTGCAGGGCATCCCGGTCAAGCGCATCGACCACCTCAACCTGATGGCTTCCGACGTCACCGCCGTCAAGACCGAGTTCGAACGGCACCTCGGGTTCCACACCACCGAGCGGGTCGTCGACGGGGACGTCGAGATCGGTGCCTGGATGAGCTCGAACATCCTCGGCCACGAGGTCGCGTGCATGCGCGACATGACCGGCGGGCGCGGCAAACTGCATCACCTCGCCTTCTACTACGGCACGGGTCAGCACAACATCGACGCCGTGGAGATGTTCCGCGAGTACGACATCCGGATCGAAGCCGGACCGGACCGGCACGGGATCACCCAGGGGCAGTTCCTCTACGTGTTCGAACCGGGCGGCAATCGCATCGAGCTGTTCGGTGAGTCCGGATACCTGCACCTCGACCCGTCTGCCGAGACGAAGACCTGGCAGATGTCCGACATCGACACCGGCCTGGCCATCGGCGGGGCGAAGCTGCCGTGGGAGACCTACTTCACCTACGGCACGCCCAACCCGCTGCCGCTCGAGGAGCACATCACGGCTTTCGCCGACTTCGGTCCGGGCGCAGCGGCGCCGGAGACCGCGGCCGAACTCGTGCCCGACGAGATCGAGCACTCCCGTGCCGTGGCCGATGCGCCGGTCTGAGCCGGGTCGATCAGAACAGGAGACTCCTTGACTGTCATCGACATCACCAGGGTGTCGTCGTCCGACGACATGCCCGACCAGCCGCCGCGGATCGCCGACACCCTGTATCACGACCTCGTGTCGCCCGAGGAGGTGGTCGAGGTCCGTCGCAGGGTTCGGCAGGTCGCGCTTCGCGACGTCGCGCCGGTGGCCGACCGGATCGCGCGGGGCGACGAGCGACTCGACGGCTTCCCACGTGACGTGTTCGATCGGCTGGCCACGGCGGGGACCTACCGCATCCCCTTCGCGGCCGATGTCGGCGGCGACGGACTGGCTCACCCGGCCACCGCGACGGCCACCGCCGTCGAAGAACTGGCGTACTTCTCCAACAGCGTCGCCGCGATCTTCGACGTCCACTGCATCCTCGCGGGCAATGCCGTCAACCAGGGCACGCCGGAGCAGCGCCGCAGGTGGCTGGCCCCGGTCGTCGCCGGCGAGATCGTCGGCTCGTTCGCCACCAGCGAGCCGGCCGCGTCGAGCGATCTCTCACCCGAGGCGGTCCAGACCGTGGCGCACCGCCGCGGCTACGGATGGGTGCTGAACGGGCGCAAGCGGTGGATCACCAATTCCGTCGTCGCCGCGTTCGTGGTGGTCCTCGCTCGCACCGGTGACCGGCTCTCGACGTTCATCGTCCCGACCGACACCCCGGGGGTCCGGGTGGGTACGCCGGATCGCAAGCTCGGGAACAAGGGCCAGATCACCGCCGACGTGCACCTCGACGAGGTGGAGCTGGGGCGTGAGTCCCTGCTCGGGACCGAGGGCGGCGGGCTGAAGGTCGCCCTGCAGACGCTGACCTACGGACGTATCGGGATCGCGGCGGCGGGTGTGGGCATGGCGCAAGCCGCCTTCGACCGCACCGCTGCCCACCTGCGCACCCGGGTGGCCTTCGGCGAACCGCTCGCAGCCCGGCAGCACTGGCAGTTCCTGATGGCCGACCGCGCGACCGAGATCGCGATCTCGCGCGACCTGTACCTCAAGGCGGCGATGCGGCTCGACTCCGGCACGCGGTTCCCCGAACCGGAGGCGGCGATGGCCAAACTGCGCGGTACCGAGGTCGCGGTCCAGATGGCCCGCGATGCGGTCCAGGCGTTCGGCGGGTTCGGGTTCACCCAGGAACTGGGTGACGACGACTCGTCGGGTCCGGTCGAGGCGCTCTACCGGGACAGCAAGATCGGGGAGATCTACGAGGGTGCCAGCGAGGTGCAGCGCTGGGTCCTCGCCCGGCAGATCTTCGGGCGTGACGTCGTGGGCTGATCGGAGTCTGCCAGGCGTGTCCGGGCCGCCGTCCACCTGGTGGGCGGCGGCCCAGTCGCGGGTCGGGACCAAATCCGGGCATCGTGGTGTTGTGCATGGTGACGCCCTCCGAGATGCGCCGTCGATCGACGGAGCGGGGGAGCGTCGGCAGGAGGAAACGTGACGAACACCTACCGCAAGACCCCCGAGGCGTTGAGCCGCCTCACCGACGTGCAGTACCGCGTCACCCAGCGGGACGGCACCGAGCGGGCCTTCGACAACGAGTACTGGGACAACCACGAACCCGGGATCTATGTCGACGTCGTGTCGGGGCAGCCGCTGTTCTCGTCGACCGACAAGTTCGACAGCGGAACCGGGTGGCCGAGCTTCACCCGGCCCATCGACCCCGACGCCGTCGCGACGACGGTCGATCGGAGCCTGTTCATGCGGCGCATCGAAGTACGGTCCGCCGGGGCGGACAGCCACCTCGGACACCTCTTCGACGACGGGCCGCGGGACGCGGGCGGACAGCGGTACTGCATGAACTCGGCATCGCTGCGGTTCATCCCGGTGGCCGAACTCGACGCCGAGGGTTACGGCGAGTACGCCGCCCTGTTCACCGACGACCACACCACCACCGACACCCAGGAGGAGAACGCATGACCACCGACACCGGCCAGATCACCGTCCGCCCCGGCACCGAGACCGCGGTCCTCGCGGGCGGGTGTTTCTGGGGGATGGAGGACCTGATCCGCAAGCAGCCCGGTGTCCTGGACACCCGGGTCGGCTACACCGGCGGACAGAACGACCACGCCACCTACCGCAACCATCCCGGTCACGCGGAGGCGGTGGAGATCGTCTTCGACCCCACGCAGACGACGTACCGCGACATCCTGGCGTTCTTCTTCCAGATCCACGACCCGACGACGCGCGACCGGCAGGGCAACGACGTCGGCACGAGCTACCGTTCGGCGATCTTCCCGGTGACCCCGGAGCAGGAGCAGGTCGCTCGCGACACCATCGCCGACGTCGATGCCTCGGGTCTGTGGCCGGGCAAGGCGGTCACCACGATCGAGCAGTTGGGTCCGTTCTGGCAGGCCGAGCCCGAGCACCAGGACTACCTGCTGAATTTCCCGAACGGCTACACCTGCCACTTCCCGCGACCGGGATGGGTGTTGCCGAAGCGGGATGCGACCTCGACGCGGTGACACCCGAGACCGGCTGAGAGTGCCGGCGCTCGTCGACGGTCGTCCGACAACGACCGTCGACGGGTTCGTCGGCGTATGCTGGGTCGATGTAGCACTCTGCTACACCCACGCGGGAGGTGTGCGATGAGCACCGGTACGGACAAGGTGACCCGGTTGTCTGCTGCACTGGTGACCGATGCCGCCCGGGAGGGCGCGCGCGAGCAGCGATCGGCGCGGCAGCAACTCGAACACTGGGCACGTCTCGGCCGCAGCGTCTCGCAGCGCACCACCGCGTCGCGTCGGCGGATCGAGGCCGCGTTGGCCGGCGACCTGCCGGCAGAGGCGTTGACCGCAGAGGAGACCGTCGTCTACGACGCCGAGATCGACGCGCACCTCGAGGCGCGGCTGGCCACCGACGACCACGTCGTCCGACGCGCCTCGGAGGGGTTCTCCTCGGTCGTCGTCGATGACGCCGGACGGCTCGTCGAACTCCGGCCCGACGGGACGAGCGTCGTCCTCGAACGGTGACACCGAGGCTCGACCTCGTCGTCGGATGCAACGGCGCGGGAAAGTCGACGCTGGTCGAGTATCATCTACAGCCGTTGGTGCGCACACCCTTCGTGAACGCCGACCTGATCGCCCGACAGCAGTGGCCCGACGCCGCGGAAGCCCACTCCTACGACGCGGCCCGGTTGGCCGCGGCCACCCGCGACCACCTCATCGAGGCCGGTGCCTCGTTCATCGCCGAGACGGTCTTCTCGCATCCGTCGAAACTGGAACTCATCGACCGTGCGCACACCGCCGGATACCGGGTCGCTCTCCATGTCGTGATGATCCCCGAAGATCTCGCCGTGCATCGGGTGCGGCTACGCGTCGACAGTGGCGGGCATGCGGTCCCGGAGGTCAAGATCCGCGAGCGGTTCCGCCGCCTGTGGCCGCTCGTCCGCACGGCGATCCTGCGGAGTGACCAGGCAACCGTGTACGCCAACGAGCGAGCGACCACGCGCATCGTCGCGCGGTACGTCGACGGTATGGTCGCGGGCGTGCCCGACTGGCCCGACTGGACGCCGGGGGCGCTCACGGGTTCGGAGGCACGATGACTTCTCACGATCGAGCGACCCGACTGCTCGTCGTCGGCGCCGTCAACGTCGACCTGGTGGTGGAAGCCTATCGTCTCCCGGGGCCCGGTGAGACGGTCGTCGGCCCGACGGTGACGCGGTACGGCGGCGGCAAGGGCGCGAATGCCGCTGTTGCCGCCGCGCGGGCGGGTGCCGAGGTGCGTTACTGCGGGGCAGTGGGTTCCGACGACACCGGCGCGCAGGCACTCGCCGAGTTGCGGGACTCCGGCGTCGACGTGACCGACGTGGGCGTGCTCGACGGCGTCGCCACCGGAATGGCGCTGATCGTCGTCGATCCACAGGGTGAGAATCAGATCGCCGTCGGGGCGGGCGCGAACGCCGCCGTCGACGCCGAGAGGGTCCGTGCCGCGGTGGATCGCGCGGCGAGCTGGGCCGGGTGTGTGCTCGTCAGCACCGAGATCCCGGCCGGCGCCGTGGCCGCGGCGGTGACGACGGCCGCTGCGCGAGGTATCCGATGCGTCGTCAATCCCGCCCCGGTGTTGCCGTCGACGGTCGACCTGATGGAGTCGCGGCCGGTGTTCACGCCCAACGCGTCGGAGCTTCGTGACCTGCACCGGCTGATCGCCGACGGTCGGGACGCCCCGGACGTTCCCGCGGCCGAGCGGGCTACGGCGGTGGCGTCGCGGACGGGTGCCCCGGTTCTGGTGACCCTCGGTGCGCAGGGCGTCCTGATCGCCGATCCGGCATCTGAGGTGGTCGTCCTTCCCGCCGGGCACGTCGACCGCGTGGTCGACACCACGGGGGCGGGCGACACCTTCAACGGAGTGTTCGCGGCGACGCTCGCCGGCGGTTCGACGGTCGTCGACGCGGCGAAGCGAGGTGTCGCGGCGGCGTCGTTGTCGGTGGCCGCGGTCGGTGCACGGACCGGGATGCCGAGCGACGAGGAGATTCGCAGCGCGTTGTGAGCGAACCCGTCGACCGGGCGGTCAGCGCGTGGCGGGTTTCGGTCGCTTCATGAACCGGTGGTGGTCGTCGCTCGGCAGGAAGTAGTCGCCCTGTCCGCCGGCTCGCAGCAGCGGGCGCGCACCGGCCGTGTCGAAGGTCTGGTCCGCGCGCAGCAGGTGGGTGGCGATGTGGATCTTCACGACCTCGCCCAACACCATCCAGCTGTCGACGGGGTCGTCAGCGGCGGTGCGCAACTGGAACGACTGGGTGACCCGGCACTCGAAGGCCACGGGGCTCTCCTCGACGCGTGCCGGCGCGACGAGGTCGGCGGCCAGCGGTGTCAGGCCGGCGACCTCGAACTCGTCCTCGCCGGCGGGCACCGCCGCCGAGGTCGCATTCATCTTCTCGCCGAGGTCGTCGGTGGCGAGGTTCCACACGAACTCGCCGGATTCGATCGCGTTGGCGGCGGTGTCCTTGTAGCCGACGCTGGCGAAGCCGACGATCGGCGGCGTGTAGTTGAAGAGGTTGAAGAAGCTGTAGGGAGCGAGATTGCGCACCCCGGTGCCGGACACGGTGGAGATCCAGCCGATGGGTCGCGGCGCGACGATCGCGTTGACGGGATCGTGCGACAGCCGATGGCCGTGCGACGGTTCGTAGGAGTGATAGGTCGTCACCGTCGCAACGGTACGTCAGCGGCCGGACGTGCCGCTGCCTGCGTAAGGTGAGGTGCGACCGACCACCGCGCACTTCGACGATCGGGAAAGCTGTGACTCTCTCCTCTGCCTCTGACCTGCGGACTTTCGCAAATATCCGGGATCTGGGCGGTATGCGGGTCGCCGGCGGCGGCATCACCGCCGCCAACGTGTTGATCCGCAGCGACGCACCGTATCCCGACGACGAGGACCCGGTCGGCATGCCCTGGCCGCCGGCCACCGTCGTCGATCTGCGAGACCCCACGGAGCTGGGCCGGATGGCCGTCACGTGGCCGGCGAACGTGCGGGTCGTGCACCGTCCGGTGTCGTCGGGTGCCCGGGTCGACCGGCTCGCCGACACCGCTCTCGTCGACATCTACACCGCGATGATGCGGACGGGCGGTCACCGGCTGACCGCCGCGCTGAACGAGTTCGATCCCAGCGGCGCGACTCTGGTGCACTGCGCGGCCGGCAAGGATCGGACCGGGGTGATCATCGCCATCGCGCTGCTGCTGGCGGGCGTCGACGAGTCGTCGGTCATCGCCGACTACCACCGGACCGAAGATGGCATCGCCGGCGTCTTCGAGCGTCTGCGGTCCCGCAAGCGGATTCCGGCGGGCACCACCCTGGAGGCCCCCATCCTGCGCACCCCGCGCGAGGCCATCGAACTGGTCGTCGGCGACGTGACGGGTGCCCGCGGCGGCGCCTGGGGTTGGTTCGAAGAACAGGGCGGCGACGTCGAGCGCTTCCGGCGGTGGGTCGGGAACTTCGTGCGCACCGAGACGGGGGAGGCCGCGCGTGACTGACGACAACGTCTCGGACACGGCGCAGTTCGCGCCGGATGTCGTGGCGGCCGTACTCGCGCACATGAACGACGACCATGCCGAGGACTCGCTGCTCATCTGCCGGGTGCTGGGCGGACGTCCGGATGCGGTCGCGGCAACGATGACCGGATTCGACCACGAGGCAGCCACTTTCGACGTCTCCGGCCCCGACGGGACTGTCGGTGTACGGCTCCCGTGGGATCGGCCGGTGCGCGACCGAGCCGACGTTCGCGCCGCGGTCGTCGCGATGTTCCGTGCGGCGCAGGAGAACTCCCCCGCCGCTTCCTGATCCGGAAGAACCGCGAAACACTGGCTCGGAAACGCAAGCCGACGAGTGTTACCGCGTGTCCGGAAGCCCGACGGCGCCGAGACCGGCGATAGTGGCCGTATGTGGAGGCAACTCGTCGGGTTCGGGCTGTTCGGTGCAGTGATCGCGGCGTTGGGCGCGGCCCTGTCCCTGTCCGATGGCGGCGGCTCGGTCGGTGGTCCCGACATCTGGATGGTGTGGGGCACCGGGGACACGGCGGGTGTCGCGCAAGACCCGACGGACTCGGTGATCGTCGCGGCCGGGGTCGGCGCCGTCACCGGTGCGCTCGTTGCGGGAGTTCTCTGGGCGGTCGGTGTACGTCTGGCGGAGCGCAGCGGCTTGCGGCTCGGCCGGGTGGTGGGCGCCGGGCTGATCGGTGTCGTGGTCGGACTCGCCCCGGCGATCATCCTGCTGGCGAACGCGTTCACCGGCGACTCCGGCGCCGGGTACCCCGTCTTGGTGGTCTACGCCGTGAGTGGGGTGCTCGGTTATGTGCTGGTGCTCGTCGGCATCCTCGGTGTGTTGCGACTGTCCGGTGATGCGCACACCCGGGCCACCGTTCGGACGACCGCGATCTCGCTCCCGGTCGGGGCCGTGCTGGCGACGGGCGCCGGCGTCGGGGTGGCTGGTTGGTTCGGGTACACGACCACCTCGCCGACGTGGATCGCCACGATCCTCGTGGTGACGATGGTCCTGGCCGCGACGTTCGCGGTCGCCCGCGCCGTCGCGGTGCGTCGACGGCCCGAGCCGGTCGTGCCCTGAGGCCAGCGCGGAGGCGAGTCGATCACGTGCTCCCGCGTGCGATGAGTTCGACCGGTAAGCGCCGGGATTCGACGTCGCGTCCGGTCGTGAGGTCGAGGAGACCGCGCACCGCGGTCTCACCGATCTCCCGTGCCGGGGAACGAATCGTCGTGAGTGGAACCGGCAGCTGGGCGGCCACCGGGATGTCGTTGTAGCCGATCAGGGCGAGGTCGTCGGGGACGCGGAGTCCGAGGTCGCGCGCGACGCCCAGGACCCCCACCGCGATCGTGTCCGACACCGCGAAGATCGCCCGCGGGCGGTCCGGACGATCCAGAAGTGCGCGACCGGCGGCCGTACCGCCGTCGACCTCGAAGTTCGACGCGACGATGCGGTCGTCGGGCAGCGTGATCCCGGCCTCGCGCAACTCCGCGCGAAACCCGCTGAGTCGGTCGGTGGCCGTGGTCGCGTGGGCGGGACCGGCGATGGCGGCGAGGTCGGTGTACCCCCGATCCAGGAGATGTCGGGCCGCGATGCGGCCGCCGCGCACGTCGTCACCGCCGACGAAGGGAAGCCCGGCCTCGGCGTGCCGGGTCAGCGCGAGCAACGGAAGGTCGCCGATCCGCAGCGACTCGACGAAATCGCCACCCGGCCGATGGAGCCCGCTCAGCAACAGTCCGTCGACCTGCCGCCCGACGAGGAGTTCGATGGCCCGCCGCTGAGCGGCCTCCTCATCAGGCGGGCTCGACAGCAGCACCGAGTAACCGGCCCGGGTGGCGGCCTGCTCGATGCCCTGGTAGGTCGTGGCGACGACGCCGTCGGTGAGTCGCGTCATCACGACACCGATCGTGGTGGTCTTGCGGGTCCGCAGACTGGCCGCCCACACGTTGCGCTGGTAGCCGAGCTGGTCGGCGACCTCCCGGACCCGGAGCGCCGACTCCGACCATCCGTCGGCGGGTTCGGCCTGGCGGAGGACGCGGGACGCGGTGGACACGTGCACGCCGGCACGCTGCGCGATCTCCTTGAGCGTGGGTGCGCGCTGACCACTGATCACGCTGGCTCTCCTCTCGGCCCGGTAGCTCGAGCCCACCCCACACATTGACCGGCGGCGGCCGACCACCTACCTTAGGCGATGCAATCGTTCTTGCAAACGTTCTCATGGAGGTCTCGATGTCCCGCCCCAGCACGTTGCCCCAGCTTTTCGCCCTGGACTCGCTGCTCGACGCGGACGAGATCGCCATCCGCGACAGTGTGCGCGACTTCGCCGCGTCGAAGCTGCGCCCGCACATCGCGGAGTGGTTCGAGGAGGCCCGCCTACCTGCCCGCGACATCGCCCGGGAGCTCGGCGGGCTGGGCGCCCTGGGAATGCACCTCGAGGGGTACGGCTGTCCCGGGATGAGTGCGATGTCCTACGGGCTGGCCTGCCTTGAGCTCGAGGCCGTCGATTCCGGAATCCGCAGCCTGGTGTCGGTGCAGGGGTCACTCGCGATGTTCTCCATCCATCACTGGGGTTCGGAAGAACAGAAGAACGAATGGCTGCCGCGGATGGCGGCGGGGGAGGCGATCGGCTGCTTCGGCTTGACCGAGCCCGACTTCGGATCCAATCCGTCGGGCATGCGCACCCATGCCAAGCGCGACGGCGACGACTGGGTGCTCAACGGAACGAAGATGTGGATCACCAACGGTTCGATCGCCGATGTCGCTGTGGTGTGGGCGCAGACTGATCTCGCCGACAGTCCGGGCGGTATCCGCGGATTCGTGGTCCCCACCGACACGCCCGGGTTCTCGGCGCCGGAGATCACCAAGAAGATGTCGCTGCGCGCCTCGGTCACCTCGGAGCTCGTGTTCGACGACGTGCGGCTTCCCGCGTCGGCGATGCTGCCGAAGGCAGAGGGTCTGCGGGGACCGCTGACCGCTCTCGGTGAGGCGCGATTCGGCATCATCTTCGGGGCCATGGGCGCGGCTCGCGACTGTCTCGAGTCGGCCATCGACTACGCGCAGTCCCGCGAGGTGTTCGACAAGCCGCTCGCCGGCTACCAGATCACCCAGACCAAGATCGCCGACATGGCGCTCGAGGTCGGCAAGGGCCACCTGCTGGCCTACCATCTCGGCCGTCTGAAAGATCGCGGTGAACTCACCCCCGAGCAGGTCAGCACCGGCAAGCTGAACAGCACGCGGGAGGCGATCGCGATCGCCCGCGAATGCCGAACCATCTTGGGGGCGAACGGCATCACCCTCGAGTACCCGGTGATCCGGCACGCCAACAACCTGGAGTCGGTACTCACCTACGAGGGGACCTCCGAGGTCCACCAGCTCACCATCGGTCGCGCGCTGACCGGTGCTTCGGCGTTCCGCTGAGCCACTTGCTGGCGTAGGGTCCGAACGCCTTTCCCGAGCCGACAACAGGCACGTCGCGGTGGGCTACGTTGGGGTGAGTACGCCGAACAATGTGCGTCCGTGGTCGTTGGTGTTCACGTCGGGCGTTGAAGGGGGCTCGATCATGACACATCCGTCCGAGGAGGACGTCCACCGAAGGATCGCCGATCTGGCGCGTGAGCTC
Organism: Gordonia sp. McavH-238-E; assembly: GCF_022348225.1. Taxonomy (NCBI): domain Bacteria; kingdom Bacillati; phylum Actinomycetota; class Actinomycetes; order Mycobacteriales; family Gordoniaceae; genus Gordonia; species Gordonia sp. McavH-238-E. The sequence continues at coordinate 170,361 of NZ_JAKRFE010000006.1, forward strand.
CACGGGGACGACTCCGACGAACAGGTCGCCAAGTCGATCGTCGAGAACGCGCTCATCGACATCCCCGGCGTCGAGTACGCCGGCCTCACCGTCACCACCAATCGGAAGTCGATCGAGTCCTTCGGCTCGACCCACGACGTCGCTGACGTGCACGACCGCATCCAGGCGGAACTCGGTGAGGGACCGTGTATCTCGGCGGCGCTTGCCGACCGCGTCGTGCGCGTCGACGACCTCGCGAAGGAAGAACGTTGGCCCGAGTACCGGCAGCGGGCGCTGGCGGAGACCTCGATCCGCTCGGTGCTGTCCTTTCAGCTCTTCGCCGACACGACCACGATCGGGGCGCTGAATCTGTTCGCCGACGTGCCCCGCGCCTTCGACCTCCACGCCGAGGACATCGGGGTCGTCTTCGCGACACACGCCGCGCTCGCGTGGAACAAGGTCAAGAAAGACCAGCAGTTCCACAGTGCCCTGGCCAATCGCGACGTGATCGGGCAGGCCAAGGGCATGCTGATGGAGCGGTTCGAGATCGACGCGGTCGCCGCCTTCGAGTTGTTGAAGCGGTTGTCGCAGGACTCGAACACCAAGTTGGTCGACGTCGCACGTCAGGTCACCACGAACCGGTGACCTGACGTGCCCTTCGAGGCTCGTCGCTATCGCTCTTCGCACCTCAGGGGGCAGGGGAGGCTCGTCGCCGGCGCTCCTAGCACCTCAGGGAGCAGCGGCCGAGCAGGGGCGGCTTACTCGGCGACCGTGAATTCCATCGTGCTGGGCCCGACCTCGTTCTGGGTCAGGGCGCGTCCGGCTTCCTCGAGTGTCTCGAAAGCCTTGACGTAGGGCGCCATCCCGCAGAGTTCGAGCGGGCGGGTCACACTGCGGCCGCCGACAACCACGACCGGGACGAATCGTCGACCGGCGTCGTCGATGAAGGACCGCAGGAGGACCAATCCAACGGTCCCGAAGAAGTTCAGGCCGGAGAAGTCGAGGACGATGCCGTCGACGGGACCGCTGATCACCCGATCCAGCGCAGCCGCGAAATCGGCGGCGGAATCGCGATCGACGCTCCCTGAAAAACCTTGTACGCAATACGATTTCGGTGACACGAACTGGTGTGGGTGTGTCTTCGGCGCAGGTTCGGTCGCGGGATCGAAGGCCGAACGGAAGGTGGTCGAAGAAGTGAGAGCCATGATGTTCTCGTTTCGGTAAGTGCGCGTCTGGCCCGACCGTCACCTCTGGATCGAAGGCCTTGATACTCCACCGAATATGGTTGGGAGTAACCCAAGTTCACGACTGTCGAAAAAAGATCGACACGTGATGGTGGGAAGCGAAGAGGCCCTGGGCGCCTGCCGCTTAGAACGCAGCTGCTACCTGAACCGCATCTCTTACCCTACGTTGCGCGAGCACGGCGTACAAGGTTGTGCCCACTTCGGCAGTTTCTATGCGCCGAGTTCCTGCCACACACCGCTCTGACCAGGCCGCACCCGGCGTGGCTGGACGCTGTCGTACGACCGTGGTTGGCTGGACTCGGATATGCGTCGAACCCGTGCGCACATCATTCATGTTCTGGTTGCGGCACGAGGTCTGCGCATCAGTTCTCGTGCTGTCTTCTAAGTCTGGTGGTGAGAATGGCGTCGGGAGACCGGGGCGATCACGACGATTACGGTGACGTCCTCCCTTCCCTGCGTGCGATGCACGAGGAGAAGGACGACGATCGTCGTGCTCGACTTCGGGACGAGGTCATCGCGCGGTGCCTGCCCCTGGCGGATCATGTCGCGCGGCGGTTCTCCGAGCGTGGCGAACCCATCGACGATCTGCGTCAGGTGGCGCGGATCGGTCTGATGCATGCTGTCGACCGGTTCGACGTCGAGCGCGGCAACAACTTCCTCGCCTTCGCGGTGCCGACCGTGATGGGCGAGGTCAAGCGCTATTTTCGGGACAGCACCTGGTCCATCCGCGTACCCCGGCGTGCGCAAGAGGCCTCGCTGAACATCGCCAAGGCAAGTGAAGAACTCTTGCAGACCCTCGGTCGGTCGCCACGCCCGAGTGAGATCGCCAAGCATCTGGACCTGCCCGTCGGCGAGGTCATCGAGGGCATGGTCGCCCGGTCGGCGTACACCGCGAGTTCGATCGACGCCGAGGCCGGCTCGAATACCGACGGCTGGACCCTTGCCGACACCCTCGGCGACGAGGACGCGCGGTTGGAACTCGTCGAAGAATTCGTCACGCTGCAGCCCGCACTCGAGCGGCTCACCGAGCGCGAGCGCACGATTCTCACCCTGCGGTTCTTCAAGTCGATGTCGCAGAGCGAGATCGCACGCGAGGTGGGGATCTCTCAGATGCACGTGTCGCGCCTGCTGACGCGCATTCTCGAGACCTTGCGGTCCGAGGTCGTCGTCGAGGAGGACGAGGCCGAGGACGACGACACCCCGCAGGCCGACGGTGAGCGCGCCGCGGCGAAGGGCCGCGGCACGCCTCGCGGGTTCACGGCTTGAGGATCACCTTCACCATGCCGTCGTCCTTCCGCTGGAAGGTCTCGTAAGCCTGCGGGGCCTCGTCGAGCGGCAGTTCGTGGGTGGCGAAGGTGTCGACGCCCAGCGGATCGTCGTCGGTGAGCAACGGCATGATGTCGTCGACCCACCGCTTCACATTGGCCTGCCCCATGTGCAGCCGGATCTGCTTGTCGAACATGGTCAGCATGGGAAGCGGGTCGGCCGCGCCGCCGTAGACCCCGGACAGCGAGATCGTTCCACCGCGCTTGACGATGTCGATCGCGGAGTAGAGCGCACCCAGCCGGTCGGTGCCCACCTCGGACATCGCCTTGCGGGCCACGGCATCCGGCAGCAATCCGACGACGCTCTGCAGCGCTTTGTTGATCGGCGATCCGTGGGCCTCCATGCCGACGGCGTCGATGACGGCGTCGGTACCCAGCCCGCCGGTGAGGTCGCGAATGGCGTCGCCGACATTGTCGACGGCGTCGAAGTTCACGGTCTCGATACCGCGGGCCTCCGCCCGGGCCAGCCGTTCGGGTACCCGGTCGACACCGATGACCCGAGCGCCCTGGTGCGCGGCGATCCGGGCGGCCATGTCGCCGATGGGGCCGAGGCCGAGCACGGTGACGGTTCCGCCCTGGGGGATCTCGGCATAGGCCACGGCCTGCCAGGCCGTGGGCAGCACATCCGAGAGATAGACGTAGCGGGAATCGGGCTCCTCCAGCGGCACCTTGATGTGGGTGAACTGGGCCTGAGGTACGCGTAGGTACTCGGCCTGCCCGCCGGGGACCGAGCCGTAGAGCTGCGAGTAGCCGAACAGCGCGGCGCCCGTCCCCTGTTCGGTGACGCGCGTCGTCTCACACTGCGTCATGAGCCCGTCGTGGCAGAAAAGGCATGAGCCACACGAGATCTGGAACGGTATGACGACCCGGTCGCCAACGCGGAGGTCGCCGGTCTCACTGCCGACCTCTTCGACGATCCCCATGGGCTCGTGCCCGAGGATGTCGCCGGCCTGCATGAACGGACCGAGGACCTCGTACAGATGCAGATCGGATCCGCAGATGTTGGTCGAGGTGACCTTGATGATGGCGTCGGTGGGCTCGATGATCTTCGGGTCGGGCACGGTGTCGACCGACACGTGTCGTTTGCCCTGCCAGGTCACTGCGCGCATTCTCAGGCCTTTCCCTCGTTGTGTCCCCGGTTGTGACGATGACCCTCGTCGTGCATCTCTTCCAGACGGTCGTCCCGTCCTCGCTCGCTCTTGCCGGCGTGTTCCACCGGGAAGTCGTGAAAGCGCTCCTCGTATCGCTCGGCTTCCTCGGCAGTGGTCTCCGGCTGGATCGGGTCCTGATGGGCACGATCACCGTCTCGGGCGGCGCGTCGTCGGAGCAGGACGCGGCTGCCGATCAGCAGGCCGAGCGCCACCAGGCCGACGAGGACGGCGCCCACCGCCAGCCATACGGTCGCGTCGCGGTCGCCCGCGCCGGCGGCGATCGCGAGGCCCGCGAGCACCAGCATGAGTCCGAGGCAGACGAAGCCGAGGAGGCCGATGGCCTTCAGCCCTCGTGACTTTCGTGCCGGACGCCGGGCGATGGCCTCGCGCGAGGCGACCTCTCGGTCGGGTGTCAGATCTGGCATGGTGCACTCCCTGCGCTGTCTGGTTGTGGCTCGGTGGCCGACGTGGCTGGACGACCGGCCTCGGTGCGGACGGTGTACCGCGACGGGGCGACAACGAAACGTCGTGGTGCGAACCGTCCGCCGGAATTGGGACGGAAAGAGATGTCAATCTCATCGGGTCCGAGTGCTGCGAATTGCTCTGCTACCGTGGCCAGACGTGTTGGGGGCACGCTCAGCGCGGCGAACGACTCGAGCCGCGGTTTGGAACACGGATTCACGGGGCACTCATGACCAGACCAGCCGAGATCGGCACCACCAAGCAACGGGCGAAGAAGACTCATTTGATGACCGATTCCGACGCGACGTCCCAGCTATCGATCGACGGCGGTACGCCGACGATCCTGCGGGTTCCGGCCGCCACCGATCGCCTCGCACTGATACGAGGACTGGTCGAGACCGCTCTCTACATCGACGACTGGGCACTCGACGACGTCATCGACGCCAAGGTGGCCGTGGACGAGATCTGCTCTCAGATCATCTCCGCCGCAGCCGAGGACTCGTCGATCGAGCTCACGCTGCGTCTGTCATCGCAGGGCGTCGTCGGCGAGATCCGCGGCGAACTCGTCGGGGGAGTGACCCTCAAGCAGTCGACGTTCGGCTGGCGAATCGTGCAGACCGTGACCGACACCCACACGATCTCCTACGACGAACCGTTGCCGGACTCGGAGTCCCGCGGCGTCGTCATCCGGTTCTCGAAGTTCCGCCGCTGATCAACCTCCAATCATCGTCGGCAGCATCGTAGGTCGCCAGACCGCGTTCGGCGAAGGCGCGCAACCATCCCTCCATCGGCCACGTGCCCCAACGCCGGTAGAAGACCCGGGCATTGCGGAGAATGTCGTCGAGATGCTCGACGGGGGGATTCGATACCGGGTGGTGTTGGTGATACGCATGGGCTCCACCCACCCAGGCTATGCGAAAACCGTTCTCCCGCGCGCACATCGCGAAGTCGGTGTCCTCACCGCCGTATCCGCGGTAACCCGGGTGGAAGCCGCCGAGTGCGAGCCAGTCGGAGGTCCGCACGGCGAACGACAGCGACCAGAAGAGCATCAGTTCCGACGAGAGTTGCGTCTGTCCGCACGCCGGTGCCGGGCGTGCCGGGTGTGGGTCGGTGAATCGAGGGAGCTCACGAGCCTCGAAGGTCGGCTGATCGGCGGGCAGATAGGTGACCGGGCCGCAGTAGAGGAGCCTGCGGTCCGGCGTCGCCGCGCAGGCCTGCAGGTAGCGTCCGAGCATGTCGGGACCGGGAATGCAGTCGACGTCGAGGAACGCCAGGATCGACGCTCCCGCCGCGATCGCGGCCGCCGCTCCGGCGTTGCGCGCGTCGGCGAGTTGGAGTGTGCCCGGTTCGTCGACACCGACATGGATGACGTGCACCGGATGGCCCTCGACCACCGTGGTGACGTCGGGATCGTCCATCGCCACAATGATGTGGACGTCGGGCCGGCTGGACGAGTGAGCGAAGGCCTCGAGTTGGCGCCGCAGGTGGAGATGTCGCCCCGCCACGATGGTGATCACCGCGACCACCTCGGGGGAGCCTGTCATCGGCTCGCGACCGCTTCGATCGCGCGGGCGGCCCGCCCGGCGGCACCCGCGGTGTGCCAGCGCGACCACGCCGGCGACGAGTCCCCGACGGTGTCGAGGATCGATCGCCATCTCTCGGCGTCCGGCCACGTCGACGTGACGAGCGCCAGTTCGGAGCGCGAGAGCGTGTCGCCGGTCGCCCGCTGTTCGGCGAACGGTCGGTCCTCGGGGATCACGACCGCCGGACGGCCCGCCGCAGCGGCGTCGGCCACGCTGCCCTGACCTGCGCCGATGACGGTCACCCGGGCGCTGCAGAGGAAGGGCCATGGGTCGTCGACCCATGTATCGAATGCCGGTCCGAGTCCGACGACGGTGCGCCCCGGCAGCTCGTCGGCGAGAGTGGTCGCCGGGTGCGGCAGCCCGTGTTCCCCGCCGGCACCGGTGAGGACCAGCACATCCGAGGCGAACGTGGGGTGTGAGACGGGAAGTCGGCCGTCGAAGCGGGAGATGCCCCCGGTGAAGACCGTCTTCGACAGATGTTCCCGGAGCCACTCCGGCTGATACAACTCGGCAGGCCAGGGCGCGATGATCGCATCGGCCGCCCGGTAGGCGAGCTGATGCGGCAGGTCGTCCCGGACCCCGGGCTGCGCCGTCACGATCACCGGCACTCCGAGCAGCCGGAGGAACAGGGTGACCTCGACCGAGACGTCGACGACGACGGCAGCCGGTGTGCGCTCGGCGACGAACTCCGCCACCTGCGCCATGCGCGTCCGCAGCCCGGCGTCGTGCCGTGGAGCCCAGTGCAACAGGCCGCTCACGGCGACATCACTCGGCTCCGGGTCGGCGTCGTCGCGGTCGAGGGAGATCACCTCACTGAACGCCGGATCGCACAGCGACGCGCTGGTCAACGCGACGACGTCGGTGCCGATCTGCCCGGCGACTGCGGTGGCGCGGGAACAGTGTCCGCGTCCCTGATGGTGCACGTAGTAACCGATCACGCCGGTACCTGGCGGGTGAGCGAGTCGGTGCCGAGGGTGGAACGACCGGCGACCAGATCGGCGTAGATGTCGGAGTACCGGCCGATCATCGCGGTGTCGGAGCAATGCTCCTCTGCGCGACGGCGGACGAGTTGCCGGTCGATGGTGAGCGCTTCCTCCGCGGCGACTGCCAGCGCATCGACATCGCCCGGCGGGACGAGGACACCGGCGTCGGCGCCGACGATCTCCGGGATGCCTCCGCGCGCGAAGCACGCCACCGGGGTGCCGCACGCGAGGGACTCCGCCACCACGAGGCCGTACGGCTCGTCCCACACGGGGCTCACCAGGGTCGCGCCGCAGGAACCCACCAGCCGGGCTAGGTCGTGTTGGTGGAGGTGCCCCTCGTAGTGGACGAGGCTGCCCAGGGAGGGGGCGATCTGTTGCTCGAAATACGTTGCGTCGCTGATGGGTCCGGCCAGTCGGAGCCGCCGTCCGGCGCGCTGCGCGGCCTCGATCGCGAGATGCGCACCCTTCTCCGGGACGAAACGGCCGAACCAGACCAGATCGTCCCCGCCGGGACCGGCGGGCCAGCGGTCCAGCTGAACGCCGTTGTGCACCACCGGGATGTCGCCGAGAACATGTGACCAGGACTGCGCCGTGTGCCGGCTGACCGCAACGCAACGCGTATCGGGCGCGAGGGTCAGGGCCGACTCGAGCCACGGCGTCGGCGGAGTGTGCAACGTGGTGACCATCGGGGTCTGCACCGCAGGCCCCATGGCGACCGGGAGGTAGTGCAGGCTGTGATTGTGGATCACGTCGTAGTCGCCGGGGTTGCGCGTGAACGAGAGCATCAGCGACAGATACGAGTGATGATCCTGCAACACTTCGAGCTGGGGCATCGACACATCCGAGCGTGCGGCCGCGGATGGCTCGAACAGCTCGGCGCGCAGGCGATCCGAGTCGACCGGGAGATCGCTGCCGTCACCTGCGAACAGCGTGACCTCGTGTCCGGCGAGCGTCAGCGCGCGGGTGAGATGCCAGACATGGGCCTCGAGTCCGCCGGCGAAGGGCTGGGCGATCGGGTAGCGGCTCGACGCGACGATGGCGATCTTCAGGGGGTCACGCATCCAGAATCCGGGTGTAGAGGGCGGCGTGGTGTTCGGCGAGCGACTGGCGCTGGGCGCGTCGTTCCGGCCACAGTGCTGCCGACGGTCGAGCCGTATAGGCCTGCGCCAGAGCGGCAACCAGCGAGTCCGGATCGAAGTGGTCCGCGGTGAACTCGTAGGACAGGCAGTCCTGCTGCTCGCGATAGAAGCCGCAGCTCGGTGCGATGACGGCGGTACCGAGATCGTGGCAGGCCTCGAGCCAGCCCGAGTGCGTGCCGAACCGGTACGGAAGTACCGATACGGACAGGCTTCGCAGATAGTCCCACAGCTGGTCGTCGGTGAAGTAGTCGTGAACCCGCACGCGCGCGTAGGGATGCCGCGACAGCGCCAGAGCCGTCGTGCCGAAGTCGGGGTTGTACGCGTGGGTCCCCGGGACGAACACCTCGTCGTGCAGGTTGATCTGGACGGTCATGTCCGGGTAATCGGCGGCGGCCTCGAGCAGGCTCATGATGACCGGCAACGGATCCATGTTCGCGCGGATGCTCTTGGCGTGGACCCCGACGACGAACTCGTCGGTGTGCGGTTCTCGCGCGCCGAATTTTCCCGGTGGCACGACATGCGGGTGGGGGAGAACGGTCGCCTCCCGGTGCCAGCGGCGTGTGATCTCGGCGGCCGCGCCGGGGGTCAGCGTCACCACCTCGTCCGCGGCGGGCACGAGGATGTCCAGTACCTCCTCGTGATGACCCGGCTCGGCGTGATGCGGATTGCGCAGATCGTGCAGCGTGTAGACGAGCGGCTTGCCGTGGGTGCGCAGTTCGTCGATGACCGCCGACATCGTCGCCGGCTCGATGGCGTCGAACCCGAAATGGAGGTGGAACACATCGAACTCGTTGTGATGTCGCGCGATCCAGGCGGGATCGAGCATCAGCGGTGGCCACCACCGACCCGGGACCATTTCGCCGTCGGCCGGCGCCGGGTCGGGCAGGCGCACCACCGACACCGGTCCGGTGTCGAGATCGCTGACCGCCCCGTTGAGCGGAGACAGGTGTCGGACATACACATGGGATTGCGGTACCGACGCAACGCGCACGCGGGTGGTGCCGACGTCCGTTCGCGGGCGGCAACCCGCCGACATGACCGACCGGTCTCGTGTCGTGCTCACCCCCGTGGTGTCGAGGGTTGCTGTTCCGTTGGGCTGCCCACTACTCACTGCCACATCCGTTCACTCGGGTCGCAACGGCTGTGTTCTCAACCGGGCCTGCGCGATCGCGGCTTCGCAAGCCGCCGACGACTGCCGAATTCCGGCAAGTTCTCGTGCGGGCCGAGTTACCCAGAACGGCGTCGGTCGAAACCGTCGACGAAAGCGGCGAGCGGTGTGGTGATCAGTGTGAGTTCGAGTGTGGGGTCCCCTGGCCGTCGGTACGGTGCGCGTTGAGCAGCAGGTGGTCGAAGGACTGCCGGACCGGGTCCGGCAGCACCACGTATTTGTGGACCCCGGTGACGATCGACCGAGCGAGTTCGTTCACCTTGACGTTCGCCGTCTGCGATCGCCACCGCATGACCTCGAACGCGCGATCGGCGCTGACCCCGTAGGCCAGCGAGATCATGCCCTTGGCCTGTTCGATGACGCCCTGGTGCTCGCGGAAACGCGCGACGTGCTCGTCGACGCGATCCTTGACCGCTTTCTCCTCGATCGCCGTCAGGTCGAGATAGAAGCCCTCGGCGCCGACGACGGCTCCGGCCTCGTCGGTCAGTTGCTGCGAGACGACCGCGACGTATCGGATCTGACCCTGGGTGTCCACGATGCGGTGTCGGCTCGAGAACGGGATGCGGCGCTCGAGCATGGTCGCGAGCAGTTGCTCGAACGACTGCCGATCGTCTGGGTGCTTGTGCCCGGCGATCAACTCGGTCGTGGGAGTGACCTCGCCGGGCCGGTACCCGTGCATCTCGGCGACCTCGTCGGACCACTCCCATTCCTGGGTGTCGAAGAGGAATCGAAAACTGCCGACATGACTGATACGGGACTCGCCGGCGGTGTGATCGTTGGCGTCTGTCACCCTCACCCCTACAAACCACAAACTCAACAAGGATGCCAGCGGTCTCGGGCGAAAAATGAGCTTACCTGGCTGTCGTGCCGAGCGGGAATCGGCCTGGTCCGTGTCGTCGTGCCGGACTCGCGGAGATCGTTTCGGCACCGTGTCGCCCGGGTACCAGCGTGCGCGTGGGCCGGCGGCGCGCGACGCGCTCCGACCCGAACACCGAATCCGGTCACGACGAGGAGGACGAGAATGAGCACCGACAACGTGGGTGACAGTGCGACAGCAGCGACCGAGGGCATCAACCCCGATCTGACGTCGACGGCGGGTTTCGAGGACCTCGACGAGGACCGTCTCGGACGGGATCCGCTCGAGGAGGGCATGGATCCGCCGGAGGACTGGTCGGCCAGCGACCGCACCGGAACGACCGCCCGGGAACAGCGCGAAGGGGAGTCCCTCGACGACAAGCTCGACCAGGAGATTCCCGACGAGCATCCCTGAGCCGCGTGCGGGGGCCTCAGGTGATGTTTCCGGCTCCGCCCGCTCGGGCATCCGCCGCCCATGAGTGACGAGAATCCCGAGCACGTGGCGAAGACGATCCCGTACCCCGGGGAGACCGACGAGATGGGTGATCGCCCGCGCGACGAGATGCGGGATTACCGCGGACGCGATCTGCTCGCGGGCAAGACCGCCCTCATCACCGGCGGTGACTCGGGGATCGGCCGAGCGGTCGCGGTCGCCTTCGCCAAGGAGGGCGCCGACGTCGCCATCGCCTATCTGGAGGAGGACAACGATGCGCGGCACACCGTCGGACTGATCGAAGCGGAGGGGCGGCAGGCTCGCGCCTATCGCGGCGACCTCGCCGACCCGGCGCATTGCGCGGACGTCGTGAGGCGAACCGTCGATGAACTCGGAGCGTTGGACATCCTGGTCAACAACATCGCCTACCAGGAGATCGTCGACGACTTCCTGGAACTCACGCCGGAGCAGTGGCGCCGCACGTTCGCCGTCAACATCGACAGCTTCTTCCACACCACCCGCGCCGCCGTCCCGCACCTGACCGGCGGCGGCGCCATTATCAACACGTCGTCCATCAACGGCCTGCGCGGCAACGACAGTCTCATCGACTACTCGGCGACCAAGGGAGCGGTTCTCGCGCTGACCTATTCGCTCGCACAGTCGCTGATGGAGCGGAAGATCCGCGTGAACTGTGTCGCTCCCGGCCCGGTCTGGACGCCGCTCATCCCGGCCACGATGCCTGCCGACGCGGTCAAGGACTTCGGTACGCAGGCGCCCATGGGGCGCGCCGCCCAGCCCGACGAGATCGCGCCGTCATACGTGTTCTTCGCGGCCGAACAGCTGTCGTCGTACTACACCGGCGAGGTCCTCGCGCCGATCGGCGGCGAGACGCTCCCGGGCTAGGCGCGGGTTTCAGGGCACCGGGAGCGGTGCCAAACTGTTCCCGCGCGGCAGCGAACCGCAGTTGCTCTGCGTCGGAGCACCTGCGAACCGCTCCGTCAGGTATTGCAGGGCAAGGGGTTCGAACGGCAGGAACGCCTCCTGATGCGTGAGGCCGTTGATCTGGCGGTATGTGATGTCGACGCCGCGTGAGCAGTACTCGTTCGCCAGGCCGATGACGTCGCCGGTGATCATCAAGGTGTCGCCGATCGCGTTGTAGTGACCCACCGCGAGAAGCATCTTCGTCGACGGGGTGCCCGACCGGCCCATGATGTTGTCGTTGATCGCGCGCACCACCTGCGGCACGTCGAGCAACCCGGTATAGGCCGGCTTGACCATGTCCGCGCTCGTGAGACCCGCGTACTTCGACGCGAACTCCGAGATGCACTCGTCGCTCACGTCCTGGGCGACCTGCTTGCCGCGTGCCGACAGGAAGGTCGAGGTGTCGAGGCGGTAGGTCCGCTGGTAGGCGACCACCAGTGCCGGGATCACGCCCGCCCACTTCGCACTGCCGTTGATGTACGGCAGGTTGTGTGCGAGGTCCACGGGCAGGCCGCCGGCGGCGGCGCCGACGATGTTGAGTTCGGGCGCGTATCGCGGCGCGACCTCGGCGCCGAACTGCGTCGGGATCGACCCGCCGGAATAACCGACCAGGCCGACGGGGGTCGACCGCGGCAACCGCAGGAACGACTGCGCGGCGCGCACGCCGTCGAGCGCGGCGTACCCCGACTGGCGGCCGATGGTCCACTGCAGCTTCTCGCCCTCGTAGTCGGGCACCACGACGGTGTAGCCGGCCGCGAGATAGCCTGCGATGACGCCTTGTTCGGCGGTCGCGGTGCCGTTGGTGTAGCCACCGCTGAGTGTGTAGGACGGGTCGCACTGCGAACCCAGCGCGTCGTAGGCCATGTGGTACGAGACCAGTCGGGTGGGGCCCGGGGTCAGCGGTCGGAGCACCGTCGCGACCGTCACCACGCTCTCGCCGAACTGGTCGGTGGTGCGATAGAGCACCTGCGAGCCGGTGATCGGTGTGGACAGCGTCGGTGTCCGGAATTGCATGGGGCGGCTGCGGAGCACCGCGCCGGGTGCCACCCCGGCCAACGAGCCGTTGTACGAGTAGAACGGATCGGCCGACGGAAGCGGCGAACCCGGGCCGGGTGCCGCCTGCGCGGGAGGTGCGCTCGCGAGCACTCCGGCGATCACGCCGACGACAAGACCGATGACTCCCACGCGCAGCCAACTCGTGCGCACCCCGAACGACATGGCTCATCTAAACATCGAATGGGCCGGGATGGGAGAGGTCACCCAACAGCGACGTCGTCCACCGCACCGCTCATGTGGTCAGCTTCGCCAGTGCGGGCTCGAGGGCGTCGACCGCCCACGGAACCGAGTACACCGTCGGCGAGCCGAACGCGGAGGCGGTGTCGTTCGTCAGGAAGACCGTCGCGCCTGAGCGGACCGCGGTCAGCGAATCCCATCCCGGGATCGTCCCGAAGACCTCGGGTCCGCCGACCAACGGCCAGAAGATCAGCAGATCGGAGCCGAGCAGATCCACCCGTTCACTCGAGACGACGACACGCTGGCCGTTGTCGGACAGCCCGGTGACCGCGGGGTCCAAGCGCAGGCCGACCTCCGCGAGGAGCTTGGCCGACGGGTCGTTGTCGGAGGTGACGACACCGAACTGCCGCTCTGGGGTCAGCTGGCCGAAGGTCGCTGTCTTGCCCTGTGCTGCAGGGTATTTCTTCTTGACCGCGTCGATCTTCGCCTCGACCTCGGTCTGCGCTTCCGACGCCTGCTCTTCCTTGTCGAAGATCTTTCCTGCGGTGCTCAACACCTGCTGCCAGGTGTCGTTGACGGTCTCGGTGCTCATCACCGGGATGGTCGGCGCGATCTTGGCGAGGATGTCGTACGCCGCACGATCGGGCAGGTACCCCGCCAGGATCAGGTCCGGATCGAGTTTCGCGATCTCGGCGACGCCCGGCGAGGCGCCGACATCGACCGGGATGACGGTGGACTCGTGCGGTGGGGTCCACGCGAATCGGTTGCCCGGACCCGAGTATCCGGCGGAGACGAACTCGGCGGTGATGGGGACATCCAGTCTGATGAGCGAATCGGACCAGGCGGTCGCGCCGGTGAGGGTGACCACCCGCTCAGGCGTGCCCTCGACCACCGTCGACCCGTACTGATGGTCGACGGTGGTCGACTCGGTCGAGTTCTCGCCGGAGTTCCCGTCATTCCCGGACGAACATCCCAGGGCGAACACGAGCACGGCGACGAGCAGGAACGGGACGGCGAGATACCGCTTCGGATGCATGCAGGTTAGGTTAGGGTAACCAATCATCCGAATCAACCGCGGCTGTCGTCCCGGCGGCAGGTGAGGGTTGTTCCGTTGCGGGGTCGGTCCGGCCGCCGACCCCGCTGGTTCTACGTTGGACGGATGAGCAGACCGACCAAAATCGCATGGGCGGCCCTCGTGGCCATCGTCGTCGTCCTCGGTGTCGCCGTGCTCATCGACCGCGAACCCGCCCCCGCGCCCGCGGACACCACGGTCGCCAACGATCGCCTGGTGCGCCCGGACAGTCATCGCCTGACGGCCCCGGCCGACGAGCGCGCGCGATTCGTCGAATTCCTCGATTTCGAATGCGAGGCCTGCGGCGCGGTCTACCCGATCATCGAGGACCTGCGGCGCACGTATGGCGACCGGATCGCCTTCGTGGTCCGCTACTTCCCGATGCCCGGCCACGTGAACGCCGAGCGAGCGGCCCGTGCCGTCGAAGCCGCTGCGGCACAGGGCAGATTCGAGCAGATGTACCAGCGCATGTTCGCCACCCAGGCGCACTGGGGTGAGCAGCGGGTTCCTGCCGACGATGTGTTCCGCGGTTTCGCAATCGACCTCGGACTGGACATGCCAGCGTTCGACACCGCGTACAACAGTCCGGCCACGCTGGAGCGGATTCGCGCCGACGTCGCGGACGGGCTCGCCCTGGGCGTGCAGGGCACCCCCACGTTCTTTCTCGACGATCAGCGCCTCATGCCGAACACCATCGACGACCTCACCGGTGCGGTGCACCGGGCGGCCACCGCCTGAGGTATCCGGGCGGCGAGACCGGGCGGCTCCTGAATTCAAACATGGGATGTTAGGTTGTTTAGCGTGACCGGCCAGATCATCCCGCCCCGCAGGACCAGCGAGCTCGTCGTGCAACGGATGCAGGAGTTGATCGCCGACGGCACCTGGCCGATCGGCGAGCGGATACCCGCCGAGCCCGAGCTCGTGGCGCAATTCGGGGTGGGACGGAACACGATCCGGGAGGCCGCCCGGGCGCTCGAACACGCCGGCATGCTCGAGCCGCGGCGCGGCGACGGCACCTATGTACGTGGACGGAGTCCGCTCGCCGGAGCGATCGCGCGACGCTCGGCGCCATCTGAGTTACGCGATCTACTGGAAGTGCGCCGTGCGCTCGAGAGCGAGGCGGCGGCCGGTGCGGCCGGTCGTGGGGGTGCCCGCGACGTCGAACGCCTACGGACGCTGCTCGCGCGCACCGAGGATGCGCTGACCGACGGCGATCTGGATCGATACACCCAGGCCGACATCGCTTTTCACGCCGAACTCGTCCTCGCGTCCCGCAACGTGCTGCTCATCGAGATGTACGACGGGATCGCCGAGGCGATCGCTCGAACCCATCCGTCGGTGCTGCGTCGTCCGTTGGCTGAGCAGTCACACCCGCGTGGCCATCGCGACGTCGTGGATGCGATCGAACGCGGCGATGCCGGCGCGGCGCGTGCGGCGGTGTACGCCTACGTCGACTTCACCGAGGTGCCGGAATGAGCGGGCGGGGTCTGTCCACGCATGAGCGGACCGGAATCGGGGTGATCGTCACCGCGGTCGGGGTGATGCTGGTCGCCGCGAATCTGCGACCGGCCGTCGTGGCCGTCGGGCCACTCATCGGCGTGATCTCCGACGACGCCGGGTTCAGCAGCGCGGTCGCCGGGCTACTCACCGCCCTGCCCGTCCTGTTCTTCGGGATCTCGGCGCCGGTTGCGCCCCGCCTGGCCAACCGCTTCGGCATCGAGCGGGTCATCTTCGGCGCGCTGCTCGTGCTGATCGCCGGAATCCTCGTGCGTCTTATTCCCTCCGCAGCAGCACTCTTCGCCGGCTCGGCCATCATCGGAGCCGCCATCGGTACCTGCAACGTCGTGTTGCCTGCGCTGATCAAACGCGACTTCGCGCACCGCTCCGGGCTCATGACCGGTCTCTACTCGATGACGCTCTCAGGTGGAGCCGCGGTCGCCTCCGGGGTGAGCGTGCCCATCAACGATGCACTGGGCGGAGACTGGCGTCTCGCGCTCGCCACGTGGGGGCTCCTCGCGGTGGTGGCCGTCGTCGTCTGGATTCCGCAGCTCCCCTCGGTTCACCGGGTGACCTCTGCCTCGCCGACGACGTCGTTGCTGACGAACCCGATCGCGTGGGCCATCACGGTGTTCATGGGCACGCAGTCGTTGATCTTCTACACGTTCGTGGCGTGGCTGCCGCAATATCTCGTTGAGACCGGGATGTCGCCACTGCGGGCGGGTGCGGTTCTGGCGTCGGCGCAGGTGGTCGCGCTGATCATGTCACTGCTCGCGCCGATCGTCGCCGGCCGCTTCGCCGATCAGCGCGTCGTGACCCTGTCGGTGATCACCGTGTGTGCCATCGGTTTCGTGGGTCTGCTGAGCACCGACGTGTGGCCCGGGTTCTGGGCCGCCTGCGTGATGGTCGGGCCCGGCTCGTCGATCAGTCTGGCTCTCCTCTTCATGGTGCTGCGGAGCTCGGGTTCGGAGCAGACGGGGCAGGTGTCCGGGATGGCACAATCCGTCGGCTATCTGGCTGCGGCAGCCGGACCGATCGCCATCGGCGGGATTCACGACGTCACGGGTTCGTGGACGCTTGCGATGGCGGTTCTCGGTCTCGTGCTGGTGCCGCAGGCCGTCTCTGTGCTCGGCGCGGCCAAGAACGTTAAGATGACCGGCTGAGCCCGAGCCCACCCGATGCCGCAGGTGGATCCGCACAACGCCGGTACCGGTCAGCCCTGACCGCTAATCTGTGGCGCATGCATTGTGTGGTCGTGGGTGGGGGACTCGCCGGTCTGGCGTCGGCGGTGTGGCTCTCGGAGGCAGGTCAGCGTGTCACCCTGCTCGAACGGCGCGGTTCACTCGGCGGCCGCACCATCTCGATGCCCCTGCATGTCGTCGACGATGTCCCCGACAACGGCCAGCACGTGTTCGCCAGCGGATACGAACACCTCATGCGTTACCTGGACAGCGTGGGCACCCGCCGACACGTGGCGTTCCCGGGGCACATGACGGTGCGCATGCCCGGCGGGGCGACCCGCAGATCCGGATTCGCGGGCGTGTCCGGACTCCGCGCGGCGCTCGGCGACCTGCCCGGCGTGACCGGCCTCGACCGGCTGCGGACGGCTCGGGCGCAGATCACTCTGGTACGCCAGGCATTTCGGCAACCCGACTGGCTCGACGACATCACCGCCGACGAGTGGTTCCGGCGTATCGGCATGCCGCAGTCCGCGCGGGACGCGCTGTGGGACGGCATCGTCATCGGCCTCACCGGGGACAAGCCGGACATCTCCTCGGCCAAGGTCCCCGCCGATCTGCTGGTGACCGGCGCCCGGCGGGCACGGGAGACGCGCACGCCGATCTCCATCGGATACCCCACCGTCGATCTCGACACGCTGTTCATCGAGGGCGCCGAGAAGCGTTTCGCCGACGCCGGTGTGGAGGTCCGCCACCGCGCGGTGGTGTCGTCGATCGACGTGACCGACGGGGTCGTGAGCGGTGTGACCCTCGCCGACGGCGAGAAGATCGCCGCCGATGCCGTCATCTGCGCGGTACCGGTGTGGAGTGTGAAGGGGCTCCTCGACCAGGTCCCGGGACACGATCGCATCTATCGGGCCGTCGAGAACCTGACCCCCGTCCCCATCGTGAGCGTGAACCTGTATCTCGACCGCTCGATCGGGATGACCGACTGGGGCGAGATCCTCTACGGCGGTGAGGGTGTGCTCGAGCAGGTCTGGGACCGTCAGCGCATGCACGGGCGCGAACCGCGCGACAACCACTTCTACTCGACGACGGTCTCCGCATCCTATGACCTCATCGGCAAGACGAACGCCGAGATCACCGAGATCCAGATGGACATGCTGCGCCGGTACTTCCCGCAGGCGGCCGATGCCGAGGTGGTCCACAGCCACGTGGTCCGGATGCCGAAATCGACCTTCGCGCAACGACCCGGAACCGCAGGCATCCGTCCCGACCAGCGCACCGAGGTCGACGGTCTCGCCCTCGCCGGCGACTGGACCCGCACCGACTGGACCACGACGATGGAGGGCGCGTGCCAGAGTGCGGCCCGGGCCGTCGACATCATCCTGGAGCACGCGCAGCTCCGTCGGCAGGGCACCCGGCAGCCATGACGACGTCCGCATCCGCCTTCCACCTCGGCGGTCCCGAAGTGATGCTTCGCATCGGCGAGGTCTCCGTTTCCGGTGAGCGCAGTGAGGCCCACACCGAGGCCGGACCGTGGCTGGCCGACCCTGCGACGGGAGTGAGCCGTGGGGCTCTGGCCGTGTCGTGCGACGACGTCACCGGATACCTCGTCGCCGCCGCTGGTCCACGGCACCGGTGGCCGGTCTCGCTCGGTATCCGGATGGACTTCCTCGCCGACCCGCCCCTCGATGGTTCCTCGCTGCATGTCACCGGTGAACTCGTGGCGCGAGATGACCGGGGTGCCATGACCACCGGGGCCGTCCTTGATCCGTCGGGCCGGACGATCGCCACGATCATCCAGCGGTCGCATCTCATCGACGCGCCGAGGACACCCGGCCCGCGGGCGTCAGCGCGGATCCTCGAGATCCCGGACGGGCCGGTCCGTCAGCAGCTCGGACTCGTCGAGGTCGCGCCGAACGTCCTGAGCATGGCGCCCACGGTCCTGTCGGCCAACGGGATGGGCAGCGTGCACGGCGGAATCCTGGTCTGTGCGTCCGAACTCGCGGCCGCGTCGTGTGTCCGCGCCGCAGGCGACATGCGGACGACAAGCGTCGACATCACCTACGTCCGCCCGTGCGACGCGGCTGAGACGGCGACGTTCACATCCGAGGTCATGCACCATGGCCGATCGCTGTCGGTGGTGCGCGTGGTGGCGGCAAACCGCGGAGCCAAGCCCGCGGCGATCGCGACGGTCGTGCTCCAGCACATCTGAGCTCTCGCGTGCGGCATACCTGCATGGTTGCGGGGGTTGTCGGTCCCTGGCAGGGTGCAGACATACGGCCGATTCCGGCGCGCGTGAAGATCGTTCGCGCCACCGATGCCGTCACATCGCGATGCGTCGCCGTCCGACGTTCGCGCACAACACAATCACCTTGCCCGCCGCCGAGGCGCACCTGCTCCGAGAGCGGCCTGCCGGATGAGGGAAAGGATCGCAGAGATCGTGACAACTCACACAGCAACCACGATGCCCGACACCGCCGGAACGAGCGCAGCGCCGACCGTCTCGGCGGGCGCTCGGTCGACGAGCGTCGGTGTCGACGTCTACCGCACGCGGCTCGCGCACCGCAGCCAGATCGAACCGCGACCGCACAACACGGTGTGGGGGAGCATGGGAAACCCCGGACCGCTGTCCGCCCCTGAGCTCCGCCGATACGCCGATCGCGGATACCACACGGAGACAAATGTTCTCGCCGATGGCGACATCGCGGAGTGTCTCCGTGAGGTGGAAGCGATCACCGAGCGGCTCGGTGACGACGACCGGGTGATCCGCGAGTCGTCCAGCGGGGACGTGCGGTCGCTGTTCGCGGCGCATCAGCTCAGTGACGTCATCGCCGAGATCTGTTCGCGGGAATCGATTGTCGGCGTCGCCCGTCAGATCCTCGACGATGACGTGACGATCCACCAGAGCCGGATCAACCTCAAGCCGGGGTTCGCGGGCGGTCCGTTCTACTGGCATTCGGACTTCGAGACCTGGCACGCCGAGGACGGGATGCCCGCGCCGCGCGCGCTGAGTGTGTCCCTCGCCCTGACACCCAACGTCACGACCAACGGCCCGCTGATGATCATTCCCGGTTCGCACCGGCGGTTCGTCAGCTGTGTGGGCTCGACACCCGGCGACTATCACCGGGAATCGCTGACGTCCTACCGGCCGCCGTTCGGGACGCCGGAGGAGCAGGACGTCGCGAGCCTCGCCGATGAACTCGGTATCGACACGATCACCGGACCGGCCGGGTCTGCGTTGTACTTCGACTCCAACTGCCTGCACGCGTCCGGCGGGAACATCACGCCCTACCCGCGCAGCAACCTGTTCGTCGTCTTCAACGCGAAGTCGAACGCTTTGCAGGAGCCGTACGGCGGGACCGCGCCACGTCCGGATCATCTGGCGCACAGGTGAGCGCGGCTGCGCCTGGACTCGCGACCGGCGGCGCACCCCCTGCTCCCTGAGGTGCGAGCGAAGGTCCACCCCCTGCTCCCTGAGGTGCGAGCGAAGGCCCGCCCCCCCTGAGATGCGAGCGAAGGCCCGTCCCCTGCTCCCTGAGGTGCGAGCGAAGGCCCGCCCCCTGCTCCTTGAGTGCGAGCGAAGGCCCGTCCCCTGCTCCCTGAGGTGCGAGCGAAGGCCCGCCCCCTGCTCCCTGAGGTGCGAGCGAAGCGAGCCTCGAAGGGTCAGAACCCGGACGACGAGCCGAGGTCGGGAGCCGGTCCGGCGAAGAGATGCTCACCGTCGAACCGGGCGGGCAGGCCGGCCGCGAGGTAGGTGCCGATTCCGGGCTGGTCCAACTCGCCGAAGAGCGGATTGCGCTCCAGGACACCCGATTCGACGACCTCGTCGAAGGTTCGGTACCGCTCCCAGAGCACGGATGCCGTTGCCAGGCCGGCCTCGACCTCCGCGGTGGTGTGCCGCGCGAACCATGCTGCGAACAACGGGGTGAGAACACCACGGTGGATGTACCGGTCGTCCTCGGTGCTGAAGTCCGCGCCCAGCGCCCGTTCGACGGCCGCGACCGCGTCACCGGTCCCGGTCATCTCGACGAGGGCGCGGAAGTGGCGCGGGGTGAGCGCGACGAGCATGAACCGGCCGCCATCGGCTGCCACGAAATCGGTTCCGTAGGTGCCGTATACATCGTTTCCGGTCGCCGGGCGTGTGCCACCGCCGAGCTGCGGTTCGGTCAGGTATCCGAGCGCCCCGGCGATGGCGAGGGCGGTGTCCTCGAGGGGCAGGGTGATCTGTGCCCCGGAACCGGTCTGTTCCCGGCGGCGGACGGCCGCCGTGATCGCCAGCGCGGCATACAGACCGCAGGCGATGTCCCACGCCGGCAGTGCGTGATTGACGACGCCGGCGTAATCGGTGGGACCGGTGATCGCCGGGAATCCCAACGCCGCGTTGACCGTGTAGTCGACGCCCGGGGTGCCGTCGGTGCGGCCGAGTAGTTCCAGCGTGATGACGTCGGACCGCCGTGCGGACAGTGTCTCGTGACTCATCCACGACCGCCCACCCGCGTTGGTGACGAGGATTCCGCCGCCCGGGCCGCTGTCGATGACCAGGTCCTGCACCGACTTCTGGCCACCGGGATCGCGGAAGTCGACGGTGACCGACTTCTTGCCGCGATTCAACCCGGTCCAGTAGATCGAGTGGCCGTCTGCCGTGAGCGGCCATCGGTTGACATCGGCGCCACCGCCGATCGGGTCGACGCGGATGACCTCGGCGCCGAGTTGCGAGAGCGTCAGGCCGCACAGCGGTGATGCGACGAAGCTCGACACCTCCACGACGCGGAGACCCTCGAGCGGACGGGGATTCGAGCTCATGCGACAGACTCCTGGGACGTGGGGGGCGGTGCGGTGAGTGAGGTCAGGCCATCAGGACGCGGAAACGCCAGTCCAGGACATCCCGGTCCGCGTCGACGCCATGTGCGACGACGGTGGAGTGCAGGCGCAGGACACCGCCGCCGGTGGCCAGCGGCGTGGCCTCCTCGACCAGGATCGTCGAACTGAGGGTGTCGCCCTCGTGTACCGGGCCGGTGTGATCGCACGAGTCCCAACCGATGACCGTCACCAGGTTCGGCAGCGCCCGGTTCGCTTGCGCGAGAGCCAGTCCGATGGTGTGGCCGCCGTAGACGAGGCGTCCGCCGGCGGCCGCGCCGGCCACCCGCTCATCGTGGTGGGTGGCCGCGATGTTCAGCGAGAGCCGGGCGAGTTCCGGCGCGCTGGACACCACGTCGGCGCTGGAGGTGAAGGAGCGGCCGGCCAGGTCGGGCGAGAAGTGCTGTCCGCGTGCGGATGTACGGTAGACCGCCAGGTCCCACTCGGGGAGGAACGGTGGCACGTCCGTTCCTGGTCCGATGGTGCTCAGGTCGTCCGCGTGGACGGTCCGCCCGGGATCGGCATCCGGAGACAGCGGCAGCATCGCGCAGCGGTAGAAGTCGAGGACGGTGGCGCCGTGCTGGTCGGTCGTGACCATGTGCAGCGCGGCGAGCCCGGTCGGCGCGCGGCCCGGCTTGGATTTGTTCTCGCGCAGCCCGACCACCTCGGTCACGGTTGTCAGCGTGTCGCCGATCCGGGGGTGGCTCAGGAACCGCAGGCCGCGGTAGAAGAGGTTCGCCTTCACGTGATGGGTGGCCAGGGTGGACTGCCCGATCGCGATGTCGGTGACCAGTCCGGGATGAACGAGCGTGCCACCGTGGATCACCCGATCGGACAGATGCGCGTCGAGTGCGAGGCGTAGACGATCGCCGAGGATCATCTGGTGCGCCGCGGCGAGGCCGTCGGTCACCGTGAGCGACGGGGCGTCGTCGAAGACCTGCCCGTGGAACAGCTCGTCGAAGTAGGGTCCGCCGACGGCGATGGTCTCGCCGCCGGTTCGATCGGGCGGGGTCATTCGGCTGCCTTCGCGAGGACGCGCCGCGCAGACACGGCCAGCGCCTCGTCGAGCATCCGGCCGTCGAGTTCGGCGGCGCCGGCACCTACGGCGGCAGCCTTGTCGAGCGCGTCGAGCACCCGGCGTGCGTCCTCCACGGCGGCGGCGTCCGGGGTGAAGATGTCGATGGCGGACTGCAGCTGAGCCGGGTGGATGACCCAGGTGCCGTCGAAGCCGAGGTCGCGAACCCAGCGCTTGGCGTCGCGGAAGGTGTCGTCGTCGGCGATGGTCAGATGCGGTCCATCGATGACGTCGACGCCGGCTGCCCGGGCGGCGAGCAGCACCGAGTCCTGGACGACGTGCCAGGTCTGCATCGGCAGGCCGGGACTGCGTCCCAGCGACGCGGCGAGATCGGCGTACCCGATGAGGACGGCGTCCAGCCTGGTGGTGGCCGCGCAGATCGCACCGGCGTCACGGATGCCGCGGGGCGATTCGAGCAACGCCTGCAGACGGACCGGGGCTCGGCCGAGCTGTTCGTCGGCGGACCGGAGGTCGGCAGGCGAGTCGGCCTTCGGCAGCACGACCGACGACAGGTTCGGCATCTGTGCACATGCGGCGAGGTCGGCGGCAGCCCAGGGTGTGTCGATCGCGTTGATGCGCAACGAGATCGCGCGGTCGGCACCGAATTCGGCGACGAGGTCGGAGGCCGCCGCACGCGCGGAGTCCTTGTTCTGCGGAGTCACCGCGTCTTCGAGGTCGAGGACCACTTCGTCGGCGATCGAGCCCAGGGCCTTGCGGGCCTTGCGGTCGTCGGAGGCCGGCGCGACCAGGACGGCTCGTCTTCTCTGCACTGCTGCTCCAAAGGTGTGAGGTCAAATGTGCGGCCAAATTCGATGCCGTTCCGGTTCTATCAGACCGACGCGTGCATGGGAAGTGTTGACACCGACCGTGCTGGTGGACAAAATGGCCGTACAAATCTGGTCGTACATCGTAGGGAACCCGTCATGAGCTCGCTGTCCGCCGAAGAGGCATTCCTGGTCGACACCGTGCGGTCGTTCGTCGACCGGGAGGTCAAGCCCTCCGTGCAGGAGGTCGAGCACGCCAACTCCTATCCCGAGAAGTGGATCGAGCAGATGAAGCAGATCGGGATCTACGGACTTGCCGTGCCCGAGGAGTTCGGCGGTTCGCCGGTGTCGATGCCGTGCTACGCGCGGGTCACCCAAGAGCTCGCGCGCGGATGGATGAGTCTGGCCGGGGCGATGGGCGGGCACACCGTGGTCGCGAAGCTCCTCACGCTGTTCGGCACCGCGGAGCAGAAGCAGCGGTACCTGCCGCGGATGGCGACGGGCGAGATTCGGGCCACGATGGCGCTGACCGAGCCGGGCGGGGGATCGGACCTGCAGGCGATGACGACCGTCGCGAAGGTCGACGGAGACGATCTGGTCATCAGTGGGTCGAAGACCTGGATCAGCAACGCGCGACGCTCCGGGTTGATCGCCTTGATGTGCAAGACCGATCCGGGAGCGCAGCCACGGCACCGGGGCATCTCGATCGTGCTCGTCGAACACGGTCCGGGACTGACCGTCTCACGCGACCTGCCCAAGCTCGGTTACAAGGGCGTCGAGAGCTGCGAGCTGTCTTTCGACGGTTATCGCGCACCGCGGTCGGCGATCCTGGGCGAGGTTCCCGGCAAGGGGTTCGGCCAGATGATGAAGGGTCTGGAGACCGGTCGGATCCAGGTGGCGTGCCGCGCGCTCGGGGTGGCGACCGCAGCGTTGGAGGACTCGCTCGCGTATGCGCAGCAACGGGAGTCGTTCGGGCAGCCCATCTGGAAGCATCAGTCGATCGGCAACTATCTGGCGGACATGGCCACCAAGCTCACCGCGGCGCGTCAGCTGACCTGGCACGCCGCCGAGCAGTACGACAAGGGCGAACGCTGCGACATGGAGGCGGGCATGGCCAAGCTCTACGCCTCGGAGGTGGCCATGGAGATCGCCCTGAACGCGGTGCGCATCCACGGCGGCTACGGCTACTCCACCGAGTTCGATGTGGAGCGGTACTTCCGCGACGCACCGCTGATGATCGTGGGGGAGGGCACCAACGAGATCCAGCGCAACGTGATCGCGGCCCAGCTCGTCTCGCGCGGCGGTATCTGAGGCGACGAGCGTCGACCCGGCCGGAGAGTGGGTTCCATGGACGAGCCAGATCAGTCCGCGCCTGCGTACAAGACGCTGGCCGCCGAGCTGCGCTCACAGATCGTCGCGGGGATATATGCCGGCGGCGTCCGCTTGCCCACCGAATCCGAACTGTCGCAGGAACACGGGCTCAGTCGGCAGACCGTCCGCCGCGCATTCCTGGAGCTGGTGACCGAGGGCTCGGTCTACCGCGTCCCCGGCCGCGGGACCTTCGCGACCGAGAACGCGGGGCAATATCTGCGCCAACTGGGTTCGATCGAAGACCTGATGAACCTGTCCGCGGACACCGAGATGCAGGTCATCGAATCACCCGCGCGCCGAGTCGATCTCGAAGCCGCGGGACGGTTGCGACTGGACACCGACGTGGCGTACCGCATCGTCTTCCAGCGCTTTCACGACGGGGTCCCGTTCGTCGTGACCACCGTGTGGTGGCCGGAGTCGGTCGCGCGCCTGGTGATCGACGCCCCCGAGGTCGAAGCCGGTGCGCGCAGCGAACACACGATGATCGGACTGCTCGAACCCCATCTGGTGCATCCGATCGAGGAGTGCGCGCAGTCGATCACCGCCACCGTCGCCGACGCCGGGACCGCCGCCCGACTCGGATGCCCCGTCGGACACGCGGTGCTGCGCGTCGACCGGTTGTACACCGACTCACGGGGTAGGGCAGTCGAACTCGCGGTCAGTCACTTCTTGCCCGAGCACTACACGTACCGGGTGACTCTGCGCCGCACCACCGATCCGCGGTCGGAGTGAGCCGGCGCCCTCTGGTCGCCGATCCGAAGGGAACGACCCCTCCGCTCCCTGAGGTGCGAGGAGCGTTAGCGACGAGCCACGAAGGGTGCCGCAACGTACGTCACCATGCCCTTCGTGGCTCGCTTCGCTTGCACCTCAGGGAGCAGTTGGTTGGCCGCTTCGCTTGCACCTCGGGGAGCGGTTGGTGGCTCGCCGGGACTCAGGTGGCGGTATCCCTGTCAACCCCGAGCCGGAAGGGGCTGCTCCTCGGGCACATTCGACGATCTGCGGTGCGACGGGATGGTGAGTGTGATCGCCATGCCGACGAAGGCGGCGGCCGCGGCGACGAGGAAGCACCAGGTGAACGTCGACTCGTCGGGAACCTCGGTGCCGCCCAGCGAGATCGTGGCACTGGCCAGGATCAGCGCCATCACGGCGGAGGCGATGGTGGTGCCCAGCGAACGCATGAGCCCGTTGAGACCCACCGCGGCACCGGCTTCCGTGGCCGGGACCGACCCCATGATCAGGGTCGGCATCGCCGCGTAGCCGACGCCCACTCCGATGGCGCACACGATCGAGGCCAGCATCAACTTCCACGCGGCATCCATGAGGAAGAACGCGAGCAGGTAGCCGCATCCCAGAATGGCGGCGCCGATGGCGAGCGTGATCTTGGCGCCGATCCGGTTGATGAGGATGCCCGAGACGGGCGCGAAGATCATCATCATCAGTCCACCGGGCGCCATCCACAGACCTGCGGCCAGCAGCGACTGCCCCAGGCCGTAACCGGTGGCCTCCGGTAGGCGCAGCAGCATCGGCAGCACGATGGACTGGGCCATCATGCCGAATCCGATTGCCGCGGCCGCGATGTTGGTCAGCAGGACGGCGGGCCGTGCGGTGGTGCGCAGGTCGACGAGCGGCTCACGCCGGCGTAGTTCGATGAATCCCCAACCGACCAGGACGACGATCCCGCCGATGCCCAGTCCCAGTGTGGCGCCGGACGTCCAGCCCCAGTCGTTGGCCTTCGACACCGCGATGAGGAAGGCGGACAGGCCCACGGCCAGGCCGATGGCGCCGGGGATGTCGATGCGACCGCCGGCGGCGTCGTTGACGCGCGGGACCAGGATCAGCACCGCCAGCGTGACGAGGACGCCGAGGCCGGCAGCCACATAGAACAGCGCATGCCAGTTCCAGGTCTGCACGATCCACGCCGCCAGCGGCAGGCCGATCGCGCCACCGACACCGAGGGTCGCGCTCATCGCGGCGACGGCCATCGAGGTGATCCGGGGTGGGGTGATCTCGCGGATGAGGCTCATCCCGACGGGGATGAAACCCATGGCCAGGCCCTGCACGCCGCGCCCGATGATCAGCGGGATGAGCGAATCGCCCAGCGCGCAGATCAGCGAACCGAGAGTGAGCAGCACCGCGCTCACCAGCAGGACGCGCTGCTTGCCGAACATGTCGCCGAGGCGTCCGGCGATCGGCATGGCCACGGCGGCGGCGAGCAGGGTCGCGGTGATGATCCAGGAGGCGTTGCCGATCGACGTCCCGAGGAGACGGGGGAGGTCGGGCTGGATCGGGATGATCAGCGTCTGCATCAGCGAGGCGACCAGACCGCCGAAACAGAGCACCACGACGCTGCCGATGGCACCCGCGGGTGCCTTCTCGATGGCGTCCGACGTGTCGTCGGTCAGTTCGGGTGCCGAACCTCGTACTTGGCCCATGGGAGATACCTCCTTCGAGGTATGCAGCATACATATGTAATGTACACACGCAAATCGGACAGTAGATTGTCCACGTCGAGAGATGGAGGAGAGATGTCGGAGGACCACGCGCCCTGGCAGTCGCCGGTGCATCGTGACCTGGCGCAGGAACTGCTGCGGATGTCACGGCGTCGCAGCCTGGTGCACCCCGGCGTCGGGCTGGAACGCTCGGCTTTCGCGATCCTCTGGGTTCTCTCCGACGGACGGCCGCGCACGTTGCGGGAGCTGACCGCCGACCTCCAACTCGAGCAGTCGACGGTCAACCGCCAGGTCAACGCCGCCATCAAACACGGGTATGTGGAGCGGTTCGAGGTCGAGGATTCGCTGTCGAAGATGATCCGTCCCACCGAATCCGGGCGGGCGGCGTTCCGGCGCGACGGCCTGCTGCGTGCCGAGCGCCTCGAGCAGGTCTTCGCCGACCTGGCCCCCGGCTCCCCGCAGGCGCTGCTCGACGAACTGCGCGCCTTCAACGACGCGTACGAACGGACCCAGCACCGGCACGGCGCAACCGATGAATCCGACACCGGGAAAAGAGGATCGGCGTGACCTCGGCCGGCACATACGTGGTGACCGGTTCGGCGTCGGGGATGGGTGCGTCGGTGGCCGCGGCCCTGCGCGCGGAGGGGCACACCGTGATCGGGGTCGATCAGCGCGACGCCGAGGTCGTCGCCGATCTGTCGACACCCGAGGGTCGACGCGGCGCGGCCGATGAAGTCCTCGCCCGATCCGGCGGGCGGCTCGACGGTGCCGTGCTGGCCGCGGGCATGGGCCCCGCTGCCGGGCGTGAGCGGATGATCGTCGAGGTCAACGTGTTCGGCGTGACCGACCTGCTGACCGCCTGGCGTCCGGCGCTGGCCGCCGCGGGGAACGCGAAAGTGGTTGTGTTCGGCTCCAATTCGACGACGGTGACGCCGCTGGTGCCGACGTCCGCGATACGCCGACTGCTCAACGACGACCCCGAGGGGGCCACCCGGGTGATCCGACGCCGACGGGGCGTCACCGGCCCCGTCGCGTATGC
The DNA here is from genome assembly GCF_022348225.1 of Gordonia sp. McavH-238-E. Classification (NCBI taxonomy): domain Bacteria; kingdom Bacillati; phylum Actinomycetota; class Actinomycetes; order Mycobacteriales; family Gordoniaceae; genus Gordonia; species Gordonia sp. McavH-238-E. The sequence goes on from NZ_JAKRFE010000006.1 coordinate 198,206, forward strand.
GTCCTCGAAGATCGCGATCACGCAGTGGTGCCGTATCCATGGCACAGCGGCCGAGTGGGCGGGCGCCGGTATCCGCGTCAACGTCATCGCGCCGGGCCCGGTGATGACGCCACTGCTGCAGTCCCAACTCGACAGTCCGCAGGGCGGACACGTGAAGTCGTTCCCGGTGCCGGTGCGCGAGTACGGGACTCCAGGGCAACTCGCGTCCTGGGTCGTACTCATGCTGTCGCCGGCGGCGGATTTCATGGCCGGCGCGGTCGTCACCGTCGACGGCGGCACCGATGCCCTCATGCGCGCACGCGACTGGCCGTCTCGGCTGCCACTGCGGGCGGTGCCACGGTTCCTGTGGACGATGTACCGCGCCCCCAGGAGGGGAATGGTCGCGGAGTACTAGTGGTGGGTCGCGCCTAGAGCCCCGCCCGTTCGAGCGCCTCGTCGAACTCCTCCGAGGCCTGCTTCTCGCTCTTGCCGTCTTCGAGCGCCTGGCGATAGACGGCGAACAGTTCGGCGCCTCGTTGTACATAGGCCTGCGTCCAGCGCTCGGCGTCGACACGCCAGTAGCCGATGACGTCGTAGGACCCGCGGTCCCAGCGAAGACTGCCGCGCAGGTGCTTGCGAATCGCGCGCGACTCCGCTGCCTCGCCGGCGAACCAGCAGTACGCGCCGGAGTCCGGCAGGGTGAGCCCGCAGACCGTGTCGGCAAGCCGGCTCGGCGTACGGGAGTTTCCGCCGACGAGCGTGATCAGCTCGACATCCCGCTCGGGTAGGTAGGACAGTTCGGTCGGCGCGGGCACCTCGACCACGGCGGTCACCCCGTCGGTCGACGGCAGTTCGTCGAGGATGCGTGCCAGAGCGGGGAGCCCGGCAAGATCGGCGGCGAGGATCAGGCGTTCGACGCCGGCGGGTGGCGCGTACCAGCTCCGCGCATGCGTCATCACCACGTCATGCCCCGCCTCGGCGCGTTGCGCCCACAGCGTCGCGGGGCCGGCCGCATGGATGACGAAGTCGACGACCATGGTGCAGGCGGAGTGGTCGACCGACCGGATCGAGTAGTTCCGGCCGTCGGGTGCCGGGTCGATGTCGTAGTAGGCCCACGTGCCGTCGCGACATTCCATATCCGGTGTGACACGCTCGGGGTCGTGTGGGAAGTAGATGCCCACGGCTTCGTCGGCGCCGCCGGGCAAGCCGAGTCCTGGCAGATCGGCCACGTCGAAGACGATACGACGCAGATTGGGCGTCAGGTCGGCGACGTCGGCAACGCGTGCTCTGGAGTAGCCCATGAGGTAACCCTAACCTGACTTGTCTGGACCCGGGTTACTAGGATATGCAACTATCTGAGAAGAACCATCTGCGACGTCTGTCGGTGTGGAGAGGAGTTCGTCCGTGTCGGAACCATCGGTCGTGACGGAGAAGAACGGGTCGGCGCGGTCGCTGGTCCTGAACCGTCCGAAGTCCATCAACGCAATCGATCACGAGATGGTCGGCTCGATGGCCGAACACCTCGCGGCCTGGGCCGACGATGACGCGGTCGAGGCCGTCGTTCTCTCCGGTGCCGGTGAACGGGGGCTCTGCGCCGGTGGCGACATCGTCGCCATCCATCGCGACGCGTCCGCGCTCAGCGGGAATCCCGAGTCGACCGACCGTGATGCCGAGCAGTCGCCGTCGGCGAAGTTCTGGTTCGACGAATACCGGCTGAACGCGCTGATCTCGGGCTACCCCAAGCCGTACGTCGCGATCATGGACGGCATCGTGATGGGCGGCGGTGTCGGAGTCTCCGCGCACGGCGACATCCGTGTCGTCACCGACCGCACGAAGCTCGCGATGCCCGAGGTGGGTATCGGATTCGTTCCCGATGTCGGTGGCACTCATCTTCTTTCGCGCGTTCCGGACGGACTCGGAACCTACGCCGGTCTCACCGCCGGTCACCTGCGCGGCGCCGACGCCATCGCGATGGGGCTGGCCGACCACTTCGTCCCGTCCGAGGCCCTCCCGGCGTTTCTCGCCGCGATCGGCGAGTCGGGAGTCGAGGCGGCGTTGTCCGCCCACGCCGTCGACGCGCCGGCCTCGGAACTCGCCGAGCAGCGCGAGTGGATCGCGGAAGCGTTTGCGGCCGACGATGTCTCGGAGATCATCGAACGCTGCCGCGCGGTCGGTACACCTTTCGCCGACAAGACCGCCGACGCCATCGCCGCGAAGAGCCCGACCGCACTGGCTGTCACGCTGCGATCGTTGCGCGAGGCGGCCGGCGACGCGACCCTCGAGGACACGCTGGTCCGTGAATTCCGCGTCTCGGTGCGCTGCCTGCTGCATCCCGACATGGCCGAGGGCATCCGCGCCCAGGTCATCGACAAGGACCGTGACCCGAAGTGGGCGGCGTTCTCCGAGGATGCCGTGGATGCCTTCTTCGCGCCGCTTCCCGACGACCTCACGTTCCCGAACGCCTGACCCCCGAACACCCTCACCGCGAACCGTCGGCGCCTATGCCGGACCTTCCCGCGTGCGGGTTCAGCCCGTAGCATCCCGCCCCGTACGACCAGCCCCGTACGATCCCGGGCCGTCACCGACCGAAAGAGGACTCACCATGACCGAACACCAGACCATCATCGTCGAGACCAGCGGCCGGGTGGGCATCATCACCCTCAACCGCCCGAAGGCGCTGAACGCTCTCAACACCGAGCTGATGAACGAAGTGGTCGGCGCTGTCCGCGAATTCGACGTCGACCAGGGGATCGGCGCGATCGTGATCACCGGTTCGGAGAAGGCGTTCGCCGCGGGCGCCGACATCAAGGAGATGTCGTCGAAGTCGTACGCGGACGTGGTGAACGAGCAGTTCTTCGGCGCCTGGGATGAGCTGTCGCGGGCGCGCACCCCGATCATCGCCGCGGTCACCGGTTACGCACTCGGCGGCGGCTGCGAGCTCGCGATGCTGTGCGACACCATCATCGCCGGCGACAACGCCGTCTTCGGCCAGCCCGAGATCAACCTGGGTGTCATCCCCGGCATCGGCGGCTCGCAGCGTCTCACTCGCGCTGTCGGCAAGGCCAAGGCGATGGACATGGTGCTGACCGGCCGGCAGATGAAGGTCGACGAGGCCGAACGCCTCGGCCTCGTGTCGCGGGTCGTTCCCAAGGAGGACTGCCGCGCCGCCGCCATCGAGGTCGCCGAGGTCATCGCCTCGAAGTCGCTCATCGCGTCCGCGGCCGCCAAGGACGCGGTCAACCGCGCCTTCGAGTCGAGCCTGGTCGAGGGCGTCCGCGCCGAGCGCGCGCTGTTCTACTCGACGTTCGCGACCGACGACCAGACCGAGGGCATGGCCGCCTTCGTCGAGAAGCGGGACCCGAACTTCACCCACCGCTGATCGGTCCCGAAACCCGCCGAAGCACGGTGAGGGCCCGGTCGACGAGCGGGGTCCGGCGCCCGTCCGGGAACGCGACGGCGAGTTCGACCTCGTCGTCGGTGTCGAGCGGCCGGTAGACGACGCCCGGTACGCCGAGCGCCGAGGTGGGTTCGGGGACCAGGGCGACCCCCACCCCGGCGGCGACCAGCGTCACGAGCGTCGACGTCTCCTCGACCTCGTGCCGGATGCGCGGCACGAATCCCGCGCGTCCGGCGGCGGCCGACAGGACGCCGTGCATGATCGACTTTCCGCCGCCCGCGTGGACGATGAAGTCGTCGCCGCCCAGAAGCGCGAGGTCGACGGCCGCATCTGATGCGCCGCGGGCGAGTTGATGGTCGTGGGGCAGAGCCACGATGAGGCGGTCGCTGCGGATCGGCTCGACATGCAGTCCGGTCGTGTCGATCGGCATCCGCAACAACGCGAGGTCGATGTCCCCGGCCGTGAGCGCGGTGATCTGGGCGGGTGCCAGCATCTCGCCGCGAACGCTCACGTCCACATCTGGTAGCTCGTCGCTGAGTGCGCGCACCAGCGCGGGTAAGAGCGAGTAGGTGGCCGAACCCACGCACCCGATCGACAGGGTGCCTGCACGTCCGTCGGCGATCCGCTGCGCCTGCCGCGATGCGGCGTCGACCGAGTCCAGGATTGCGACGGCTCGCTCCAGGTAGTCCGCACCTGCCGGGGTCAGCTCGACGCGCCGCGTCGACCGGACCAGCAGTGCGACGCCGAGCTCGTCCTCGAGTTGACGGATCTGCTGGGACAGCGGTGGCTGGGCCATGTGAAGTCGCCGGGCGGCCCGGCCGAAGTGCAACTCCTCGGCGACGGCGCGGAAGTAGCGCAGGTGTCGCAGCTCCATGCGGCCAGTCTAAGCATTTGATATCCACTGCATATCAAAAGCCCTGATATGGATACTTCTCCATATCGGCGGCGGTTCCTACTGTGGTGGCATGGCTACTTCCAGCACGGGCGCGGGTACCGACATCGTCGTCTGTTCTCCGCTGCGTACCCCGGTCGGACGCATGGGTGGCGCACTGTCGACGATCCCGGTCACCCGGCTGGCCACCGACCTCCTTCGCGAACTCACGGCACGCACCGGGCTCGGGGAGGGCGATGTCGACGACGTGATCCTCGGGCAGGGCTACCCCAACGGGGAGTCGCCTGCGCTCGGCCGGATCGCGGCGCTGGATGCCGGACTCGGTGTCGGCGTACCGGGAATGCAGGTCGACCGGCGCTGCGGTTCCGGCCTGCAGGCGATCCTGACCGGTGCCGCCGCCGTCGCGGCCGGTGGCGCCCGCCTGGTCGTCGCCGGTGGTGCCGAGTCGATGTCGACCGTCGAGCATTACGCGCTCGGCCTCCGGTCGGGAATCAGGCAGGGCGGCGTCGAACTCCGCGATCGCCTCGACCGCGGGCGTCTGACCGCGGGCGGCGAGTCACACCCGGTTCCGGGCGGGATGATCGAGACCGCCGAGAATCTCCGGGCGCGATACGGCATCTCGCGGATCGAGCAGGACGAGTTCGCGGCCCGCTCCCACGAACGGGCGATCGCGGCGCACGACAGCGGCCGCTTCGCCGACGAACTGGTGCCCGTCACCATCCCCGGCCGCCGCGGCCGCCCCGACACCATCGTCGATCGTGACGAGCACCCGCGCGCCGACGCCACCGTCGAATCGCTTGCGGCTCTGCGTCCCTTGCGACTTAAGGTCGACGCTGACTCGACGGTCACGGCCGGAAACGCATCCGGGCAGAACGACGGCGCGGCCATGGCCGTGGTCACCACGCGCGCCGAGGCCGAGCGCCGCGGGCTCGAACCCCTTCTGGCGCTGCGTTCCTGGGCGGTCACCGGCTGCGAGCCCGAGGTCATGGGCATCGGCCCGGTCGGGGCCACCGCCGCCGCCCTCGACCGCGCCGGCCTCACGCTGGACGAGATCGACCTCATCGAACTCAACGAAGCCTTTGCCGCCCAGGTGCTCGCCTGCCTGGCGGAGTGGAAGATCGACCCGACCGACGAACGGCTCAACCCCAACGGGTCCGGTATCTCGCTGGGTCATCCCATCGGAGCCACCGGCGCCCGCATCCTCGCTACGGCGGCGTACGAAGCGCGCCGCCGCGACTGTCGGTACGTCCTGGAGACGATGTGCATCGGCGGCGGACAGGGACTCGCCGCGATCTTCGAGGCGACCCGATGAGCGCGCAGGTCCACGCCGTCGTCACGGGTCGTCCCGACGGGCCGGCCGTCGTACTGTCCAACTCGCTGGGGTCGACACATCGGATGTGGGACGCCCAGATCGCCGCGCTCGAGGAGCGATTCCGCGTCGTGCGCTACGACACCCGCGGGCACGGAGATTCGCCTGTGCCACCGGGTCCGTACTCGATCGACGAACTGGCCGACGACGTGATCGGGCTTCTCGATCGCCTCGACATCGAACGCGCGCGCCTCGTCGGGCTCTCGCTCGGCGGGATGACCATGATGCGCGTCGCCGCACGGAATCCCGAACGTGTGAACCGGTTGGCCCTGCTGTGCACCGCCGCGTACCTGCCGCCGGCACAGGGCTGGACCGACCGTGCCGCGCTGGTGCGCGCCGACGGCACCTCGGCGGTCGCCGCGGCCGTGGTCCAGCGGTGGTTCACCCCCGGATACCTCGCCGCGAACACCGAAGCGCAACAGGGGTACGAGGCCATGGTCGCCGCCACCCCCACCGAGGGATACGCGGCCTGCTGCGAGGCGATCGCCGCGATGGATCAGCGGGCCGAGCTGTCGTCGATCATCGCGCCCACACTGGCGATCGCCGGCGCCGACGACCCGGCCACCCCACCGGATCTGTTGCGCGACATCGTCGATGCCGTGCCGCACGGCCGTCTGCTGGTGGTCCCGGACTCGGCCCACCTCGCCAACGCCGAACAACCCGGCACCATCACACCCGCACTTCTCGAGCACCTGGAGCAACAATGAGCACTCGCGACAGTGCCGCCACGACGACGGTCGTCGACCGTCCCGGCGGCCCGATCAAACTCGCGGCGTCGGCGGCCGAGGCGGTCGCCGACATCCCCGACGGCGCGAGTATCGCGGTCGGCGGCTTCGGGCTGGCCGGCATCCCAGGATTTCTCATCGACGCACTCCTCGAGCAGGGCGCCGCGAACCTGACCATCGTCTCCAACAACTGCGGAGCCGACGGCGCGGGCCTGGGGCTGCTGCTGGAGGCCCGTCGCATCGACCGGGTGGTCGCGTCCTACATCGGCGAGAACAAGGAATTCGGTCGCCAGTTCCTGTCCGGCGAGGTCACCGTCGAACTCACCCCGCAGGGGACATTGGCTGAACGCATGCGGGCCGGCGGAAGCGGGATCGGGGCGTTCTTCACCCCCACCGGCGTCGGCACGCTCGTCGCCGAGGGCGGGCTGCCCTGGCGCTACCACTCCGACGGCACCATCGCGGAGGCGTCGCCGCCCAAGGAGGTTCGGACCTTCCACGGTCGGGAGATGGTCCTCGAGGAGTCGATCGTCACCGACTACGCACTCATCCGGGCAGCGGTCGTCGACACCGATGGCAATTGCCGGTTCCACGCCGCCGCACGCAATTTCAACCCGCCGGCGGCGATGGCCGGGCGCGTCACGATCGTCGAGGCGGAGAAGGTGGTCGAGGTCGGCGACCTCGGACCCGACGAGATCCATCTGCCCGGCATCTTCGTGCAGCGGATCGTCGAGCTCGCCCCGGAGCAGGTCGCGCGCAAGGGGATCGAGAAGCGCACGGTCCGTGAACGTCCCACCGCATCGCCGTCAGCCTAGGAGTGTCGACATGACCTGGACCCGTACCGAGATGGCCGCCCGCGCTGCCCGCGAACTCACCCCCGGTGACTACGTCAACCTGGGAATCGGGCTGCCCACCATGATTCCCGACCTCATGCCCGGCAACTCCGGTGTCCACCTGCACGCCGAGAACGGCATCCTCGGGGTCGGACCGTTTCCCTACGACGACGAGGTCGACCCCGACCTCATCAACGCCGGCAAGCAGACCGTGTCGGTGCTGCCCGGGGCGTCGTACTTCGATTCGGCCACGAGTTTCGCGATGATCCGCGGCGGCCACGTCGACGTCGCGGTCCTCGGCGGCATGCAGGTCGCGATGAACGGCGATCTGGCCAACTGGATGGTGCCGGGTGCGCTCGTCAAGGGCATCGGTGGCGCCATGGACCTCGTCAACGGCGCAGGCCGGGTCATCGTGCTCATGGACCACGTCACCAAGAAGGGTGAGCCCAAGCTGCTCGAGGGCTGCGCGCTCCCGCTGACCGGTCGCGGCGTGGTGAGTCGCGTGATCACCGACCTCGGTGTGTTCGACATCGCCGGAACGGGATTCGACGTCGTCGAGTTCGCCCCGGGTGTCGACGTGGGGTTCGTCGAGGACAGGACCGGCGCGCCGGTCACCGACCGCACCGTGGCGTACGTGACGGCCGGGACGTAGATCGCCTGCAGGTACAGACGCACGGTCAACGGAATTCGACGCACAGTCGACGGTTGAATCCGCCACGGAACTTGGTGCACGGTCGACGGAATCTGATGCACGGTCGACGGAATTTGACGCACGGTCGACGGAATCTGATGCACGGTCGACGGTTTCGGACGCACGGTCGAAGTCACCGGCGCGTGGCGGCCAACTCGGCGCGGGACCGGACGCCGAGCTTCGCGTAGATCCGGGTCAAGGTGGTACTGCACCCGTCTTCGGTGCGCGGACGGGCGCGATGACCGCGTCAGCGGCCGGCCCTTGCCCTTGCACGAAGCCGCGTCGTGCTTCGTGTGTGTCGCCAGTCGCGCCGAGACGGCGACCCCGTGGGTAGCCCCCCACGGCTGGAACCGCAGCTCGGACAGTGCCGGACGGTCTCGCGGTATCGCAATTCAGCGGGTGCGGAACCGACGGCCCTCGCCGTAGTCGGTTGCGGCCTCGCGAGCCGGGACCGACTAGAACGTGAGGCGCCACATGCTTGACCACTGGTGTGACCCAAGTTATAGTGAGATGATACGATTCAAAACCCGGGCGCACGGGTCTTCGACTGCCGAAACGCCATTCAGGTCGTCTGTTGACACGGGCGAAAGGCCCTCACGGTGCTGAGTGCTCGTGGTCTCGGCCCGTGGATTGGCGCTCCGGGCCGGATCTGACTGCCTGCGATCGCAGAATTCGTGACTCCGGATAAATGTAGACAACCCGTCTTGATAACTGTGGTGCGTCGGTCGAATGACTGTCGTGTCGAGTCCATAGTGGAGAGGTCGAATTCATGCCGAGCAGTGCGTCAAAGCCGAGTCCCGGGCTCACCGCGGACGATAGGGCCGAGATCTCGGACCTGATTGCCGGCTACGGTGTTTTTCAGGACCGCCGCGAGTTCTACCGTCTGGCTGAGGTGTTCACCGACGACGTGGTGTTCGAGTACCCGGTTGGCGCGCTCAACGGGTTGCGCGAGTTCCGGGCGTTTCTCGACAAGGCCCTGTTTCTCGACAAGGGTTCGGACGGCTGGACCGCGGCCCAGCACATGATGCACACCACTTTGGTCGAGGAAGATGGGGACGAAGCGTCCGGGTTCATCCATGTCACGGCTCACCACGCCGTCGGGTCGCTGCCCGCACGGCCGGAGCAGGTGTACACGATCACCGGGACCTATCGCGATCAATACGTCCGCACGGGGGCGGGCTGGCGGATCAGCCACCGTCTCTTCACGCCCATCACGATTGTCGGCGACCGAGCCGCCCTGGGCATGGCGTATTGACCCGTTCCAATCGTCCCGGCCTGTGCGTCAACAGGTTCACCGAATGCGGACGACGTTCTGCGCGAGGGTCTCTGCCGCCGATAACAGAGCAAGTGAGAGGCGTCCGATTCGGCGTCATGGAAATCCGAAATGGAGCGCAAGCGAAGGACAATGACTCGAGGCACGGTCGCGGTGTTCGGCGTCAGTGGCCGGCAAGGTCAGGCGCAGGTTCGACGGCTCGTAGCCGAAGGCCACCGGGTCCGGGCTGTGACCCGCACCCCAGGTCTGTTCACTGATCTAGAAGGTGTCGAGGTCCGTCCGGCTGACTATGCCACCAGGCCTCTCTCGAGGAGGTGCTGACGGGGTCTCCGCAGCGTTCTATCAGGCGCCGATGGACGCCCCGACCGGCGTCCCGCGCTACGACATGATGTTGCGAGTGTACGAGGTCCTGGCTGCGCGATCGGTCCCGATGACTGTCCTCTGTCCGACGATCTTCATGAATATCTGACCATCGGGGATGGCGGTGTGAGTCGCGACGACTAGGGCAGCTGGCTTGAGCAGTACTACGAGTCAACATGTCCGACCCGAGGCGGCACCGCCACCGGCTGATCCAAGCAACGGAAGGCAGTTCTGCTCCGCTGGGTCAATCCGCGGTATTCGAATCAATAGATTTGTGGCCCAGGAAGGACTGTGTACTAATCGTAAGGAGAAGACGTTGTTGAAGTTGGTTCTACTGCTGATGCAGTAGACCCGGAATGTCGCTCGACGAGTTCAAGGCCTACTGTGAGTCGCACCATGCCCCTCTCGCCGTCAGTGTCATGCCCCTGGCGCACCGATACTTTCGTCGCTACCTCGAGGCGGCCAGTGAGGAAACGGGGAGCCCCCATACGATGTGTTGACCGAAGTATGGTTCAAGAGTCGTGCTGATTACGATCAGACCATGTCGGATCTGGTTACATCTGGCGCAGCCGATCGGCTACGCGAAGATGAGGCGAAGTTGTTCCTGGATGTCCACTCTCAGGTGATTGTGGTCGAGGAGACCGAAAGCGACTGCACGGTGAAGCAGGATTTAGATCTCTGACGGTGAGTGATCCGACAGGCTGCGCACGGTCATGGCGGGTCAGAGTCGACGCCATACCAGGACGGGCGGCTGCGATTCTGCCGATCCGCTCCGGGCCTTTCGCCGCCTTGGTCCTCGGCGCCGGTGTCCGCCACCTACCGCGCCGCAAATCAACCCGCCTCAAGGGGGCGCGAACATCCTGCAACACCTGGAAGAGTGTGGGTGGCAGGCGGTAAAGAGCGGCCATCCCGTTGATGTTCGACCCGGTGCGTTCGTCAGATCGGCCCGAGCAAGTCCGCCTCGCCCAGCCATCGAGCCGCGTCACGCAAACTGGTCTCGACGACTTCCGGGGTATCGCCATACGGAGTGATCTCAACCCATGTGACCCCCATTTTCTCCAGCTGCTCGGTCTCTGCGACCAGCCGACCCGGATCGCGCAGCCAATCGGTGCGCCCTCGCACCAGGCAGACGTCCGGCGTGCCAGAACGTCGTGCCTTACGCCACTCCTCGTGGTAACTGGCGATGGCTTCCTGCAGCGTGCTCATGGTGAGTCCGGTGGTACCCGCTTTGTCCGCCCACTTGTCGGCGACCTCCAAAGGCGCCCATCCGTCGAACGACCGCGCCGCAGTTGCGCGCGCGCCAGTCGAGTTTCCGCCGCGCCACATGAGGGGTTGCGAACGCCCCGCGAAGGCGGGGAACATGGTGTTGCCCTCGGCGCGCCAGTCCTGATGGTCAGCGTGGACCGGCTCGCCACTCCACGCTGAACGCATTGCGGCGATCACGTCGTCGGAGTGCCGACCACGCCCCCCGAAGCGGGCTCCGAGCGCTTCGAACTCTGCCCGGTTGTAGCCGACCCCGACCGCGATGATCACTCGGCCGGCACTGATCTCGTCGAGGGTTGCGAGCATATGCGCGGCGAGATACGGGTTGCGGTAGCCCGCGACAAGGAGGCTGAAGTGCAGCCGAATGCGTTCGGTGCGGGCTGCGAGGTAGGCGAGCAGTGTGAATGGGTCGTATGCGTGGTGGCTGACAGACCCGCCGCCCACGACGGGGAACGGGTGATCGGTTGCTGAGATCGCGTGGAAGCCGCATTCCTCGACAAATGCCGCATAACGGGCCTGGGAGGCTATATCCGTACCGGCGCGCGCGCCCGGGTAGGGCAGGGATACCGAGAACCGCATGACGACCTCCTCATGTACAAGCTGCCGCGCCGGATCGTGATCGATGACGTCACTCGCAACGCGTCCGGAAAGATCCTCAAGCACACGGTGCGCACGATGTTGCGGTAGTCGGTGCGGTCACAGAGCCCCACCCGCGTCGACCATGTGAGTGATCCCGGTAACCGCACGACCGGATGGGCAGACGAGGTACAGGACTGCGGCCGAGATGTCGTCGACATCCGTCAACGGAATCGGTAGAGCATTCAATTGACTTGCAGCGGCGATGAAGTCATCTTTTGTGGGGTTGGGGAGCTCGGGCCGGAAGAGTCGATAAGTCGGATCATTGAGGACCATGTCGGTTGCCACCGTGGTCGGGTGGATCGTATTCACCCTGATGTTCTCCGGGGCGAGTTCTTTGGCCAGTACGTGCATCAAACCAACGAGCCCGGCTTTCGCGGCCGCGTAGTGGGCGATGTTCGGGTTACTGTGCATCGCCGCCAGCGAGCTCGTGATGACAACCGAGCCGCCGCGGCCCCCGGCCCGAACGTGCGGAACGGCAGCCTTGATCGTCTTCCAGACTCCGGTCAAGTTGATGTCGATCATCTCCGACCATGCCTGTTCGGTCATGTCGAGGGTAGGAGCAGGAGCAGAGATCCCGGCATTGGCAAGCACGATGTCGATGCGGCCGAAAGCATCGACGCCTCGCTCTGCAGCCTGGTGCAAGGCGTCTAAGTCGCGAACGTCGGCCTCGGCTGCGATGATTCTCCGGTCCAACGCCTCGACCTCCCGCACGGTCTGAGCCATGTCATCCGCGGTGGCGGTCGGGTACGGAGCGTTGGTCACCTGCTCGGCGATGTCGACGGCGATGATGTCCGCCCCCTGCCTGGCGAGATGGATGGCATGATTCCGTCCCTGCCCGCGGGCAGCACCCGTGATGTAAGCGACCATTCCGTCAAGTTGTCCCATTGTGTAGCCTTTCTCGATTTCGCTTTTATGTTGTGGACGTCGTCCGCACAGCGTGGTTGTCAGCCGGCCAACGCTCCAATCTTCGATCCGTACTCCAAAACATCACGAATGAAGCGCAGCGCCGGGGCATTCAAGCTGTTGCCGAGCCCGATTCGCCGAATCCTATGGCGAGAGGGCGTCACCAACGTGGGGACGCCACGGTGGTGCGCGTTTCGGGATTGAAGGGTTCACACCAAGGGCGGACTATAGGCACGGGACAAGTGAGACTCACTGTCGGGAAAGTGTCAGTGCTGAATAGCGGCTCCCGAAACGAGTAGTCCATCCACGTTGCCGAGCCCCCATCTTTCGAGGACTTCACGGGTGTCAGCACCGGGTGTTGAAGGGGTCGACTGGACGGCGCCCGGCGTCCGACTGAAGCGTGGTGCCGGCGCCGGCTGCTGAATCCCATTGACGTCGACGAAAGTTCGTCGCTCGACCATATGCGGGTGGGTTGGTGCTTCCTTCAGACTCAGGACCGGGGAGACGCATGCGTCGGTTCCCTCGAAGTGTTCGGCCCAGTCGTCTCGGGTTCGCGTCCCGAATACGTCGGCGATCTTGGCGCGAAGAGCGGGCCAGGATTCGGGCGATGTGCGGTCCATCTCGGCGGGATCGAGACCGAGTCCACGGACGAAGTCAGCGTAGAACTTCGGTTCGATGGGACCGACCGCGACGTGCTTGTCGTCCGACGTCTTGTATACGTCGTACCAGGGTCGCCCTGAGTCCAATTCGTTCGAGCCGCGTTCGTCCTGCCACATCCCTGCAGCCATCATTCCGTGGAAGACAGCTGACATGTTTGCGGCGCCGTCGATAATGGCCGCGTCGACGACCTGACCCTGCCCTGACCTAGCGGCCTCAAAGATAGCTGCCAATACCCCGACGACCAAATACAGTGAGCCGCCGCCGAAGTCGCCAACCAGGTTCAATGGGATCGCGGGGTCCTCGTCTGCCCGGCCCATCGCGTGGAGCGCCCCTGTGAGGGCGAGATAGGAGATATCGTGGCCGGCGCTCTGGGCAAGCGGGCCGGTTTGGCCCCAGCCCGTCATCCGACCGTAAACCAGTTTGGGGTTCCGTTCGAGGCAACGATCCGGGCCCAACCCAAGGCGCTCGGTCACTCCGGGACGGAATCCTTCGATGAGAACATCGGCCTTTTCGACCATCGAAAGGACCACGTCGACACCCTCATCGGTTCGCAGGTTCAGCACGACTGACTCGCGGCTACGGCGAAGGGCGTCGAGATGAGGTGGCACCACCCCGGAAGCGTCACCGGGACGATCTACGCGGATCACCTCGGCGCCGAGGTCAGCCAGAATCATGGCCGCAAATGGACCTGGCCCGATGCCGGCCAACTCGATCACCCTCAGCCCTTTCAGCGGGCCCCTTCTCGTGTCGCTCATCTGAACTCCTGTGGTCCGACTCGCCGCCGAGCCCTCATGTTGACGAACATGCCTCAGTGCCGGGCTTGCGTCAGAGGACTGATCAACCATGGGCGGAACCGCCAAAATGGCGCTGGTCGACCTGAAGCTAACAGTCTCCATCGGCAGTGTCTACCGCTCGTCGTCCATGTACCGCGCCACAGGGGGACGCGAACGATCGTTCTGCAGGAACACGAAACCGGCACTTCAGGACCCAGGGCCGCCGATAATCGATGTGAACGAGATTCTTGACGTGCAGGCGGCCGACCTTTAATATGAGACGAAAGAACTCTTAATCGCTAACGGGCCGCTGACGCTTGAGGGCGTGCGGGACTCACGAGAGGCGGTCCGATGCGAACCACCCGCAAGCCGATCGGCGTATTGAGTACGAGGTCAAGGCCTTCGTATCCGGGCACAGTGGCTCACGAAGAGTGTTGTCTTCCGGACGCCAAGTTCGACGTCGCGACACGGAACCGACGCCGTGAGGGCCTCGGGCATCTGCCCGTTCGTGAGTTCCGGTCACTTCGGACGCTACGGCCTCGTCAACCAGCAAGAAGCTCAGGGGTCGGTCTGGCCGCGGAACGCACGCGGTGATCACGTTCAGAATCAGGGAGAGTGAATAGCATGGGATATCCCATTCCGAATGACACGCGGCTAAAAGGCCCGTTTCAACCGATGCGGTTCGAAGCGACCGTCGAAGAGTGCATTGTCTCCGAGGGCGAGATTCCGAGAGAACTGACGGGAGGCTTCTACCGCACCGGTCCGACGTGGAAGCGGCCCACCAAGCAGGGAACGAACGGGCTGCTGTCCATCGACGGCATGGTTCAGGGCATCACTTTCGAGAACGGCCGCGCGGACTTCCGGAACCGATGGATCCGGACACCGAAATACGTGCTCGAAGCGAAGCACGGACGGGGGATGTTCAGTTGGACCGATGGGAAGTGGGACGACTGGCGGACCTTCGGTCTCGGGGATGTGGAGCGGGACCGGTTCACCACCGGAATCCCGCAGGGTACCAACAACGTCAACATCTTTCCATTCGCGGGCAAGATGATCGCAACGGCGGACTCGTTGGGCTCCCCGATCGCCATCGATCCGATGACTCTGGAAACAGAGGGCATCGTGACGTGGTCTCCGCAGTTGTCGGCGGGTATCCATGAGAAGGCCGCCTTCGGCGATTCTGGTTTCACCGCGCACCCGAAGTGGGATCACGAGACGGGTACTTTGTACGGTCTCGCGTATCGGGACACCAAGCCCTACGTCACGATGCACTATGTTCACGTCGACGGGACCGTCGAGTCGCGCGACATCTGGGACGCCCCCTACAACACTGTCGCGCACGACGTCTGGTTGACGCCTGAGCACGTGGTCGTACCGTTCCAGCCTTTCCTGATCGATAAGGCGCGTATCGCGGCCGAGACCGGCGTCTACGCCTGGGAGCCCGACCGCCCGATCATCCTCGGGCTCGTGTCGCGGACAGATATCAATGCCGACATCCGTTGGGTGACCATGGATATCGATCCGCAATACGTCATGCACACGATGTCAGCGAACATCGTCGGAGATCAACTGACCCTGGACGCGCCGATCTTCAACCGCCCGCCGTTCCCGTTCGAGCAGGATTTTGCTGACGGGGACGATGTTGCGTTGTTCTTCAGTATCGCCAAGAGCCAGCTGGGACGATGGACGGTCGATCTGAGTTCGGGAGCGTCCAAATCGGAGATGCTGTCCGATCGCCCCTCCGAGCTACCCAAGGTCGACGAACGGTTCTATGGTAAGGGGTACCGCTGGGGATACCAGGTAGGTGGCGTCAACAAGCGGGCCGGGATGTCGATGAACAGTCTGGTCGTCACCAACATGGACACCCTGTCGGATCAGGAATACGTGATTCGCACCGATCAGCCCGCGGCCGTTCTCGAAGCAACCTTCGCGCCGCGGCACAAGGACTCGCCTGAGGGCGATGGTTTCATCATCGTGCCGGTGTCGTGGTGGGCGGAGAACCGGGGTGAGTACCTGATCTTCGACACTGACGACATCACCGTCGGGCCCGTGGCGCGCATCGAGCTGCCGTTCCGGCTGGGCTGGACCGCGCACGGACACTGGATGGACTTCCGGTAGTTCAGACAGCCGTAGGAGTCAAGGGCGCGGGTCTCTACGGAGGTCCGCGCCCTTTCTCGCAACTCGCTGGGGTCGACGGCTCAGACGCGGAATATCAGTCCGTTACGATTGCTATGAGAACGATAGTCTCAATTTCATCTGCCGTGTGAGACACGTGCATTGACCTGGGTGGAGCAACTTGTGAGTGACCTCGAGTATTCGGTCGACGGGGCAGTGGCCACGATAATGCTGAACCGACCTGCCAAGAAGAACGCCTTCACGCTGGAGATGGTCGACGATTGGGCGGACGCACTCGAACGAGCCGGCGCAGACGAGTCGATTCGGGTAGTGGTGCTCACCGGGGCTGGCAACGCATTCTGCTCAGGCGTGGACCTCGACGCCTTCAAGGGTGAAGAGCGCGGCCCGCTGCAGGAGAAGCAACTACTCACAGATCGCGTGCATCGGGTCGCACGTGCCATGGATCGGCTGTCGAAGCCCGTCGTCGCGGCAGTGAACGGTGTGGCGGTAGGAGCGGGCATGGACATGTCACTGATGTGTGACATTCGCATCGCCGGCCGGTCAGCGCGCTTCTCCGAGGGATATATAAGGGTCGGTCTCGTGCCGGGAGACGGTGGTTGCTACTACCTGCCCCGAATCGTTGGAGTGGCCAACGCGCTGCAGCTCTTGTGGACTGGGGAATTCGTCGACGCAGACCGCGCACTGGCCCTCGGGTTGGTGAGCCAGGTGACCGAAGATGACCAGTTGATGGAAGCGACTTATACACTGGCCCAAACGATTGCGAACCGTGCCCCGATCGCAGTGGAGACGATCAAGCGCTCTGTCTATCAAGGCCTCGACCAGTCGCTGGACAGTGCCCTCGACGCGATTTCCTCCCACCAGGCGGTGGTGTTGTCAACCGACGACTCAGCGGAGGCATTCGCTGCGTTTCGGGAACGGCGTGATCCCGTCTTCCGGCGTCGGTGACTCTGGAGGTCATCGATCACCACAGCTGTGTTCAGCCACGCCGGTTGCAGTGTCCTTCCCACTGGGGAGCGCTCGACCGGCGTCGAATTAATGACGATTGGACGTTCTGAGTACTGTGAGCAATTTTCCCGAACAAGTCGATCCGGCTTTTGTCGCTCCGTCAACCGAAGACTGGAACACATGGCTCAGCTGGGCAACCAACGTGCCTGCGTCGCTTGCGATGGGTCTGGTGTGTGTCTCGACCGGCCTTTCGCGAACAGTGATGACCATGGCTGAATCGGCCTGGCCGCTCAACCCGAACGGATCTGTTCACGGCGGGCTGGTTGCGGCGGCTGCAGACCAGGTCGGGGGGGTCGCTGCAGTTGCCGCTTGTGGTGAAGGCGCTTTTCCCGCCACAGCTACGTTGACTGCCCACTACCTGCGCCCGGCTCTCCCGGGTTTGACCTTCGAAGGCAAGCTCATTCGCAGAGGCAAGCGAATACTCTTCATCGATATCGATGTCACGGACCGACACGGCGCCCTGTGCACCAAGTTCAGCGGCACGTGGAGTGTGAATGGCGGGACGCCAAAGTAAGCGGCCGAAAGTAGTACGCCGACCAGCATTCTCGCAATCTTCGACGACGCATGGCGGCGACTGCCAGCAGCGGTCTGACCTTGCCGCGCGAAGACACCCCGCCGGCTCGGTGACCTCGAATTGAACCGTCCCGGGCGGGGGTGTGTGCGCCGACTGTGGCCGATCGGGCATGCACGACCACACGATTTCACTCCCGCGGACGGCGGCGACATCGGCAGCTGCGAAACGCGAGGCCTCCCGTGACCGCGTCCCGATGGTCTGCGTTCACTGAAGCCGGCGGCGGGCTCGGATGCCCCGAGCCCGCCGCATCTGCCTTCTCCGTCGAGTCAGCGTGTCTCTACATACTCGCTGGGGTTGTACTCCAGTGACGCGCGCCAATAGTCGATGTACTTCCACGGGCTGTTGACAATAACTCTCCCGGCCTTGTTGCGGAAGTAGGACGTCGTTCCTTTGTGGGACCAGATCATCTGGTCCATCAGGGCGTCGACGCGCTTGTTGTAGTCGTCGCACACCTCTGCGCGAACCTCTACCGACGTTGCCTCTCCGGATGTTAGTCGCTCGATTCCTTGGAGCGCGTAACGCAGTTGAAACTCCGTTGCCAAAATCGCACTTCCGCCATGACCAGCGAAAGTGTTGGGGCCGTTGAGGAGAAAGAGATTGGGAAAGTCCGGGACGGTGACGCCCAAGTAAGCTCGTGCATCGTCCGGACCCCAGGTTTCGACCAGAGAGCGACCGGACCTGCCGTGCACGTCCATCGGGTAGAGGAACTGTTGAATCTTGAACCCCGTTGCGTACACGACGATATCTGCGGCGTACTCGATACCCTCCGCGTCGACCACGCCGGTCGGGGTGATCCTGACCACCCGACTTTCGACCAGATGTACGTTGTCGCGAGTCAGCGTTCGGTACCACCCGTTGTCGAGCAATGGACGTTTGGTGTACGGGGGATACGTAGGCAGGGTCAGATCGAGCAGATCCTGCCGGTCGCCCAGTTGCTCCTTGATGTACTCCGTCAGGAATCTACGGTGATTGTCATTGGTCTGGTTGATCGATCGCTCTGGATGTTCCCAGTCCGGATCGATTCTGAGGGAGTCGTGCAGACGGTCCCCGAAGTTCCAGAATGCGCGCAACCGATACCATCGGGTGTAGAAGGGAATCAGGTCGTTCGCCAGCTTCACCCCCTCGCCCAGTTCGCGCTGATAGTTCGGGTGGGGGAGCGCCCAATGACGTGAACGCTGGAAAATGGTGAGCTCTCGCGCGGTGTCCGCCACTGCCGGTACGAGTTGCATCGAACTGGCACCAGTACCGATGACAACGACCCTTTTTCCTGTCACGTCAATACTCGGGTCCCATGCCGCGGTGTGCAGAGCGAGCCCGGTGAAGGTGTCTGATCCCTCGATCTCAGGAATGCTCGGGCGATTGACCTGTCCGACAGCGGAGATCAACGCGTTGTACGACCTTGTGATCCGGCGTCCATCCGCGGTGGTTGCGGTGACCTCCCATACGCGTGCATGGTCGTCCCACGTTGCGGAACTCACCTCGGTGCCGAATGTGACGTTCTTGACGATGTCTGATGACTCGGCGATGTTCTGGAAGTACTCACCGACTTCGTCGCGCTTGGCAAAGTAGCGTGACCAATCCCTCTTCGGAGCGAATGAGTACGAATAGAGACTGCTTGGTGTGTCGACACCGCACCCGGGATAGACATTCTCCAACCAGGTGCCGCCGACACCGTCGTTCTTCTCCAGGATCTCGTACTCGACACCGGAGGCATCAAGCTCTCTCGCAGCAGCAATGCCCGACATTCCCGCGCCGATGATTCCGACGATGAACCCAGGCGCCGGAGTCGTCAGTGGAACGGACCGGCTGATGATTCCGAGCTCCTCGCTCAACAGCGGCCCGTACTCGGAAGGCACGTGCTCGTGAAGGACGGCGCTCAGGATCTCGGCGACTCGCTCCGGGGTTGTCTCCTTCGGAGACAGGGCACCGGAAGCATGTTGCTTCGTCACGACTTTGATCGCCTCGCGGATCTCATCCTGAATGTCTTCAGGAAGTCCCCCCGTGTCGTTGTCGTCGAGCCCGCGGGCGCGTTCGGGCGCGTACGGCTGATGCAACCATTTGTCATCACCTGTCAAGTGGGCGAGAACGGCGATCAAGGTCGGGATGTTCGCGCTCTGAAGGGCTGCGTCCAGCTGATCTTCGACCGAACCGGTTCCGACCCGCATGCTCTGTGAGGTGGCTGTCATGAGTACTCCTTCGGGCCGGTCGTCGATTTACGAGCGCCGAATGGGTCGCGCGACCGGTGGCTGGTGATGGACCGTCGAATAATTTTAAGTCTTGGCGTCTCAATATATCCTGCACCTGCCGGCACTGTCAACCGTCCCCCGTGCAGGGCGCCCCTGGACGGAGATTTAAAGCGCGCGTGGGCACTTGTCGACGAGCGCGTCGACGGACCGGCACGCGGAGGCCAACGTTCGCCACCCAGGGGCAGGCCATCGACGACGCAGATGCGCGCCTGCGTTGTGAACGATCGTTCTCGACGTCATACTGACCCGCGTGAGTACCGAACAGGCGATCCTTGAGGCAGCGGAGCATTTGTTCTACGAGCGAAGTTTCGATGGTGTGGGAGTGGCTGCGATCGCGGGGCTGGCGGGCGTGGCGCCCTCGGCGATCTACCGGCACTTCGAGGGCAAGGACGAGATCCTTGCGGTGCTGTTCGACCAAGCGATCGATGCACTGCAGCGGTCGACAGCCGAGCAGCACTCCGACGTCGAGGCCGAATTGGCTTATCTGATCTCGGGGACCGTCGAGTTCACCTTGGGGCACGTGCGCCTCGCAGCGATCTGGTCCAGAGAGGATCATGCTCTCGTAGACCCTTATCGACGGCGAGTTCAGCGTCGACAGAAGCAGTATGTCGATCGGTGGGTCGCATGCCTCGACGGTTGCTACCCTGGCTGGCGCCGACCCGACCTCATAGCCATGGTCAGGGCCGTGCACGCCATCTTGACGTCGGATCTGACCCGTCCGGCGGCCGCTCCCCGGTCAGCGGTGGTGAGGGAGCTGATCACGGGCGCGGCCACCGGCGCCTTGTCCGTGTTGGCGAGGCCGGACGGGGTGCGCCCCGTGTGAGGATCGAGCCGACGATGTGCCGCCCGGCGAAAGTGTCTGCGTCAGTTTGCGGAAAGCAGTACCGCTGCGGCCATACCTCCCCCTGCGCACATCGCGGCAACCGCCAGTCCGCTTCCGCGCCGGGCCAGCTCGTGAGACAAAGTGGTCAGCATCCGAGCCCCTGATGCCGCGACGGGATGTCCGAGTGAACATCCACTGCCCCAGGGGTTCACCAACTCGTCATCGAGGTCGAGCGAGCGAACGGCCGCGATCGGGACCGACGCGAAAGCTTCATTGATCTCCCAGAGAACAACTTCTCCGACCGAGACCCCGGTGCGTGCAAGGAGTTTGCGGATGGCGGCGGTCGCCGCAGTGCCAGTCTGCGCCGGGTCCACCCCCACAGCGGTCCAGCCACGGATGACGGCAAGCGGTGAGGCGCCGATCTGGTGAGCTGTCTCCGCATCTGCGATGGTCAGGATCGATGCTGCATCGTTGATCCCGCTCGCGTTTCCCGCCGTGATCGAGAACCCTTCGATCTCCGGGTGGATCACCCGCAACGCCGACAACCGTTCCATGCTGGTGTTCGATCGCGGGTGTTCGTCTGTGTCGAAAATTGATACCGCGCCATCGGGGTCGGTGATCTTGACAGGGACGATTTCTGTTGCGAACTGTCCGTTGGCGGTCGCAGCTACGGCACGCTGATGCGAACGCAGTGCCCAAGAATCCATGTCGACTCGGCTTATTCCGTTGTTCTTGGCCGCGTTCCAGCCAACTGTGATCGACATGTCATGCGCGGGTGCGTCGGGTGTCGGACGGTGAGATTCTGCCAACCACTCGACAGACGGGTCTGAATTCTGCCGAAGAACAGGCGCTGTCGACGAGGACTGGACGCCTCCGGCGAGGATGATGTTCGCGGCGCCGGCCATGATCTGTGCTGCAGCGTTGCTGACGGCGGTCAGTCCACCCGCGCAATGCCGGTTGAGTGCTTGGCCGGGGACACCGGACAAGCCTGCCTCTATGGCCGCGTAGCGCGCCAAGTCGCCACCGCCATAGAGCGACTCCGCCAGGATGACATCGTCGATCAAGTCCGAAGGGAGTCTCGACTTGTCGAGGGTGTCGGTCAAGACTGCGCCGGCCAGGTGACTCGCCGGAACCTCGCGGAGGCTTCCCTTGAACGAGGTACCGATGGCGGTACGGCAGGCGGTCAAGATCACGGCGTCTGTCATGGCAACGCTCCCGTTCCGGGGCGTCCGAGACGGCGACCCAATGTGAGATATCATGTTTCAATAAGGGTAGGCAATGACCTGCGCGACGTCAATGCGCCCGTCCGGGTGCGAGCCCGCTGTCGTGGCCAGTACTGGAGGCCCTATGTCAGACAGTCCACAGAATGTCGTGAAGACCTTCTACAGCGCGATGGCGAACGGAGATGTGCCGTTGTTGGAGCGGGTGATTGCGGAGGATTTCGCTGCCGCGGCCACCCTGGCGCGGCCGGAGTCGCTACCGGGGGGCGGTGTTCTCAACGGGCCTGAGGCCATAGTTGGGTTCCTGCGTCGAGCGGCCGGAAAAGCGCCGCTGGTTGTTGATGACATCTCCGTTGCAGACGATGGCAGTCGTGTGTTCGCGACGGTCACGATCACACTCGGCGGCACGAAGTCGACGGCTCTCGAGCAGTGGACCATGGATGACGGCAAGGTCACTTCGATCAGGGCGTACTACTGGGATACCGCTGCCATGCTCGGACCTTCTCGCGACTGAGGATTCGGTGGGGGGTGTCTAGCCCGCGGTACGAACAGCCGGACGCGCATGAAGCGGGGTGCGCTGTACCTGCGTTACCGAGCCACTTCTGTGCGGCGAGGATCGTTGCGGTGCGATGAGATGAGCTGGACGGCGGCCTCGGCGATCTCGTCGGAGGTGAAGCCTTCCGATTCGCGGTACCACCTCGACACCCAGATCGCCATCCCCAGGAGTAGTCGAGTGGTTATCCGTGGATCTGACCACTGCAGGACGCCGGCCTTCATTGCTCGCGTCACGGCCGTGGTCCAGATGGATTCGTAGTCGCGGCTCCAATCCTGCCAGCGTGAATACGCTTCAGGCGCGAGCCCCACGCCGCCGAACAGGACTGCCAGGTAGCGCCTGGTCTTGATGGCGGCCTCGATCTGAAGGCGGAGCAACCCCAGGAGGGCTTCCTCTGGGTCCGGATTCTCCTGCATGAGTTCGACCGCACCGGAGCTCAACTCCTGCGTGAGGCGCTCGAGGACAATTCCGAGCAGGTCGTCCTTGGTGGCGACTGTGCGGTACAGGGTTGCGCGTGAGACGGACAGTCTCTCGGCGGCGGCTTCAATCGAGACTGCATCGTAGCCACCTTCGGAGAACAGTTGGACCGCTACATCGGCTACGTCGGACATCGCGATCTGCCGTCTCGGCCTGCCGGGACCACGCCGTGGAGGTACGCCGTTCTCCGGCTCGACCGCCTCGGCGGCCATGTCAACGGGCTTTCCTGCCTTCGTCATGGGGTCCTTCATCTGTTGGTGTTCGATGGTCGCACGTCCGGTCCATCTTAAGATGCCGGGTCGCAAAACAAAGACTGTTGACCCCTCGGGGGCGCGGCGCCTATATTGAGACGAAAGCGTTCAAAAACGCCTGTTTGAGCTCCCATCCGCCGATGAGTGCGCGACGGGCAAGATCAATTAATCGAAAGGGCAGCGACGTGACCGATTTCGAGGCACTCAGCGTTCGCCACGCGGACGACATCTGCGTCATCACACTCAATCGACCGGAGCTGCTCAATCGGTTCGACGCTCAGTTGGAAACCGAGCTGACCGAGGTTCTGACGTCCTTGCACAGCCCGTCCGACGTGCGTGTGGCGGTTCTGCTGGCACAAGGGAAGGTGTTCTCGGCGGGCGGCGACTTCGAGATGATGCTCGAGTGCAATGTGAACATCGAGGAACGGTTGGCGGCGCTACAGCGAGCACGTGAGTTGCTGGCCGCGATCACCTCCCTGCCGATCCCGTTGATCACCGGCGTTCATGGCGCGGCCATCGGACTCGGCGCGACTGTGGCCGCGGGTAGCGATGTGGTCGTGGCGTCGGCGAATGCAAAGATCGCCGACACCCATGTGGCCGTGGGACTCGCTGCCGGCGACGGTGGAGCGTTGTTCTGGCCGCAGGCCGTGGGCTCGATGCGGGCTCGGCGCTACTTGCTCACCGGTGAACCCTTGCCGGCAGGCAAGGCATATGACTTCGGCCTGGTGACCGACCTCGTGGATGATCCCGCGGACGTCGAGCAGGCCGCGATGGCAATCGCAGCGACCATCGCAGCCCTTCCTCCGCTCGGAGTCCGCGGTACCAAGGCGGCGCTCAATCAGTTGACCCAGCAGCGTGCGGGAGAGGTGGTCGAAACTGCGCTGCTCTGGTCGGGTATGACCCTCGGCTCCGCTGATCTGGCAGAAGCGGTGACATCGTTCAAGGAAAAGCGCGCAGGAAAGTACGAGGGCCGCTGACATGTCCCTGACTGTTGAACAGGCCGATCTGGTCGCGGCGCTTCGCGACTTCTGTCAGCGTGAGCTCGGCACACGCGAGCAGCGAGATGCCCTCACGCACAACGGGGAACATGCCCACAGCGACGTCATCTACGCCAAACTGGCGCAAGCGGGTTACCTCGGGATCTCGATTCCTGAGGAGTACGGCGGCAGTGGTGGCGGGTTGATGGATCAGTGCCTGCTCCACGAAGAGCTCTACCGGGGGCTGGCGCCTGTTCACGCCATCGGATCCACCCACACGGTGGCCGGTATCTACAAGCGGTTCGCCACCGAGACTCAGAAGAAGGCGACGTTGTCGGCGATCTCGAACGGTGCCCCGATGTCGATCAGCATCTCCGAGCCCGAGGCGGGCTCCGACGCAGCCAATATCGGGTGTAGAGCGGAAAAGGTCGACGGCGGCTATCGCATCAATGGCCAGAAAACCTGGTGCTCGGCGGCCCAGCACGCAAAAGCGATTCTCCTGGTGGCTCGCACCTCCAGGGGAGAGCGCCGCCATGAGGGATTGTCCATGTTCGAAGTGCCGGCCGATGCGCCGGGTCTGTCGATCGTAGGTATCGACACCATGGGCGGCGCCTTGGTGAACGACCTCTACTTCACCGATGTGTTCGTCCCCGATTCCGACGTTGTCGGCACGGTCGGGAATGGTTGGCATCAATTGATGGCCGGTCTGAACGGTGAGCGTCTGGTCGCCGGCGTGGAGGCCCTCGGTATGGCGCAGCGCACCTTCGACGACCTGCTCGGATATCTGCGTGAGCGTAAACAATTCGGGAAAACGATCGGTTCATTTCAGGCCGTGCGCCACCGTGTTGCCGATCTGGCCATCGAGATCGAGGCCTCGCGAGCGTTGGCCTACGCGACCGTTGCCGCAGTCGAAGCCGGGACAGCCCCCGCGGACGAGTTGGTCAGGAAGACCTCGATCACGAAGGTGAAGCTGACCGAGACCGCCAAGGCCGTTGCCCTGGAGGGCGTGCAGCTGATGGGCGGCTACGGATACGCCGTCGAATACGGCATGGAAAAGAATCTGAGAGACGCAATCGCGCCGACCATCTACGCCGGAACCAATGAGATCCAGCGCGAGGTCATCTCGGGCACCCTGGGCATGAAGTGACGCGGACCCCAGGAATCATGTCCGGCAACCCGTTCTGGGGTCGCGAGGCCTTTACTCGCTGCGAGGAGACATTGTATGACGATCGACAGTGACGTCGTGGACAACGGTCTGGAAGAGATACGGATCAGGGTTCGCACGCTGACCGACCAGTGGCGCACCACAGGACTCTACGACCCCCGCAGCGATTCATGGGTGCGGTCCTTCGACCTCGACTTCAGCAAGCAGCTGGCCGAACACGGGTTGATCGGGATGACCTGGCCGACCAGGTACGGCGGCGGCGGATTGAGCAACGTGGCACGCCTGACAGCGACTGAGGAGCTGTTGAGGGCGGGCGCCCCGGTTGCTGCCCACTGGATCGCCGACCGCCAGATCGGGCCGTCGATTCTTCGTCACGGCAGCGAACAGCTCAAGGAAGAGATTCTGCCCGGAATCACCAGGGCGGACCACCTCTTCTGCCTGGGGATGAGTGAGCCCGAGGCGGGCTCAGATCTGGCCGCGGTCCGCACCGTGGCCCGTCGTGACGGCGCCGGCTGGCGGATCACCGGGCGCAAGGTATGGACCAGCGGCGCGCATCGAGCCACCCACGCCTACGTGCTGGCGCGAAGCGAGAAGACCGAACGCAAGCATGACGGGCTCAGTGAGTTCGTCGTCGACATGTCCGAGCCAGGTGTGCAGGTCACCCCGATCATCGACATGGCAGGCGAACATCACTTCAACGAGGTCGTCTTCGACGACGTCCCCGTTCCCGCGCACTGGTTGATCGGCACAGAAGGCCAGGGCTGGAAGCAAGTTCTCGAACAATTGTCCTTCGAGCGAGGGGGAGCGGAACGGGTGCTCTCGACGTACCCGTTGCTCACCGCAATGATCGCCGAGTGCCGTGATCGCGGCGAGCGGGCCGAGCTCGCCGAGCTGGGCACACTGTTCGCCCGGCTGACGGCTCTACGCAGGCTGTGCTGGGACGTCGCGCGCAAACTCGATGACGGCCAGGCGCCGGTCCAGGAGGCGGCGACGTTGAAGCTGCTCGGCAACGAGTTCGAGCGAGACGTCGTCTCGGCTGCCAGGACCGGTCTCCGACGATTGGGTAACGGGCCCGACACTGTGTTCGGGCAAGCGTTGCTGGCCTCGCCGGGGTTCAGCATTCGGGGCGGGGCCGCCGACGTACTGCTCTCGATCATCGCCAAGCAGGAGGCTCGAGCGTGACCGAACAAGACTCACTTCGTGAGCTGGTGTCAGATCTGATCGACAGCCAGACGGACGTCGACGATCATGCCGCACTATATGAGCGGTTCGACGAGTCTGGTCTGCTCTCGGTCGGTATCGATGAAGAACTCGACGGGTCCGGTGGCACGCTCGCCGATGTGGTCGCCATCGCTGAGGGCGTCGGTTTCCATGGCGCCAGCGTTCCGATCGTCACGGTATCCATCGCGCGTTGGATTGCGGCTGAGTCGGGCAATGCCGGTGTGTTGACAGGTGTCGTGACCGCCGCGTTGACGGAACTGACCGAGGACGAGTTGCTCACCCAGGACCTCGAGATCACCGCTGTGGCGTGGGGACGGCATGCGCACCATGTGATTCTGTGTCCGTCAGACGGCAGACCGGTTGTCGTGTCTGCCGGAGACGACGGCGTTGACACCGTCAAGGGCTCGGACCTGGCCGGAAACGCCAGCGACACCGTGCTGGTCACGTCGTCTGCCACACGGGTTGTGCTCGAACGCGCTCCAGAGCCGGAAGCCATCAGGGCCCGCTTCGCTCTACTGAGGACTGCTTGTCTGGCCGGTGCGATCCGCGGGGCATACAACCTCACCCGCGAATATGTTCGTACCCGAGAGCAATTCGGTGCGCCACTCGTCAAGCTACCGGCGGTGGCGTCGGGTATCGCAACCGTGCGAACGAAGGTGCTCGAGGCCGACGCCGCACTGTCGACCGCCGTGCGGGCCTGGCCTTCGACCACTGCGCCGTCGGATGTGCTGCCGATCGTGGCCGGTCGCGTCGTCGCCGCGCGATGCGCTTCGGACACTGCTCGATTGGCCCACCAGCTGCACGGCGCTATCGGAACCACTGAAGAGTATCGCCTGCACCGACTCACCGCGTCCCTCTGGGCATGGCGCGACGCCGACTTACCCGAAGCCGATTGGGCCACGCTGCTCGGTGAGATGGTGACACGCGCCGGGGAGCGGGCCACCTGGGATTCGCTGGGCCCGCAAGCAATCACAGCCGGGGCAGCCGAGGGATGACCTCCGACTACGGTCTCGACGTGCATGAAGTCGGCGCTGGGCCGGCGGTGGTCATGCTTGCCGGATTCGGACTCGACCATCGACTGTGGGATGCCCAGGTGGAGTTCCTGGCATCTCACCGACGGGTTGTGTGTGTCGACCTCCTGGGCACCGGCCGGTCGGACAAGCCGTTGACCGGGTACTCGACCCAGAGCCAGGCACAACTGGTTGACGACACACTGCGCGCCCGCGGCATCGACGAGTTCGCCCTGATCGGTCATTCCTTCGGGGGAATGGTGGCGTTCTCCATCGCTGCGACGTCGCCGGAAAGTGTTGAACGGTTGATTCTCGTGAGCAGCAACGGAGTTCGGGCCGCCCGATGCGAGCAATTTCCGTTCGGTCCCCCCGGTGATCGAATGCTCTCTGCACTTGTCGACGCCGAACGGTCTGCGCGCGCGGCAAGTCGACGCCGCACACTGGCGGCGGGTTTCGCCACACCTCCAAAAGCGCACGTTCTCGACTTTCTCGCGGGCATCTTCATGGCCATGCCGTCGTGGTCGGCGATAGCCTCCTACGAAGAGATGTTTGCGACGGACTTTGTTCCGCTCATCGAACGCCTCACGATGCCGGTGGCCCAGATTGTCGGTGACCTGGACCGAGTCCACCCCGTCGCAGGGGCGCGGTGGCTGCAAGAGCGCCTGCCCGACGGAGTCCTCGAGGTGATTCCTGATGTCGGCCACTATCCGATGTTGGAGAGTCCCTTGACCTTGAACGCGTTTCTCGGGAATTCACTCGGTCTCGCGCCCAGCTGATCTGGACTGACACCCGAACCGCTGTACGCCGGTTACGGCGCGACCGATGACCGAGATGAAGGAGTGGCCATGGCGGAAAGCAAGTACGTGACGTACGGCACCATCGCGGACGGCACGATAGCCCGGATTACGCTGAACAGACCGCAGTATCGAAACGCGCAGAATCGCGGACTGCTCGTTGAGTTGGACGAAGCCTTCCTCCGCGCTGAACGAGACGACACCGTCCGGGTGATCATCCTGGCCGGCAACGGCCCCGCATTCTCGGCTGGACACGATCTGGGCACCGCAGACATGCGTGCAGAACGTGAACCCGGGCCTGACCAACACCCCACGTTCACCTGCAACGGTGCCACCGGCGGGCTCGTCGAGAGCCGATACCGGCAGGAGTATCACTACTTCTATGACAACACTCGGAGGTGGCGGAACCTCCGAAAGATCACGATTGCCCAGGTCCACGGGAAGGTACTGTCAGCGGCCCTGATGCTCACCTGGTGCTGCGACCTCATCGTCGCGGCCGACAACACGGAGTTCGCAGACGTCGTCGGCACACGATTGGGAATGTGTGGTGTCGAATACTTTGGACACCCCTGGGAGTTCGGCCCTCGTAAGGCCAAAGAGCTTCTCTTGACCGGTGATTCGATCGGCGCCGAAGAGGCACACCAGCTGGGAATGGTCAGCAAGATCTTCACCCCTGACGAGTTGGCCGACAAGACCGAACTCTTCGCGCGCCGGATAGCAGAGCTGCCGACCATGACCGCACTGACCATCAAGGATTCCGTGAACCAAAGCGTGGACGCGATGGGGTTCGCCACCGCCCTCGATGCGAGCTTCTCGATCCACCAGCTCAACCATGCTCACTGGACGGTGGAATCGGGTGGCAGCTCGGTGGTCGGCACCCCTGAACTCGGCTTGAGCGAACGTTTGGTGACTGCCCCGATCCGACCGTCGAACGTCACGGAAGCTTGATGGCAAACGTCAACAGCAACGCCGGCGCGCTGAACGGACTCAGGATCCTCGACTTCAGCCGTGTGCTTGCCGGACCCTACGCGACGATGCTTTTCGGTGATTTCGGCGCAGAGGTGATCAAGATCGAACGTCCCGGCGAGGGGGACGACACCCGGTCCTGGGGTCCGCCATGGCTCGGCGAGGACGCCACGTACTTTCTGGCCGTGAACAGGAACAAACGGTCCTACACGCTCGACCTCAAGGACGACACCGCGCGCAAGGAGTTGCTCGCCCTGGCGCAATCGAGTGATGTGGTCGTCGAGAACTTCCGGCCGGGGGCGATGGCGAAACTCGGCCTCGGGTACGAGCAACTGAGCGAGATCAACCCGCGTTTGGTGTACTGCTCGATCAGTGGGTTCGGGTCGTCCAGCGGTAGTCACCTTGCCGGTTACGATCTGATCGCGCAGGCCGCCGGCGGTCTCATGAGTGTCACCGGCCACGCCGAGACAGGTCCGGCAAAGGCCGGAGTCGCCTTGGTGGACATCATCACCGGCCTCCACGCGACCATCGGGATTCAGACTGCGCTCCTCGAACGCCACCGGACCGGCCAAGGACAACTCGTCGAGGTGAACCTGATGTCGTCGGTGCTGTCTGCGTTGTCCAATCAAACGTCCGCCCACATACTCACAGGTGCCGTTCCAGGACTGATGGGAAACGCGCACCCGAGCGTTGCGCCCTATCAGCCGTTCGAAGCGGCTGACCGCCCCGTTGCCATCGCTGCGACCACCAACGCCCAGTTCGTGAAGCTGGCGAATGCCTTGGACCTGCCGCAGCTGGTCGACCACCCGTCGTACAGGTCCAATGCCGATCGGGTCGCACACCGTGAAGCGTTGGCCGCCGAATTGGAACACGTGTTGCGAAAGCAGACCGCAGACCACTGGTTCGGAGTGCTCAGCGCGGTCGGGGTTCCTTGCGCGCCGATCAACGACATGAAGCAGGCAGTCGAGTTGGCGACGTCGCTGGGATTGGACCCGGTGGTCTATCCAGAGGGCAAACCCGACGGAGTTGCCCAGGTTCGTAACCCGATATCACTGTCGCGCACCCCCGCGCGATACCGAACCGAGCCGCCCGGCCTCAACCCTGAAGTGGGCGTCCTGCCCAAACCATGAGGCCATGGGTCCAATTCACGGTCGGATGTCAGGGTGTGGTGGAACCACCACACCCTGACTAGTGCGATGAATCGCCGTGGGTGGGGGCATCGTGGTGCGGGGTTGTTAATCGTGTGGTCGAAACCTGCCGACCCACCGGCTTCCTCGGCAGAAATCGAGGATGAGCGCGGCATACACCCAGTCCGAATTCGTGCGGATGGAGGCCAGATCCGGGCCCCAGCGCGTGGGTGCCGCTGGGGTGAAGTGTCGATCCGCTCGATCGTTCGGCCGCGACGTCCCGGCTCCCCCACTGAGGATGGTCTGCGCGTCTCAGCTGAATCATCTACCACAGCTGCACTTCAGCCCGGGAACGGTGATGGACGGCGAATGGTGGAGACGGTGTCGGCATTTGTGCCCGGCGATTTCGCGCCGCCGGCGTGATATCGGGGAATGGCTCACAGTGGGGCGACGAATCGCGTAACGCTCTGGTGCGCGCGGCTGGTGGCACGCACGATTCGCGATGCCTTGTCAGACCGGGAAAGCGCCGCCAATCCGTGGATTGACGGCGCCTCCCGGTGAAGTCCGCTAGTTGGTCTCGTACCTCAGATGTCGATCATGATGTCGTGCAGCGGGGCATCGTCGTCGGCGATGAGGTCGGCATCGATTCGTAAACCGGTCACGGGACAGAGGTATTCGCGGAATCGGATGCGATCTGCCATCTTGGTGTCAAACACCTCGTGCTCGGGTGTGACCTGTCGAACCAGTGTGTCCCGGGTGATCGCCCTGTCTTTGAAGTTTGCGGTGGACGGCCCCAAGTCGGCACCGTTACACCACCAGCGACCATCAACGATGTGCAGTAGATCGCCCACTTTTTCGGCGGAGGCGGGAGCGGGAACAGGCTCGCCCGGTTCACGCCCACCCAGCCGCTTCTTACGCAGCTCCATACGCCTGGCCGTCGTCGCTGCGGTGTCGACGACTCCCGCATCGAAGACGACCCCGTACACACGTTCAGCGGAAGGTTCGTCGACGAGCAGGTTCTCCAAGTCGCTCGCGACAAGAGTGGGCTCGCGGAGCAGCGGATCACCATAGCCGGGAGCCGCAGGTGAGACCCAGTGGATGATGTCGCCGTCGCCGAACGCGAATGGTGGACCCACGTGACTGAGCGTCTCTTCCTCGCCCACGACCTCGTCGATAGTGACAGGTACTCGACTCTCGGCCAGCTGGGCGCGCGCATCCGTACTCCGCTTGACTCGACACTTGGCCATGCCGCCCGGATTTCCGCCGAACAATCCCTCGCCGGTGGTGAAACTCTCGTTTTGATAGTTGATGATCTGACCACCGAGGACGCCATGGATCATCAACGTCTCGTGGTAGCCACCACCCGCTCGATAGCGACCACTGCCGCCGAATCCGGACTCGATCATCTTACGGGCCAGGACGACAACCGGACTCTGCGCCTCGAGATCTTCCGAGTTGTACGCCATTGCATCGGGGATCCACCACTGGCCGCCCGCGTCGACTCCGTCTCGGTGGGGTCGGCCGGCCAGGCTGCCCATGAGACCGTTGGCGTCGACCAGGAGAAATGGCGATCCGCTCGGATCCAACCCTGCACCGATCAAGCTGTTCAGATTCGGGGCGCACGGTCCCAGGGGCAGGGATCGAGCGGTCTCGTCACCGCAGGCCAGCATCTTGCTCACCACGGCACCCGCGACGCTGCACTGAACAGCAGCAAGCCGGATACCGGACGCGCTGACCCCCGCCGGGTGCTCGGCACAGTTCATGAGACCGGATGTCGGGTTGAACGCCACCCGCCGGTATGCGCCGCCGTATGCGCCGGCCAGATCCGGCACCATCTGCTGCGTGATCGCGGCGAGGACGATACCGCTCAAGCCGGCGAATGTGATGTTGCCGCCGCCCAATTGGGGCGCCGTGCCCTCATTGTCGACCATCAGCCAATCGCCGCGCTTGGTGATGTTGATCTGTTGCGCGTGAATCTCGCGATCGCCGGGGAAGGCGCCCTCGATGTAGGTGCGATGCGACCAACGGCCGTCGGGAATGGTCCGGAGTCTCTCGACGAACAGCCGTTCACCCGAATCGACGATCCTGCGCATCACGTTCTTGACGACATCTGGACCGTACTTGGTGATGAGTCGTTCGATCTTTTCGCGGGTTGCGGTCGCGCCGCCGACCGCTGCTCGGAGATCCATCTTGGTCATGATGGGATAACGGCTTTGGCGGACGAACAGGCCCTCTACATCGCGGGCGAGCTTGCCGTTTCGGACCAGCGCGACCGGGGGAACGAGCATCGGTTCCTGCCACACATCGGTCGCGGAAACACACTGGCTGCCCGGGACAGAACCACCGACGTCCGAGAAGTGCATCGAGTTGGCCACCCAACCGAAGATCTCCCCCTCGATGAAGACGGGGGCGATCACGGTGACGTCCGATTGATGCGCGGACCCGATGTAGGGATCGCTGGCCAGGAACATGTCGCCTGGTCCGATCTCGTCTACCTCGAAGTGCTCGAGGATGTACTTGATCGTCAACGCATTCTGGTTCGAAAAGTAGACGACCCCGGCACCGATGCTGACCAGATCGGCGTTCTCGGTGAGCAGCGACGCCTGAAAGTCGCGGGCGAGCATCACAACAGGGGACAGGCTCAACCGCTGCAACATGTCGGCGTGCTCTTGATTGATGTTCGCCAGTGCGCTTCGCACGACTTCATACGACACCGGGTCGACGTCGACATCGAGGCCCTGGTGAAGCCGAAGAGACGGGTTGATGGAGAGCGGCTCACTGGGGATGTATCCCCGGGTCGTGCCGTCCCACAGCGCCGCTTCGTCAGTGGCGGCAACGTTCGTGATGGTCATGCGATGTTCTCCTTCAGCGTGAGTACCGCGTTGCCCGAGGCATCGGTCTCGAGATTCTGACCGGGTGCCACCGAGATGCTGGTGTGCGGCAGCTGAACAATCGCCGGCCCGTCGATGCGTTGGCCGCGAGTCGGAGTGCCTTCGTACACAGCGGTGTTCAGCCAAGCTTCCGTGCCCGGCCAGTACACGTCGCGATGCCGAGTCGGGGTGGCCTGCTCGGTGGACACCTCTCGGTCGGATGCAGCTGCGCCGGTGTCCAGGTTGACCCGTGCGGTGACACGGACTGCGAAGATCTCGATCGCCTGGAACACGGCAAGTGCCGCCTCCCCGAAGAGTCGCTTGTACTGTGCCCGGAAGGCGTCTGTCATGGTCTGTGCGATCGTCGACTGATCCCCGGACAACGGCGGCAGACTCAACTCGAGTTCTTGCAGATACTGCTCGGCGTACCGCGCCAGCGCAGTGTGCTCGACGGTCACCTGGTCTTCCGAGAAGCCGGCTTCCTTCATCGCGCTTCTGGCCTGGTCCTCGACCGAACTCACCACAGACTCGAGGGTGTCGATGTCGAACGGAGCGACAATTGAACATTCTCGCTCGAACACCTGCATGACATCGCTCGCCGCAATGCCGTATGCCGAGAGCGTAGAAGCGCCATTGCCCATGGGAATGACCACCTGCGCGGCACCCAGCTCCTCGGCGAAGTGGAAGGCGTGCACGGGGCCGGCGCCGCCGAAGGCATACACGACGAAGTCGCGCGGGTCGACGCCCTGCTCGATGGTGCGTTGACGGATGAGGGTCGCGGCGTTGTGGTTGTTGATTCTGAGAATCCCCGACGCTGCCTCCTCCACCGACAGACTCAACTGGTCAGCCAGGGTCTTGACCGCGTCCGCCGCACGCTGGGCATCCAAGCCCATTCGGCCACCGAGGAACTGGTCCGGTTCCAGCAGCCGGAGTACGACGTCCGCATCCGTGACGGTCGGGAGCGTCCCGGTTCCGTAACAAGCCGGTCCGGGCGATGAACCGGCCGACTCAGGACCGACCCGCAGGCCTCCGCTGTGGGGCTCGTATCGAGCGATCGAACCGCCACCACAAGCGATGGACCGGACGTCGAGCTGCGAGATCTTGAAGGTGTACTGGTCGATCACGTTCTCGCTGGACAAGATGGGCCGCCCGTCGATCAGCAGACCGACTTCGAAAGACGTTCCGCCCATGTCGGTTGCGATCACGTTCCGGTGGTTGCTTCGCGCTGCGATGAGAGCCGTTCCCGCCAGCCCGCCGGCAGGGCCGGAACCGATCGTCTGGATCGGGAGACGGGATGCAACGGCAACCGGCAGTACACCACCGTTTGACTGCATGATGAACGGCTCACGGCCGATACCACGACCACGCAACTCGTCGGCGAGCTCGGTGAGGTAACGGCTCGAAGCCGGACCCACATAGGCATTGATGACTGTTGCCACAGTTCGTTCGAACTCTCCCTGCCGCGGTGCGATCTCCGACGACACACTCACGAAGATCGATGGGTCCACCTCATGAACCAGTTGACGTAGACGTTCCTCGTGCGCTGGATTGCGAAAAGCCCACAGAAGTGCGATCGAGATGGCGTCGACACCCTGATCGAGCAGGTCGGCTATCACCGCACGCGCGTCATCTTCATCCAACGGGGCCAGCACCGTTCCGTCCCGGGTGATGCGTTCGGAGACCTCCGCGATGAGTCGGCGCGGGACGATGGGCACGGGCTTGTCCGTATCCCGCACATTGGCGCGCAGGTCGGCCGCTACTCCGGCGGTGCGTCCTCGACCACGCATCATCGTCAGCGCGTCGCCGTGTCCTTTGGTGGCGATCACACCGACTTTCGCCCCGTTGCGCTCCACCACCAGGTTCGTGCCAATGGTCGTACCGTGGCTGAACCGGCTGATCGCGGGGATGAAGCTGCCCAGTGACAGACCGGCACCTTCCGCCAGCTGTTCGACACCCGCCAGAACCCCTTCCGTAGGCGAGGTCGCATGAGTGGAGAGTGCCTTGCCGTGCAGCACGCGGCCATTCTCGTCGATGGCCACACAGTCCGTGAAAGTGCCGCCGATATCAACTCCCACTACGTATTTCACTCAGACTCTCCAATTCGGATCAGGGATGAGTTCCATGTCGGACTCCTTGTGTTCGGACGAAGGTGTTCACCACTGCGATACAGCGATGAGACGGTGCGTCGCAATATTCTGTATGACTGTGGTCACACCTGTCAAGGGGCTCCGGGGCGGGGATGCAGCTCGCCCGGGCTCTTGACCCCCCCTCCGCACTGGAGTCGTGGAGGAGGCGGGCGGGGGGGGGTTGGCGGCGCCTGCGCAGAAAACGCCCCTGAGCAGGAGGGGTTGTGGCGCTGGTTACAGTCGTCTATATTTTGAGACGAGTCGTATTAAACTCACCAATCCTGGTGATCCACTGAACGGAACGAAGCCTTGGCCCCGGTTATCGCGCTCGCGAGTACATCTGAAAGCTCACCGAACACCCCGCTTCAGGCCGGCACCTTGCCGGAGGCGTTTCAGAGGACGGTGGCAACGTACCCTGACCAGATCGCGATTCGCACCATCGGCGGCGGCGTGGAGTTGACGTGGGATGCCTTCGGAGCACGCGTGCGAGGGCTCACCGGAAGCCTTGCCGAGCTCGGCTGCCGCAGAGGCGAACGCGTCGCCGTACTCATGCGGAATCTCATCGAAAACCATCTGATCGACTACGCGTTCGCCCACCTCGGTGCGGTGCCTTTCGGAATCTTCAACAGTTCGTCGGTTGACCAGATCGTCTACCAAATCGGCCACGCCGAGGCCGAGGTGGTGGTGACTGAAGCTCGCTACCTGCAGAAGGTCACGGAAGCTGTGTCGCAGCTCGGCGACCAGGTTCGCCACGTCATCGTCGCCGATCCCGATGGCGACTCCCCGCAACTCGTGGGCAACCAGGTATCACTGGAGACGGTCGCCGAAATGCCAAGCGATGGATTTGATTTCGATGCATCATGGCGCGCGATCGAGTCTGAGGACATGGCCTGCATCATCTTCACCTCCGGCACCACGGGGCCTCCGAAGGCGGCGATGTGGTCCCATCGGATGATCGTGGAGGGCGTACGCGCAATCGATGCGGCGATCCCGCTGCCACGACGTGGACTCATCTCGTTCTTGCCCATGGCCCACGCGGGCGGCCGGAACAACGGACATCACTACGCTCTGGCCTACGGTGCGACGATCACGGTATGCCCTGACATGAACGACGTGCCCAAGGCTCTGGTCGACGCCCATCCCGACCTCTTCTCCTCCTCTCCTCGGGTTTACGAGAAGCTCAAGGTCGCCATAGAGGCGCTGATCGAGTCCCAGCCCGAGGAATCCCGGGTTGCGCTGAAAGACGCGCTCGAGACAGGTCTGCGCGTATCTCATGCGGAGGAAGCTGGCGTTCCGGGACCAACTTTCGACCTGGCCGCGCTACAACGCCGGCATGAGCAGACGGTAGGGCTCTTCGGACCGATCCTGCGGGAGGTCGGACTGGATCAGTTGCGTGTGGTCATCATCGGAGGAGCAACCGTAGCACCCGAGATAGTGCACTTCTTTCGTGCAATCGGAACACCGATGCTCGAGGCATATGGGTCAACTGAAGTCATGCTGAACGTCTTCAACAGGGTCGATGACTTCAAGACCGGCACCGCGGGTAAGCCACTCCCGGGTGTGGAACTGCGTCTCGCCGAAGACGGGGAGGTCCTGTGCCGGGGTCCGCTCAACTTCAGTGGATACTTCAAGGACCCGGTGAAGACAGCCGAGGTGGTGGACAGTGATGGCTGGGTCGCCACCGGCGACATCGGAACCATCGATGACGACGGATTCCTTCGAATCGTCGACCGGAAGAAAGAAATCATCATCAACTCGCACGGCAAGAACATGTCGCCGGCCGTGATCGAGACTGCCATCCAGGACGAGAGCTCGCTCATCGCGCAGTTCGTGGCCATCGGAGAATCCCGACGATATGTCACAGCTGTGACGACCCTGGATCCCGTGGCCCTCCAGACGTTCACGAGTGGTCACCCCGAGCTCGCCGGGCTCTCGCCCCATGAGTTGGTCGAGCACGAACTGGTCGACGCCGAGATCTCCGCGGCGATCCGGCGGGGCAACACGCAACTCAACAGCAACGAGCAAGTCAAGAAGTTCGCAATCGTGGGGCTTGCGTGGGAACAGGGCGATGACATCCTGACACCAACGGCCAAGGTCAAGCGACGAGTTGTCAATGAGCGCTACCGCGATGTCATCGACGGCCTCTATTCGGACTGATCCATCAATGAGAGCAAACCTTTTCAGCAAGGTGTAGCCCTGTCTGTGATGCATCCTCGGCCCCGCTCGGTACGCGAACGAGAGGTCGTCGGAAAGGCATCCATGATCAATCAGAGTTGGGATCGAAAATGACTGAGCAAGAGCGCACCACACGTATGGTGCTCGAGATGTGGTCGGGTGGACTCGAGGCCACCCTCACATCCTGGCGAGACCACGCAACGGACGACCTGGTGTGGTGGAACAGCGCGCGCGGGGCGGTCGACGGACTCGAGACCTGCCTCGACAGCATCCGGATGTTCTACCAGGCGATGAACGTCAGTCACGTCAAGGTACCGATCCGCGCGGTGGTATCGGATGGGAATGATCTCGTGGTGGTCGAACGCTCCGATGACACCTATCTCAGGGATGGGTCGCTACTGGCCGCTGTACCCGTGGTAGGTGTCATCAAGTTCCGCGACGGCAAAATTGCCGAATGGCGAGATTATTGCGACGACTGGGTCAGCAAGCTCGGATTCACTGTGAATGCGGAATTCGAGGAACCATGATGGAGCACCGATCTTCGGGTGTTGGTCCGTAGGCACTCAACAAGCAACGTTGAATCAGGAATTCCCGTCGGGCAAGCGTGGCCGACTACGCATTGTGTGTCGATCATGTGCGCATTCGACGTCCGGTGGGGCGTGTCCAATCGAAGGGACGTCAAGATGAACCAAACTCTGCAAGGCCCGGTGCTCTCCATCGGGGATGGACTCACGGTCCCTGGCTTGCTGAGTCGCGCCGTGGCGACCGTGCCCGACGACGACTTCCTGGACTTCGAGGGACAGGTGTTCTCGTTTCGCGAGGTCGACCGTCGATCCTCGCACTTTGCCCACGCGCTGGTCGAACTAGGGCTGACGCCGAAGTCGACCGTTGCCAGTCTTCTAGAGACCTCGATCGACGCCATTGTCACGTGGCTGGCCGCCAATCGCGCTGGAGCTGTGTGGATACCGCTGAACACCGCGTATCGCGGTGAGTTTCTCCGACATCAGTTGGCGGATTCGGACGCCGAGTTTGTCGTGTGTGAGACGGAGTACCTCGAGTACGTTCTCCAGATCGCGGCCGAGTTGCCGAAGCTACGTGTCATTCTCTGTGCCGGCGAGCCCACGATCGATACGGTCGGGACACCGGTTCCCGTCTTGTCCCTCGCGGACCATCGCGGGGAGCGCGCGCTGCCACCGCGCGAGACACATCCCAGTGATCTGTCGCTCTTGATCTACACATCCGGAACCACGGGGCCTTCGAAAGGCTGCAAGGTGAGTCAGAACTATATGTGCAGTCAAGGGTTGCAGTGCAATGATGCGGTTCCACCGGAGCCAGGCGAAGTGATGTACACGTGCCTGCCTCTCTTTCATGTGTCGGCTCTGAGTCAGATCATTGCAGCTCTCGCAGTGAAGACCCGGATCGCAATCTCACCGCGTTTTTCGGTGTCGCGATTCTGGCAAGAGATCGAGCGATCAGGCGCACGTAACGCGCTCTTGATGGGCTCGATCTTTCCGCTGCTGGCTCATGCAGAAGAAACTCCGGAGATGATCCGGTGCCGTGGGCAACTCCGAGTCGTCACCGGGGTGCCCGTTGCGCCCGATATTCGAAAGATCTGGGAGTCGCGATTCGGCGTCGAGCACATCAACAGCTTCGGCTACGGTCTGACAGAGGGAGCGCGACTTGCGCTGCATCGGTATCGCGGCCGCGACCACCTTCCACCGTTGGATTCTTGCGGCGAAATAGCGTCTGACCGATTCGAGGTCGTGGTGTTGGATGAGGCGGATCGAGTGCTGCCCGAGGGCGCGGTTGGAGAGATCGCATTCCGACCGAAGCTCCCTCATGTGATGTTCGATGGGTATTGGAAGAACCCTGCTGACACCTTGAAGATCACGCGCAATATGTGGATGCACACAGGCGATCTGGGGCGGATCGAGAATGACGTCTTGTTCTTTGTGGACAGAAAGAAGGACTATCTGCGTAATCGAGGGGAGAACATCTCGAGCTTTGAGATCGAACGCGCATTCCGCCGGCACCCCGACATTGTGGAGGTTGCGGTTCACGAGATCGGGGTCGGCGTCGCCGAGGACCGGATGAAGATCACTGCGGTCCTCATCGAGGGCTCCCAGCTGACCGAAGAGCGTTTGTGCCTGTGGGCGCTCGATCATGTTCCCTACTTTGCAGTGCCGCGCTACATCGAGTTTCGGGAAGACCTCCCGAGGACCCCCACCAGCAAAGTGCGGAAGGTGCAACTCCGCGAGGAGGGTTTCACCGACAAGACCTGGGACAGGGAAGCAGCAGGGATCTCTGTTCGTCGTTCCGGCATCACCCGGACAAGCTCTGGCTAGCGCAGAAATGGCGGCGGCGGGCGGGAATTCCGAGCACCCGCCGCATCGATGGCGAAGCACCAGAAATCAAAGGAGAACACAATGGGATTGCTCGACGGAAAAGTAGTATTGGTGACCGGCGGAAGCCGCGGGCAGGGACGCGCGCACGCTGTGACCTCGGCGCGCGAGGGTGCGGATGTGATCATTGTCGATGTGACATCGAATTTGTCTTCGGTAACGTATCCGATGGCGCGCGAAGAAGACATGGCGACGACCGTAAAGGCTGTTGAGGCTCTTGATCGACGAATTGTTGCCGTCGAGGCGGACGTGCGCGAGCAGGCTCAATTGGATGCCGCCGTTGCACAAGGTATCAGGGAGTTCGGGAAGATCGACGCTTTGATCGCGAATGCCGGCATATGGACTCAGGCGCCATTCTGGAAGCTGACGGACCAGCAGTGGGAAGAGATGATCGGCGTGAACCTGTCCGGTGTGTGGCGCTCCGCGAAGGCAGTTGCGCCTCACATGATCGAACGACAATCTGGCTCCATCGTCATGATCTCTTCGGTGAACGGTTTGGAAGCCGGCCCCAACTTCGCGCATTACACGGCGGCCAAGCACGGCGTCGTCGGCCTCATGAAAACGGTCGCACTCGAGCTGGCTCCGTACGGCATTCGTTGCAATTCAGTACATCCCGGGGCCGTACGCTCCGGCATGACCGAGAATCAGATGGCATTCGACATGTACAAGGGCGGCCCCGGCGGTACAGTCGACGACCTCATCGAGGCCGGGAAGCACTACGGAGCGCTCAAAGCGACGACCTTCATGCCCCCAGAGACGATCGCGGACGCCACGCTGTTCCTCAACTCTGACCTGGCATCCTCCATAACTGGAGCGGCGTTGCCCGTCGAGGCCGGCCACTTGTTGATTCCCGGAGTGAACCAGACGCCTGCGTAGATATGGCGCCGATTGCGCACCCGTCTCTCGTTCGTTCGAGTACCCCGCGTCCGACGCGGTCCTGAGGCAGCCCTCCGCTGCGGCTGGACCGGCAACATCCCGTCTGCGTGGGGCAATGGCTCGGAACTCCGGACCGATCGTCGTCGGGCGAGTTAAAGGCCTGGGCGGCAGGCACGTTCATGGTGCCCGTATTCATCCGGACGAGCGGAGCCGTATGCGACATCGTCACGCGCGGGTGGCCGCACTCGCTCGTACTCGGCCCGGTGCAGATGGGCTGGATCATAGTCGTCGACTGTTGTGATCTATGCGATGCTGCCCTACGATAAGAGACGAGTCGTATTTAAAAGCCTGCCTGTTGACGGGTAACAAGCGAAGCGGTCACGGCGCCGGCCAGTCGGCTCAGGCGGGACGCCACACCGCGAGTTCGGTGAATCACAGAGCGCAATGAGGCGCGCAGAGCAGGGCCGCAGTGCGTCCCAGCCCTGGGGCTACTCGTAGACAGTGAGTTCACAAGACTTTGTTCAGATCTTTGGCGGGTCGGCAAGACGATTGGTGACGCGTCGCATCGTTCATTCCGGTAGAGGAGATGTCATGACAGGCACGCCATTCCCGTCGGTCCGGGAGGAGGCGCCCGATACAAGCGAGACCGCGTCCGTACCGGACCTCCCCGGGCGGCACTCGGGCAGCTCATCGATTACGGCCCACGGTGTGCGTCAGGTATTCGGAAATGGCGTCGAGGCGCTCAAACGAGTCGACCTCACAATTCCGTCAGGTCAGTTCGTAGCTCTGGTCGGCGCGAGCGGTTGCGGCAAGACCACGCTGCTGAACATGATCGCCGGGCTGATTCAGCCGACGGAGGGCGAGGTGCGGATCGCGGGCCAACTGCCGGTGGTCCCCAACCTCGACGTCGGGTACATGTTCGCCCGCGACGCTCTCCTCTCATGGCGTCGTGCGGACCGAAACGTGGAGTTGCCGCTCGAGGTTCGTGGCTGGCCGAAGGCCCAAAGGCGGGAGCGCAGCCATCAACTTCTCAAGACAGTCGGCCTGGAAGGGCGCGAGAAGCAGTTCCGGCTACAGCTCTCGCAGGGTATGCGGCAACGTGTAGCCATCGCCCGGACGCTGGCTGCCGACCCTTCCATCCTGCTCATGGACGAGCCGTTCGCAGCGCTGGACGCCCGTACGAAGCTGGCCCTTCAGTCGGAGTTCCTGCGGCTGTGGGAGTGCGCGGGCGAGGGCACCGAACGCAAGACAGTGGTCTTCGTGACACACGACCTCACGGAAGCCGCGTTGCTCGCCGACAGGGTGATCGTGATGTTGCCGCATCCGGGTCGGATTGCAGAGGACCGAATCATCGATCTGCCGCGGCCGCGAGCCGACGTCTTGGGCGACGTGATGTTCTCGCCGGACTTCCAGGCGATCACGCGAGAGATGTTCGAGAGGCTGGAAGGCGCCTTCGCGGATGCCGGGCCCGCTACCGAGCCGGAGGCCGACCGGTGAGCGTCGCCGCACCGGAGCGTCGGGTCGTGAGGGTAAAGCCCCGGCGAGCGGTCGCTCGACGTCCAGCGGATCTGCCGTTCGTGGCGGTTCTTGTCCTACAGCTGGTGATCGTCGCGGCGTTCCTCGGCCTTTGGCAGTGGTTGGCCGATTCGGGACGCATCGACACCGTCATCTTCGGTAGTCCGTCCGGTGTGTGGGATGCCTTCTGGGCGTATGTTCCTTCGGCTCCGGCTCGCGAGTCGATGATCTCCACCGGAGTGGCAGTACTGCTGTCCTTCGTGATCGGATCCGTACTCGGGACCGTCGCGGGCCTCGTTCTGGGACTCAGCCGGAAAGCGGATGCGATCTTCGGGCCCTTCATGGGCCCGCTGAATTCGATCCCGCGAATAGCTCTGGCACCAGTCTTCGTCGCGTGGTTCGGGTTGACGATGTCAGCGAAGGTCGTCCTCGCGGTCACGGTCGTCTTCTTCATTCTGGCTGAGAACGCGCGGTCCGCCGTGAGGTCCGTGGACCCGGACGTGATGACGATGGCTCGTGTGGTCGGCCTGCGTGGACCGTCGCTGCTCTGGAAGGTTGTCCTGCCGTCGGCCGTACCTTCCCTGTTCGCCAATTTGCGGCTCGCTTTCACCTTCTCGTTGCTCGGCGTTGTCGCATCCGAGATGATCGCTGCCACCTCCGGTCTCGGCACGGACATCGTTCGCTTTTCGACGTCCTACGAGATCGACACCGTCTACGCGATCCTCGTGATCATCGCCGTCGCATCGGTCGTGGTGAACCTGCTGTTCGTGCGAATCGAACGGCGTCTGCTCCGTTGGCAGTAACCCTCGGTTCCTCGGCACCGCTGTCGGTCCCCCTGACGCCGGCTGCACGCAAGGGCTCAGCTCGTTTATCGGTCACACTGGAAGGTGTCAAAGTCATGGAAACTGCACGTCTTCGATCGAAGGTCATCCTGGCCGTTCTGTCCTTGTCGGCGGTGGCCCTCAGCGGCTGTTCCGCCGGCACCGGCGACTCATCGGCACCCGGCACGATCACGGTGCTGGGTTACCCCAACCAGGTCCAAGATCTGCTGCTCACGATTGGTCAGGATGAAGGATTCTTCGACAAAGCCGGGGTCACAGTCGATACGGCGGACTATCCGACGAGTCTGGAGCCTGGCCAGGCCGTCAAGGCGACCAAGTCTGACGTGCTACAGATGACAGCCGGCAGCTTGATGTCCAGCTGGCAGAATGGCGGTGACATGCGGTTCTTCTGCGGCCTCATGCCCAGCATTCCCAACGAGATCATGGCGGCGCCCAACAGCGAACTCCCCTCGACGGAGAGCGGCGCCACGTGGCAAGACGTGCTGCAGTCACTCGAAGGCAAGAAGGTCGGTTTCCCCCAACCGGAGGGCACCGGATGGTGGAAGGTGTTCGCCGCGGCGATGAATGAGGCCGGCGTGGCGGAGCAAGACTTCGTCACCATCAATGTCGGCACGAATACCAGCTCCATCCAGCAGCTGCTCGAGAGTGGCCAGATCGATGCCGCGATGGTGTCATCGTCGGGTACGCAGATCCTGAAGGAGTCAGGTAAGGCAAAGACGCTCATGCCATTGCAGGAGGGTCCCCCCGTGTACACGCAGCTCTTCGGCGCCGGGTACGCAGCGCCGAGTACGGAACTGGAGGAACGACCTGAGGACTTCAAGGCTTTCTGTGACGCGATCACCGAGGCGCTGAACTTCGTTCGCGATCCGGCGAATCTGCCCGCCGCGGCGGGCACGCTGAGCGAGATGCAAGGGATTCCGCCCGCGGCCGCCGAAGCTGTGCTCGCTGAGGTCTACCCCATATTCGACGTTGCGCTGCCTGCGGATCGTCTTCAGCGGACCATCGACTACTACGCCGAGAACGGCGTGATAGAGCCGTCCCCC
The DNA here is from genome assembly GCF_022348225.1 of Gordonia sp. McavH-238-E. Taxonomy (NCBI): domain Bacteria; kingdom Bacillati; phylum Actinomycetota; class Actinomycetes; order Mycobacteriales; family Gordoniaceae; genus Gordonia; species Gordonia sp. McavH-238-E. Next base: position 242,354 of record NZ_JAKRFE010000006.1, read on the forward strand.
CTGCCGACCGTCGAGGACCTGGTCGTGGACGTGAACGGGTGACTGGTGAGGCGGTTGTGTCAGCCACCACAGTCCGGTAGTTTAGAGACGTAGCATCTTTTTAAGATAGCCGTCAGCTTGCGGTGGGCAAGGTTCGAGCGGCCCATGGCCACCACGGCACACGAAATGAGGAGAGTCAGCGTGGCAAACGATCCCAAGACCGAGGCTTTGATCCTTGGCTATGCCCAGGCATGTCTGGAACGCGACTTCGAGAAGATCTGGACGTTCTACCACGACGACATCGTGTACGAAGACTGTGCTCTCGGGCAGGTGCACGTGGGCATCGAGGCGACGAAGAAGTTCTATCTGTCGACGATGAACAATCTAGATGTCGACTGGGTCGTCACACGCGTTCACGCGACCGAGACCGGTTTCGGACTCGAGAGCTATATGGCGGGCACGCACGTGAAGGACCTGCCCGGCATGCCGGCGACCGGAAAGACCTTCAAAGTTCCGTGTGCATCGGTTGGCGAGGTGAAGGATGGCAAGATCATCGGGAACCGGGACTACTGGAACAACTTCGATCTGCTCAAGCAGCTCGGTCTCCGCTGACCGCTGTGCGGGGCGGACCTGTCCGACTCGACATGAGTCGCGCGAACGTCTCGCAGCCTCAACCAACACAGCGTAAGCGGTCGCGAATCAGATGGCCGTGTTTTCCCCAGGGAACAAAGATCTCGTTCGGCGGCAGGATCGCACGCATCAGCTCGCCAAGGTCCTCGGATTGGACTGTGGGGCGTCGGCCCTCGCGTATGGACGCAGGCGCGATCAGGATGGTGTCGTGATCGCTGGAACGGTCGGATTTCGGAGGCGAATCTCCTTGCGGTCACCGGGATCTCTCGCCGTGCCCATGGGGATGTGCCGCGCTGTAGGGCCGGCACCGTCGCGTCAACGTGATGTGGATGCTGCTGCAGCCGGGGTACCCGCCGGCCGCGTCGGGGACGGTCGCACACGGCGGCAACAGAGGTGAATGAGTCCGGCGCCGGGGGCTGAGTTGGGTCGCGACCATTTGCGCGGGAGACGGGGCGCCTCTGTCGCCATCGGGCCCACGCCGGTCGCCAACTATCACCGACACCGTCGTTCGAATCGCCCCAGGGGCTTGTTACGGGGGCTACCTCCAGCTACATTATGAGACAATATGTATGAATTTTATTCCCGGACGCTTTGAGGGTCAGCACGGACAAGGACGAGATGATGATTGAAGCGGCGTTAGCAGCGGAGGCCGGGTCAACCGTGGACAACGATAGAATCTCTTCCCGGAATGAGTTCGAGGGCGCTCGAGTGCTTGTCAGCGGTGGCACTTCCGGCGTCGGTTTGGTCATCGCGAAAGAGTTTGCTGCCGCAGGAGCCGAGCGAATCGTATTGCTAGGGCGAAACGCAGGCCGCGGCGTCAGCGCAACCCGGATAGTCGGTGCCGAGGGCGCGGCTGTCCACTTTGTCGGTGGTGATGCGGGTGATCCCCAAGGGTCAGGTGAAATGGCGCGCCAGGCGTCCGAATACCTGGACGGCAGGGTCGACTGTTTCGTTTCCGCGGTTGCTCCCGGTGGGCACCTGGGCCCTCTTGACCGGCAGGATCCTGTGGAACTGGGGCGTGTTCTCGTCGGTCTGGTTCTTCCAGTCATGCAGATGAACCGGGCCGTCCTGCCCTACATGAAAGAGCATGGCGGGACAATGATCAATATTGCATCTGACGCGGCCAAAGTTCCTACCCCGGGCGAATCTGTGGCGGGTGGTGCGATGGCCGCCATCACGATGTTCACTCGCACCCTGGCCCTGGAGGTCAAACGCCACGGGATCCGAGTCCATGCCGTGACTCCCAGTCTCATCGCCGGGACAGAAACGGCCGAACGGTTGGTGGCTGACGACTTCGGAGCAAGAATTTTCGCGAAGATCACCGAAAAGGCGCAGCTGGGGGTGCCTGACGCCACGGATATCGCTGCGGGCGTACTGTGGTTGGCCAGCTCCGCGGCCGCCAAGATCACCGGACAGGTGATCAGCATCAATGGGGGCATTTCGGCAGGCTGATGACCACAAGCGAAAGGTCGTTTTAGATGTCATGCGCATCGCGCCTGCGGCCCTCTTGACCGTCCAGCCTCCAGACGAGACGAAACACTGCCAATCGGGCCTCAGACCTGCTGCTCACGGTCGGTCAGAACGACTGGGTTCCTTGGAGAATGCGGTCAGTACACAAGCCGCGCTTCCTGCCGGCATCATTTTCAGAGGATACGTACTCGTGGCGCAGCGTTCGGGGCGGTAGACACCGGCATCACGGTCGTCGACGACCGCGTCGTAGAGGACCGAGTTCACATGGTTCAGGTGTTCCGATACTGACGCGGTCATGGTCGTATACCTCCAGAAAGTGGGCTGCTCTCTGCACTGTGGCAGCACGTGGTGGCGATCACACCGGGGTAATTGCCAGTCCTGGCCCAGTAGCCGATTGATCAATGCGATTGATCAATCGCTGCAAATTATGTCTTTGTCATGTATGGATCGACGTTCTACGGTGAGACGTGTCCGCGGTCACAGCCGCGGTGTCGATCGGTACGAGACGAGGCGGGTCATGGAGCTACGGCACTTGCGGTACTTCGCCGCCGTGGCCGACACCTGTCATTTCGGGCAGGCGGCCGAGTCGTTGCACGTGGCGCAGCCCGCGCTGTCGTACGCCATCCGCCAGCTCGAGGCCGAACTCGACGTCACACTGTTCACGCGGACCACCCGGCAGGTGTCGCTCACCCCGGCCGGGCAGTACCTCAGGGCCCAGGCCGAGCGAATTCTTGCCGGCGTGGACGAAGCCGTGGACGGCGTGCGTCGGATCGCCGCCGGCCGGAGCGGCCTCGTCCGGGTCGGTATCACCGGTATCGCCGCGTTCTCCCATCTGCCGCGCATCGCGCGGGTCGTCAAGCGGGAGTTGCCCGATGTGGATCTTCGTATCCAGTCCGACATGCTCACGCCGGGCCAGTGCGACGCCCTGCGCGCCGGCGCCCTCGATCTCGGGATCCTGCGTCCGCCGGCGATCGGGGAGCACATCGACACGACGGTCATCGATGTCGAGCCGATGGTTCTCGCGGTGTCGGTCGATCACCGACTGGCCGCCGAGCCCGTGGTCGCCGTCGCCGACCTCCGCCATGAGCCGTTCGTGCTGTACGACAGCCGGGACTCCGCCGTCAACGACGCCGCAATACGGACATGTCGCGCAGCGGGTTTCGTTCCGCACCGGGCGCACCAGGCGCCGGGTACCGCGGTGTTGCTGGCCCTGGTCGCCGCCGGGCTGGGGGTCGCCGTGCTCCCGGCCTCGGTACGGTCACTTCCGCTCGACGGTTTGGTGGTGCGCGACCTCGTCGATGCCGACACTGTCGAGGTCGCACTCGCCTGGCGATCGGGTTCCGACGACCCGGTCGTCACCGCGGTCGCCGACGTCATCGCCGCAGCCTTCGCCGATTCCGCCTTCGCCGATTCCGCCGCCGCAGAGTCGCGCGACACCCAGCTTGCCGACCACCGTTCCGTGAGGACCCGACTGGGTGCTCGATCTGGAGAGAAACCGTGAAAATCACCGCCGTAGAGGCGATTCCGTTCACCATCCCGTACGTGAAGCCGCTGAAGTTCGCTTCGGGTGAGGTGCACGCCGCGACCCACGTGCTGGTCCGGGTGCACACCGACGCCGGCGTGGTCGGCGTCGCCGAGGCACCGCCCCGTCCCTTCACCTACGGCGAGACCCAGGACGGCATCATCGCCGTGGTCGAGGGCATCTTCGCACCCGCGGTCGTCGGCCTGACCTTGCTGGAACGTGAGGTGGTCGCCGCCCGGATGGCTCGCACGGTCGGTAACCCGGCCGCGAAATCCGCTGTGGACATGGCGATCTGGGATGCGCTGGGCAAGGTCCTTGGGCTTCCGGTGGGCGACATGCTCGGCGGGTACACCGATCGGATGCGGGTCGGCCACATGCTCGGTTTCGCCGAGCCGGCCGCGATGGTCGCCGAAGCCGAGAAGATGGTCGACACGTATGGGATCCGCACCTTCAAGGTGAAGGTCGGACGCCACCCCGCCTCCCTCGACACCGCGGTCGTCCGTGCGCTCCGCGAGCGGTTCGGCGACGACGTCGAACTGTACGTCGACGGCAACCGCGGGTGGACGCCGGCCGAGTCCGCGCGAGCCATGCGGGAGATGGCCGATCTCGATCTGTTGTTCGCCGAAGAGCTCTGTGACGCAGGGGATGTGCTCGGCCGCCGATGGCTCGTCGAACAGCTCGCGGTGCCGTTCATCGCCGACGAATCGGTCCCCACGCCGGCCGACGTCACCCGCGAGATCCTCGGCCGGTCCGCGACCGCCATCAGCATCAAGACCGCGCGTTCGGGTTTCACCACCTCACGCCGCACCCATCACCTCGCCGAGGGGCTGGGCGTGCCGGTCGTCATGGGCAACCAGATCGACGGCCAGATCGGAACCGCCTGCACCCTCGCGTTCGGCAGTGCCTTCGAGCTGACCTCGCGATACGCGGGTGAGTTGTCGAACTTCCTCGACATGAGTGACGACCTGCTGGCCGAACCGTTGCAGATCCGCGACGGCCACCTGCACCGCTCGACCGCGCCCGGCATCGGCTTCGAGCTCGACCCGGACAAGCTCGAGAAGTACCGCACCGACAACTGAAATCACGACCCCACAACACGTCTCGTGGCAGCCCCGCGAACCGTCAGTAGCAAGGAGAAGGACATGACCACCACCGAGCATCCACAGGAAGCCGCCACCGCCGCCGCGTCCGGCGCCTCCGCCACCGAACGGTTCCACGCGGACAAGTCGCCGTTCGAAGCCGTCAAGGACACCCCGCCCGAGCGCGTGGCCACCCTCATCAACGAGGTCCTCGCGGGCGTGCACGAGACCATCCGGAAGCACAAGGTCACCTACGACGAGTACAACGCACTGAAGGCGTGGCTCATCAACGTCGGCGAGGACGGCGAGTGGCCGCTGTTCCTGGACGTATGGGTGGAGCACGTCGTCGAGGACGTCGCGACCTCGCATCGTCAGGGCAACAAGGGCAGCATCGAAGGCCCGTACTACGTCCCGGACGCTCCGGAACTCGGCGCCAAGGGCACTCTGCCCATGCGGGACAACGAGCCCGGCGATCCGTTGGTGTGGACCGGCCAGGTCCGGTCGTGCGACGGCACCGCCCTCGCCGGCGCCACGGTCGAACTCTGGCACGCCGACGACGACGGCTTCTACTCGCAGTTCGCGCCGGGAATCCCGGAGTGGAATCTGCGCGGCACCTTCACCGCCGATGACGAGGGCCGCTTCGAGATCACCACCATCCGGCCCGCGCCGTACATGATCCCGACCGATGGCTCGTGCGGGAAGATGATCTCCGCGGCCGGCTGGCATCCGTGGCGTCCCGCGCACCTGCACCTCAAGGTCTCGGCACCGGGCCACGAGCAGCTCACCGCACAGCTGTACTTCCCGGGCGACCCGCACAACGACGACGACGTCGCCAGCGCCGTCAAGCCCGAACTGGTGCTGGACCCGCAGGACGACGGCCAGGGCGGCTTCACCATCTCCTACGACTTCGTGCTGGATCCGGCGAAGTAATGCTGTTCCACGTGCGGATGGACGTGTCCATCCCCGACGACCTCGACCCCGACGTGCGGGCCGACACCGTCGCCCGGGAGAAGGCGTACTCGCAGGACCTGCAACGCGCCGGCAAGTGGCCGCACATCTGGCGGATCGTCGGGGAGTACTCCAACTACTCGATCTTCGACGTCGAGTCGAACGACGAACTGCACACCCTGCTGTCGGGCCTGCCCCTGTTCCCCTACATGCGGATCAAGGTCACCCCGCTGGCGACCCATCCGTCGGACATCAACGGCCCCCCTGCTCCCTGAGGAGCGAGCGAGCCCCCCTTGCTCCCTGAGGAGCGAGCTTGCGAGCGTCACGAAGGGTCCTGGTGAGATGCGTGGCAGACCCTTCGTGACGCGCCCTCCGCAAGCTCCGGGCGCTCCTCAGGGACCAGTGGGTGTGTGGTCCCTTCGGATTAGTGGTTTTGCGGTTTCTTCGGATCAGGGAGCAGTGGGTGCTGATCGCAGCGTCAGGATCGTGATCTCCGGCGGTGTCAGGACGCGGACCGGCGGGCCCCACGCGCCGGCGCCACGGGTCGTGTAGATGACGGTGTCGCCGATCTGGTCGAGCCCGGTGATCGTCGGCTGCTGGGCGCGCACCAGATAGCGGATGGGCCAGAGCTGGCCACCGTGCGTGTGCCCCGACAGCTGCAGGTCGACGCCGAGATCGGAGGCCTCCACCGCCTGCTTGGGCTGGTGGGCGAGAAGGAGGGTGAAGTCGTCGGGGGACGATCCCGCCAGCGCCGCCGGCAGGTCCGGCTCGTACGGTTCCGGCGCGGTGGCGTCATAGATGCCGGCGAGCGTGATGGTCGCACCGTCGACCTCGATCGGCACCCGCGCGTTGCGCAACGTGCGGACGCCGAGTTCCTCCCAGACGTCGAGCCAGCGACCACCGTCGTCGGCGTAGTACTCGTGGTTCCCGCTGACACCGAAGACCCCGAGCGGCGCCCGGAGATCGGCGAGGGGTTCGAGGGTGTCGCGCACGTTCGGAATGGTGCCGTCGGTGAGGTCGCCGACCAGCACGACGAGGTCGGGTCGCTGGGCGTTGACGTCGTCGACGACGCGCCTGGTGAACGACGCGTCGCGGGCCGGACCGACGTGGAGGTCGGAGATCACCGCGATACGCGTCCCGTCGAACTGCGGCGGCAGGCTCGCGAACGTGGCGTCGACGTCGACGATCTGTGGTCGAGACGCCTCGAACACGCCGTAACCGGTGACCCCGAGCGCGATGACCACGACCGCGGCGGTCGCGAACCGGAGCTTGCTGACCCGACGCGCGGCGAGGGCCGGGGTGTCCTGCACGCCGGAACGGCGACGCCGGATCGAGCGGATGACGTGCGCGGCGAACGAGACGAGACTCACCACCGCGAGTCCCAGGAACAGGTAGAAGACAGCGGCCAGCCAGATCAGCCCGACGGTGCCGAAGGGCCGTGCCCACGACGGGTCGAGCACCCGGCCGGTGGCGAAGCCGATGAGGGCGAGCGCCCACAGGACGACCAGCGCGACGTCGGCGACGATCGACCAGGGCCGCGGCATGGCTGTCGCGCGGACGATGCGCCGGTGCAGCCAGAAGGTGATGAGTCCGAAGACGACGGCAGGAAACAACGCCACGGATGGACTCCTGAGTGTGTTGACGACAGGGCGGCGGATGGCCAGCGCCCGGGCATGGGCGGATTGCCCCAATTCTGCCATCGGTGTGCGTTGGTACCCTCGCCGCCATGGCTGAGGTCCTCATCGCCCCGCTCGAACTGGCCGAGATGCTCCTGTCCACTCCACCGGTCCTGTTGGACGTGCGCTGGCGGTTGGGCGACTTCGACGGCCGGGGTGCCTACCGCGAGGGGCACATCCCCGGCGCGGTCTACGTCGACCTCGACTCCGAACTGGCCGCCCCGCCCTCCGGGCCGGTAGGGGGTAGGCACCCGCTGCCTGCCGTTGCCGATCTCCAGGAGGCGGCCCGGCGATGGGGGATCGACGACGGCGTCCCGGTGGTGGTCTACGACGACTCCGGCAATCTTGCCGCCGCTCGGGCCTGGTGGCTGCTGCGCTGGGCGGGAGTCGCCGACGTGCGACTCCTCGACGGTGGTCTCGTGGCGTGGCGCGCCGAAGGTCTGCGGACGACGACGGGAGACGGCGGTCGCCCGCGGGCCGGTCGGGTGACGCTCACCGCCGGACACCTGCCGGTCGCGACCATCGACGATGTGGCGGCCGGACCGGACCACCTGCTCGACGCCCGGGCCGCCGAGCGCTACCGCGGCGACGTCGAACCGGTCGATCCGCGTGCGGGTCACATTCCCGGGGCGATCAACGTCCCGACCGCGGACAACGTCGACACGTCCGGCCGATTTCATCCGGCCGACGAGCTACGGCGGCGGTTCGCGGGTGTCGGCATCGACGCGGAGGCCGGAACCGGGGTGGTGGTGTACTGCGGTTCCGGGATCAACGCGGCGCACCAGATCGCGGCCCTCGCCGTCGCCGGCATCGACGCGTCCTTGTTCCCGGGGTCGTTCTCGCAGTGGTCGTCGGACCCGGAGCGGCCGGTCGCCGAGGGCGACCGGCCCTGAGGACGTTCATCGCAACCGGCTCTGATGGGACGAACCCGGACGTTTTGTCCCAAGGCGGCCCGCCGCGGGCCGGGTAGATGGTGTGATCGGGTGACCGACGATCCCGGGAGTCGCCATGAGTATTGCCCTGACCGAAGACCACGTCGAACTTGCCTCGGTGGTACGCGAATTCGCCGTCGACCGCAAGGTGCGAGCGCAGGCGCGAGATCGTCTCGACGCGTCGGAGGAGGCCAGGCCCACCTTCTGGCAGGAGATCGCCGACCTCGGGTGGTTGGGCCTGCACGTCGCCGAGGAGTACGGCGGGTCCGGCTTCGGTGTGGCCGAGTTGGTCGTGGTGACAGAGGAATTGGGTCGCGCCGTGGCACCCGGGCCGTTCCTGCCCACCGTGCTCGCCTCTGCGATCCTGGCCCGTGCCGACGACGAGGCGCGTGCCCGCTGGTTGCGGTCACTCGTCGACGGCACGATCACCGCGGGTCTCGGACTCGCCCCGGGGCTGACCGAGTCCGACGGCAAGTCGTCCGGTGTCGTCGACGCGGTGCTCGGCGCACCGCTCGCGGACCTGCTGATACTCATCGCCGACGACGATGTGCTGGTGGTGGAGTCGTCGGACTCCGGTGTCGACGTGGGTGCGCAGGCCGACCTCGATCCGACCCGGCGCTCGGCCAGGGTGTCGTTGACCGATGCCGCCGTCGTCCGTCTGCCGAGACTCGCCGCCACCGCCCTGGCCCTCACGCGGACGCTGGTCGCCGCCGAAGCGGTGGGCGGGGCACGCGATGCACTGGACACCGCGGTCGCCTACGCGAAGGTCCGCGAACAATTCGGTCGGACCATCGGGTCGTTCCAGGCCGTCAAACACCACTGCGCGAACATGCTCGTCGGCGCGGAGGCCGCCACGGCGGTCGTGTGGGACGCCGCGCGGGCAGCCGACGAGGACGCCGACGCCCTCGGACTGGTGGCGGCGTCGGCCGCGGCGCTTGCGTTGCCCACGTACACGCGGAATGCGGAACTGAACATCCAGGTGCACGGCGGCATCGGCTTCACCTGGGAGCACGACGCGCACCTGCACCTGCGTCGGGCCACCGTGCTGCAGGCCTTCTTCGGAGGGCAGCGGCCGGCGCACGATGTGTATGCCTTCTCCGCGGCCGGCATCACCCGTGCCAACAGCCTCGACCTCCCGCCGGAGGCCGAGGAACTGCGGACGCGCGTGCGCGCCGACATCGCCGAGATCGCAGCGGCCGACGAGTCCGAGCAGCGCGAGAAGCTGATCGACACCGGGTACGTGATGCCGCACTGGCCCACGCCGTGGGGACGCGCCGCGGACTCGGTCGAACAACTCGTCATCGACGAAGAGATGGCTGCGGCGGGGGTGAAGCGACCCGACTACAGCATCACCGGGTGGGTCATCCTCACCCTCATCCAACAGGGCACGCAGGAACAGATCGACCGTCTCGTACGGCCGGCGCTGCTCGGTGACGAGGTGTGGTGTCAGCTGTTCTCCGAGCCGGGCGCGGGGTCGGACGCCGCGGCGGTCACGACCAGGGCGACCCGCGTCGACGGTGGCTGGCGGATCAACGGACAAAAGGTCTGGACCAGCGGCGCGCACCTGTGTCGCCGCGGCCTGGCGACGGTCCGGACCGACCCGGAAGCTCCCAAACACAAGGGCATCACCGCGGTGCTGATCGACATGGAGGCGCCCGGGGTCGAGGTGCGCCCCCTGCGTCAGATCACCGGCGGATCGGAGTTCAACGAAGTGTTCTTCACCGACGTCTTCGTCCCCGACGCCGACGTGGTGGGCACCCCGAACGACGGCTGGGCCGTGGCCCGCGCGACCCTCGGCAACGAGCGGGTCAGCATCGGCGGCGGAGCACCGGGCAGCGATGGCGCGGTGCAGCAGATGGTGGCGCTCGTCCAGGGCTACGGGGACCGGGTCGAGGGGGCGGCGACGAAGGTCGGGGAGTTCCTCGCCGTCGAGGATGCACTGCGACTGCTGAATCTGCGTCGTGCCGCCAGGTCCGTCGTCGGCGCCGCCCCCGGACCCGAGGGCAACGTCACGAAACTGCTTCTCGCCGAACACCTCAGCGATCGCGCTCACCTGGCGGCGGAGTTGCTCGGACCCGATGTAGCGTTCTCGGACGGCCCCGGCAAGCTGGCCGGCCTGCTGATACTCGGGGCCCGCGGGATGTCGATCGCGGGCGGGACGTCGGAGATCACCCGCAACCAGATCGCCGAGCGCATCCTCGGGTTGCCGCGCGATCCGCTCATCCGCTGAGACGCCGCGCTGATCCTTGAGGTGCGAGCGACGCTACCCCCGATCCCTGAGGTGCGAGCGAAGCGAGCCTCGAAGGGTCACCGTCGCCCGGGCGGGGGATCACCGGCCGGACGCAGCGCCCACGACGGCACCCAGTGCGTGACCTTCTCCTGACGGTCCTTCGAGGTGATGGTGTACGTCACCTTGCCGTACCAGGCACCCCACTCGTCTCGCCCCCATTCAGTGAGGACTCCGAGGTGCACCGATCGGATCTGCAACCCGTCGGGGTGATACTCACCGCTGAAATGAGGTGCGTTGGGGTACAGCGCGCCGAGGTCGATGAGCACCGCCTTATGGCCGACCCGCACAAAGGCGGGCCGGTGTGGCTGGCCGTTGTCCCCGCCAATCCACTGCATGCCCACTCGCACAGTTTCGCACGTGTGTTCGAGCGGTGTCACCTTCGGTTGGCGAGTCGGAGCGGCCTGCTTCCGGCGGGTCGGACCGTGGGTCCGTCGGGGCGTGATCGCTCGCCGACGGTGTGGACGACGACGGCCTCGGGGTCCCAGGGGACCAGCTCGTCGACCGTCGTGTGGAGCTCGCCGATCGGCGGCAGGTGCTGCGGGGCGAGCACACTGACGGTCACCGTGCTGCCGGTCCAGGACACCCCGGTGACCTCGGACGTCTGGTTCCCGGTTGACCCCAGCCACGACCCCGCTGCGGTCGCGATCTGACGAGACCACAGCGACGACAGGGAGTTGGCGACCATCGGGACGGTGACGGCGACGAGCGCGATGGCGAGCATCGTGTAGGTCCGACGTCGTGGGGGTCGGGAGTGCTGCTCACCGGCGAGATCGGCGGCTTCGCGACCGTAGCCGCCGATCGTCAGGACGACGAGCCTCGTGATGATCATCGCGACCACCCCGAGTGGCGGCACCAGTGAGATGGCGACGGCCACTCCGGGCAGCACGTCGCCGACGTCGCGGCGTGTGATGGCGATCGCGCCGACGAGGCCGGTGGCCAGGGCGGCCAGGAGGTCGACGAGCGTGGGTGACGTTCGGCCCAACACCTGCGAGTTGGAGGGAGAGCGTCATCGGAGCCCCTTCGTCTCGAGGTCCTCCGAAAATACCCCGTCGCAGTTCGCTGTCCAGCAGGTTCGGGCCCCGCGTGTGACCATGGGGAAACGCCGGGGAGAACCACAGGGGGCGAACATGGATCGGTACACCGGATGTCTACTCGCCGGGGCAGTCGGCGACGCCCTGGGCGGGGCGGTCGAGTTCTCGACGCGCGACGCGATTCTGGACCGGTTCGGTGCCGACGGGATCACCTCGTACGCGGAAGCGTACGGCGGCGTCGGCACCATCACCGACGACACCCAGATGACGCTGTTCACCGCCGAAGGGCTGCTGCGCGCCTGGGTGCGCGACTGCGCGGGCGGTATCTCCTGCTACTCGGCCACGACGGCACGTGCCTACTTGCGCTGGTTCATCACCCAGGGCGGCCATCCTCGGCACGGAGTGCTGGCGACGGCCGAACGGTCGAGCTGGTTGGCGGGACACCGGCAGCTCCACAGCCGGCGGGCACCTGGCACCACTTGCCTCGAGGCGCTGCGGGTGACCACTCGTCCCGGCGCGGCCGCCGACAACGACAGCAAGGGTTGTGGCGGCGTGATGCGGGTTGCGCCTGTTGGGTTGTTCGCGGCCCGCGCCGAGTGGTCGGCCGCCGGCACTTTCGATCTCGCGACCACCCTCGCTTCGCTCACACACGGGCACCCTTCCGGGTCGCTCCCCGCCGGGGTCCTCGCCGTCGCGGTTCGCGATCTGGTCGGCGGTGCGAGCCTGCCCGAGGCGCTGACGGTCGCGAAAGGGATTCTGCGGATTCGTGCCGGTCATGAGGAGACCCTGGCTGCGCTCGACGCCGCTGAGGCACTGGCCGATTCGGCCCTGCCGCACGAGGCGGCGATCACGCGGCTCGGGGGAGGTTGGGTCGGAGAGGAAGCACTCGCGATCGCCGTCTACTCCGCCCTCGTGGCAGATGACCTCGAAGACGCGGTGATCATCGCGGTCAACCACGATGGCGACTCGGACTCGACGGGCGCGATGGCCGGCAATCTGCTGGGTGCCCGCGACGGCGTGGGAGCGATCCCGCAGCGCTGGCTCGAGTCCCTCGAACTTCGCGACGTCATCGTCGAGATGGCGCGCGACCTCCACGACTTCGTGGACTGGGACATCACCGAGGCCGATGCGCAGGCCGGGGCGGCCGGTTGGGTCGGGAAGTACTGGGGAACGCGTCCGGGGACGCCCTCGGATCTACGTCCGGTGGGCTGATCGGCCCGGCGCGATCGGCGCCATCCCCATTGTCGGCGACGACGCGCCAGGTCAGCGGCCCGTCATCGCGCCGACGAGGTGCGCAATACGACGGCCACGACGGGGTTGCCCGGTGGTCACAGACATCGGTTTGAGTTCCCCCATGACAACCGCTCCGAGAACCGACCGTGGAATCCGTGTGCTGGCAGGTGCTTCCGGGGTCGGGTTCATCCTCGCGATCTGCGGCTCGAATGCGATGACGCCGCTACTCCCGGGTTACATGGACACCCATGACTTCGGCCCCGCCGCGGCGTCGGTGCTGTTCGCCACCTACTTCATCGCATTGATCATCGTCCTGTTGATCTCGGCGCGGGGGCCGCTCATCCGGTACAGCCGCACGGTGCTGCCGATCGCCTTCCTCGCGGCGATCGTCGGTGACCTCCTGCAGATCGCGGGCGCCTCGGCCGAGTTGCTGTTGTTCCCAGGGCGGTTCCTCACCGGGGCGTCGGTCGGGCTGAGCACGGGTGCCGCAGCGGCGATCATGGTGGCCGCCCGTGGCGAGCGGGGTCGTGCGTTCATCGCCTCCGGTTCGCTCATCGGCGCGGGCACAGGTCTGGTCGCGGCCATCGCGATAGCCGTCTTCCTGCCCTGGCAACTGTTCACGGTGTACGCGATCCACGCCGCTGCGACGACACTGTGCCTGATCGTTCTGTTGGTCGGGTTGCGTCTGGCCCCCGACCTCCTTGCGTACAGCGGAGATTCGCAGGTCGACGACGATGTGGCGCCGGGATCGGCGTCGGTGCGAGCACGCACCGGCGACCTCGATGTCGCGGGCCCTCGCCGACGTGACTCCGGCGCGTACCTGATCGGCGCGCTCGCGTGGGCGATCGGCGCACTCGCGGTCGGTGCGATGCCGGCTGCGATACTGGCCACCGGCGCGAGTGGCTCACTCCTCGTGGCCCAGTGTGTCGGTGGCGCATGCCTACTCGTCTCGATGTGTGCGAGTCTCGCGGGCGTCGGGATGCGGATCGTGACGACTCTGCCGACGGTCGGCGTGCTCCTGGTCCTCGGATGGTCGACGGCGGTGGTGGGTCTGATCCTCGGCCGACTGGACGTGATCGTTCTGGGCACGGTCGTCGGTGGAGTCGGGCAGGCCGGCGGCTACCGAGTGGCGCTTGCTGCCATCACCGGCGGTCTCACCGCGGTCGAGCAGGGGCGGGTGGCGTCGCGGTTCTCCGCCTTCGCCTACAGCGGTGCGGGGGTGATGGTCGTGCTCGACGGCGTCGCCGGGCAGGCGGTCGGAACCATGGGCGGAGCTGTTGTCACCGGCGTCGTGTATGCGCTCGTCGCGGCCGTCGCCATCGGTCTGGTCGTGCGACGGGATCGAGGAACGAGGGGGAGACATCCCGCATCGACAAGTGCGGTACACCTCCCGGGCCGGCGTGTCGTCGGTACGGCCCCCTGAGCCGGCAGAACAGCGAAACCGGACCTTCCGACAAACCCACCCCTCTTCCGTAAATCCACCCGGTCCGAGCCTGCTGGGTTTACGGAAAAGGGGTGGGTTTGCGGTGGGGCCTACGTTGGGACACATGACACCCACGCGCATCTCCGGTCCGATCACCTGGCTCGCCGTCGTCCTCGCCGTGGCACAGGTGCTCGCGCCCATCGTCCCGTTCTCCGGTTTCGGCGCCTCGCCCAACGAGTCGACGACCGATCTGCTGATTACCCCGGCCGGTTACACGTTCTCTATCTGGAGCCTCATCTACCTGCTGTCGATCGTGTTCGCCGTCGCCGTGGAGTGGAAGGGGTCCACCGGGACCGGTGACCCGCGGCGGTTGCTCGTCGACCTCGAAGTCGCGTTCGCCGGCGCGGCGGTATGGATTCTCGTGTCGGCGGCGGAGTGGACATGGGTGACACCGATCGTGCTGACGGTCATGACGGTGGTCCTGCTCGACGCGGCCCGGATCGCCGCGAGGCCGGCCGACGATTCGGCGCCTCGATGGCTCACGGTCCTGACCCGGGTCCTCGTGGGTGTCTACGCGGCGTGGGCGACCGCGGCTGTGTTCCAGAACTGGGCCGCGGCGATCGGCGCCGACCTCGCGGATCCGCAGTCCCTGGGATGGCAGCTGGCCGTCCTGCTCGCGTGTGCCCTGGTCGGGCTGGCGGTCACCGCCGTCGTCGGGTCGGTGCTCGTCGCCTACCCGCTCACGCTGATTTGGGCGCTCGCCGGGATCATCGTGTCCGCGCAGGGTGAGTCGACGGCCGTCGTGGGAGTCGCGGTCGGGACGATCGTCGCGCTGGTCGTCACCACGGCGGCAGTGACGATACTGCGGCGCCGGGCGGGTGCGCCCGCTCCGGCTGCGGCACGATAGGCGAGACCGATACTGCGAGAGGCGGACCATGACCACCACCGTTGTCGCCGGGAACCCCAAGCCCGGTTCGCGCACGCTCGACGCCGCCCGCCGGTTGGCGAGAGCGCTGACCGGAACCGAACCCGACCATGTCGTGGACGTGATCGAACTCGGGCCGGGCCTGCTCGCGTGGGGTGACACCGCGGTCCAGGGTGCGGTCGAGACCGTCGCCTCGTCGGATCTGGTCGTGGTGGCGAGCCCGACCTTCAAGGCGACCTATACCGGCGTCCTCAAACTCTTCCTCGACCAGTTCGCCACCGGCGAGGGCCTGCGCGATGTCACGGCCGTCCCACTGATGCTGGGGGCGGGGCCGGCGCATGCGATGGCACCCGACCTGCTGCTCAAACCGGTCCTGGTCGAACTCGGCGCGGTGTGCCCGGCTCCGGGCCTGTACCTGATGGATTCCACCTACACCACCGATTCCCGGATCGCCGACTACACCGACCGCTGGTCGTCGGCGCTCGTGCGGTCCGGACCGCGGAGCGCAGGCACGACCGGATGAATCCCGGACTGCGCCGCTGACGCGATCATCCGTTCGGTGAGTTCGGAATCCGCCTGTGCACGTCGGGGGTCGGCCACGTCGCGGTGCCAGACCGATCGACCGCCCACGACGACCTCGCGGAGGTTTCGCAGTCCGCAGCCGAGGACATAGGTGGCGATCGGATCCCAGATCGGTCCGAGGTGGGGCGACCGTGGATCGACGACGAGCAGATCCGCGAACTTCCCGACCTCGAGCGAACCGACCCGGTCGGCCACCCCCATCGCCGACGCCGAACCGAGGGTGTGCAACCCGAGCACATCGAGCGGGGTCAGGACAGCGGCGTCGCTGTGCTTGCCGCGTTGCAGGAACAACCCGGTGCGCATGTTCTCGAACGGGTCGGACACGTCCGTGCACGACTGGTCGTCGACGCCCATGCCGACGGTGACCGAATCCCGCAGCAGGCGGGGTACATCGGCGATCCCGGAGCCGAGGCGTCCGTTGGACATCGGTTGCCACACCACCGCCGACCCGGTCTCGCGAACGCGCGTGAACATGTCCTCGGTCGGATGGACGAAATGGCCGAACGCGAAGTCGGGACCCAACACGCCCGCGGCGTCGTACCAGTCGAACTTCGACTGCTGGATCTCGATCTGTTCGGCGGTCTCGACGAAGTGCGCCTGATTGGTGATCCCGTATCGATCCATCAGGGCGCGTTCGCGTTCCGCGGTCGCCTGCGACGACGACCACTGCACCGAGCCGTAGACCGAACCGCCCAGATCGAGGTCGCGGTCGACGGTTGCCAGGTGGGTCATCACCTCGTCGAAACCGGCGAAGGCCGCATCCTCGCCGAGTTGCTCGTCGTCGAGTCGCACGCTGGTGACGAACCGGATTCCGCTGGCCGCCAGGCCGTCCACCTGGGAGGTGACGAATTCCGGTGGGTGCACCCGCGCCGCCTTCAAGACGGATTCCTCGTAGTCGAAGAGGGCCAGGACGCGCGACTGGGTGAAGTTGTACACAGACGTGATGCCGGAGGACAGGTGGTCGAGCCCGCCCGCCAGCGTCATCCAGTACAGATCCTCCGCCTCGGCCCCGAGCAGCATCGTGCTGTTGAGCGTGACCCATTCGTACAGCGGACTGTTCGGCGCAACACCACGCATTCCGGCGGTGTAGATGTGGCTGTGTGCCGAGACGAAACCGGGTGCGAGGAAGGCGCCGTCGAGATCGTGCCGAGGAAGCGGGGCGTCGGCGGGCGGGGACCCCTCGCCCATCCCGGAGATCCGGCCGTCGTCCCCGATCGACAGCCATCCCCAGAACCACGGCTTCTCGCCGCTGACCGGCAGGATCAGCGCGTTGTGGTAAGTGCCGGTCATCCCGGTAGAACCTCCGATGTCCAATGATCTGCGTTGTGGGTGAACCGTACTCGTTGCGACGGACCGTCCGGGTCGCCCCGCCAGAAGGTGATCTCCCGCAGGTCGACGGCGTACCCGGTCCAGGTCGGCGGTGCGGCGAGTCGTGGGTGGGCGGCGTCGAAGTCGGCCCAGCGGCGCCGCCGCTCGTCGGGTGCCAGTGCGGCGAGGTCGTCGTCGTTCATCCATGCCAGGAGCTGCAGATAGCGAGACCGGCGTGAATATGCCTCGTGCAGTTCGGTATCCGGCGCCCGCCGCACGTCCCCATGCGCGACGACCTGACGGCCCGCGGCCGGCCAGGCGATCGCAACCGACGCTCGGGGGGTCTCCACGAGTTCGGCCACCTTCGCCGACCTGCTGTCGGTGTGGAAATAGACCGCGGTGTCGTCGGTTTCGGTGATCAGGACGTGCCGGACCCGGGGATATCCATCGCGACCGGACGTCGCCAGTGCCATCAGTGGGCGCGGTTGGTCGGCAGGGGGCAGCCAGTCGCGCAACAGCTCCATCGGGTCGATCGTGAGCTGATCGGTGGCCGCACAATCGGTTCCGAAGCCTGCTCCGCTGGTGATCAACGTCCGACCCGGCCCGGGTCGAACGTGGCGATCTCCGGTAGTGCCGCGACCAGGTTTCCGACGCGCTCGTCGAAGAGCGTCGCGCCGATGGATGCGTCGGCGCCGGTGGGATCGCCGATGACGCCCGACTCGGCGAAATCGGTGGACAACCAACCGAATCGAACGGTGCCGGCGAATCCGACGTGCTCGGCGTCGGCAACCGCGTCCGCCACGGCCGCCACGGCCTTGTCCATGTGCACCAGATCCGGCCGCAGGTGGAGCATCATCGAGGTCTCCGCCCACCCGGCATGGATACCCAGGCCGCGTTCGGTGGGACCGGGATGCCCTGGGCCGGAGGAGAAGAACGTCTGCAGATCGAACCGGCGGCGCAGCTCGCGCGCGGCGACCTCGATCAGGGCGGAGTTGCCGCCGTGTGCGTTGAGGAACAGTATCCGTCTCGCCGGGGTCTCGGCGAGCGAGGCGCCGATGTCGACGATCGTCTCGAACAGGGTCGTCGCGCGCAGCCAGATCGTGCCCGGGAGCCGCGAGTGCTCGTCGGACTTGGTGTATCCGAGAGCGGGTAGCAGCCAGACGTCGTGCCCAGCCGCCGCGCCGCGCTCGACGACGGCCTCGGCGACCGACTCGGCGACGATGAGGTCGGTGGCGAGCGGTAGGTGTGGTCCGTGCGGTTCGATTGCGCCCGTGGGCAGTACGAGAATCGAATCTCGGGACAGGGCCGTGCCGATCTGTTCGGTGGTCAGCTCAGCGTAACGTCGATGACCGTTCGGGCTCGCGGCCGTCGTGTCCACCACGTTCACATCCACCTTCCCGGATTGAGCAGCCCCTTCGGATCGGTCTGCTGAGCGAGCGCGCGCACGCGCTCGGCGTCGAGATCGACGTACCACTGATGCGGGGAGTGGACCCCGACCCCGAGTTCCTCGAGCGCGGCGACCCCGTCGATGACCTGCTGCGGGCTGCGGTAGACCCCGTTGAGCATCCCGAACATCATCTCGTGACCGACCTCGAGATGAAGCTCGCCGCCCTCGTAGACCTGCTCGACCTCGTCGAGCCGGGTGACGAGCGCGTCGCCGCGTACCTCCATGTGGAACCACTTGTCCGGCTGGGACTTCTGCAGCCACCACGTGGGGTGGTTGTAGGACAGGGTCGACAGTTTGACCGTCTCGGCGATCCCTTCTCGGACCGCTTCGACGCGGCCGCCGGCTGCGACGACCAGATCGGTGGTCTCTGCCAGCGCACGGGCGTCGATGATCCCGCGCACGCTGGCGCGCCCGCGGACGAGGGCGGGGTCGTCGGGAAGTGCCGCCGTGATCAGGGGACCGTCGGCCGACAGCAGACGCGGCTTGGGCTCGACCGCCGCCAGCCGGTACGCCGCGTCGAAGGCCTCCGGACCGGAGGCGAAACTCGCATAGACGCACCGCCATTCCTGGAGTGGTTCCACCCGGACGGTGGCGCCGACGATGACGCCGGCAACCCCGTAGGTGTGCACGAAAGGCGTCGCGTCGTCGCCCTCGAGATGCACCACCTCGGCGTCGTCGGTGGCGTGGACGACATCGAGGGCTTCGACGAAACCTTGATGGTTACGTCCGTGCACGATCGTGCCGGTACCGGCCGAACCGCCCGCGAGGAACCCGCCGAGGGTCGACTGGACGGTGGACGGGTACATCCACAGCTGGCGCTCGTGCGCCCAGGCGGTCTGTTCCAGGTTGATCATCCGCGCGCCGGCCTGCGCGGTGACCGAACGCTCTGTGACATCGCGGATCTCGGTCAGCGACGTCATGTCGAGGACGAGTCCGCCGAAGCGGGGGATGACCTGACCGTAATTGCCGGTGCCCTTGCCGCGCGTGGTGATCGGGACCCCGCGGGCGACCGCGGCACGCACGATCGCGGGCACCGCCTCGGCCGACCGCGGGTAGCACACGAGGTCCGGTTGCCCGAGGTCCTGCGCCGACAGGATCGGGCTCATCCCCGAGCCGTCCCGCCCCGCCCGTTCGAGGGCGCGGGGAAGCGAGCTGATGCCGCGCGGGCCGACAATGGCGAGCAGGTCGTCGGCCAGCGCGTCGACGTCGTCGGGTCCGAAGTCGGGGCGTCCCTCATCGGTGCCGACGGCGACCACCGGTGCGGTCATGACGGGAGGCCCACCGAGGTCTCGATGAACCGGTTGGTCGCGATCGACTCGGGGGTCAGACCGTCGGCTGCGGGGGTGCCCTGTTCGGTGAAGATCGGTCCGGTCACCTCCATCACGCGGGCGACGCGGGCGGTGTCGAAGTTGCCGATCGTCGTGTCGGTGCCGTTGCTCACCAGGTCGAGGTCGGCCATCGTCTGGCGGGCGTAGTCCGCGTTGCGCTGGGAGTACACCCACCCCGTGTCGTACTGCTCGACGGCGTCGAGGATGACCGCGTCCGCCGCCTGCGGCGACGCCAGGTAGTCGACCGACCCGCGCTGCAGCACCGGGACGAGCTGCTCGAGGCAGGCGGCGTTCTCCTCCAGTGCGTCCGTGCGAACCGCCACCGACGACTTGTAGATCGGATATCCGACCTCGTGGATCAGCTGGTACTTCACCGGCTTCTGCCAGCCCTCGACCTCCTCCTGGTAGACCTGCGGCTCGGAGCTGGCGAATCCCTGCTGGGCCGTCTTGCCGCCGTCGGAGACGAAGTTGGCCGGTGACCCGTCGTAACTGCCGTCGACCTGTCCGGGGGAGAGGACGCCCGACCCCGTCAGGTAGTCCATGTAGGTGGCTCCCTCGAAGTAGAGGACGCGCGCATTCGCCGCCTTGAGGTCGGCGATGCCCTGGGCCTGCGGATATGTGGCGGGGTCCCACATGATCATCTGCGGGCTGATGTCCAGGGGCGCCATGACCGCGGTCGTCGGGTTGTCTTTCGAGTTCTGGATGGCCTGGTCGGTGTCCACGTAACCGAGGAGGATCTCTGGATCGGAGTACATCTGCGAGGTCACCGACTGGAAGCCGATGGCCGGTCCGCCGGAGCGGATCTCGATGTCGACGCCGGTGTACTGGCCGCGGTCGAACAGCGGTCCGACGACGCGCTTGTTGCCGGCATTGATCGTCGGGTCGGGTCCGAGGAGCTGGTAGAGGTGGCCGTGCTCGGCCTCCGGGTTCCAGTCGGTCTGGACCACGATCTTGTCCGGGCAGTTGGCGCTCAGGTCGACCGGGCCGACGGCACCGGTATAGCCCGAGGACTCGGTGGTCTCACCGGAACCACACGCGGCGGTGAAAGCGAGGGCGGCGGCGACGGCCGCGACACCGGTGGTCTTGGACAGGCGACGCCAGATGTGTGTGTTCATGAGATGAGTTCCTTTTCGGGCTGAGAGATTCCGGAAGTTGGTTGGAGAGATCATTGGGTGTCGACGACAGGGGACCCGCCTGCTGGTTGAGCCGGCACCCGCGCTGGTTGAGCCGGCACCGCCTGCTGGTTGAGCCGGCACCGAGCGCTGGTTGAGCCGGCACCGCCTGCTGGTTGAGCCGACACCGCCTGCTGGTTGAGCCGGCACCGCCTGCTGGTTGAGCCGGCACCGCCTGCTGGTTGAGCCGGCACCGAGCGCTGGTTGAGCCGGCACCCCCGCTGGTTGAGCCGGCACCGCCTGCTGGTTGAGCCGATACCCCCGCTGGTTGAGCCGGCACCGAGCGAAGCGAGGAGCCGAGTCGAAACCACCCGGTGAGAGAAGATCAGGTCAGTGCTGATACCAGCGGCCGACGATGCGGTTGCCGAGCCAGCCGAAGAACCAGAAGACGGCCACGCCGAGGAGTGAGGCGAGCACGATCGAGGCGAACAACTCCTCGGCCTGTAGCCGCGACCGGTAGTTGTCGATCAGGATGCCGATCCCGGGATTGCCCTGTTTGAAGAAGAAGTCGCCCACGATCGCGCCGACCACCGACAAGCCCGCCGAGATCCGCAGGCCGGCGAAGATCGCCGGCATCGCGGCAGGGAACTCGAGTTTGCGCAAGATGGTGAGGCGGCTCGGATGATGCAGGGCGAACAGGTCGCGCATCTGCCGATCGACGGACCGAAGGCCGAACAGCGTGTTGGACACGATCGGGAACAGCGAGATCAGCACGCAGACGAAAACGCGGGCGCTGAAACCGAATCCGAACCAGAATCCGACCAGCGGAACGAGTGCGAGGATCGGGACACACTGCAGGACCACCGCATACGGGAACAGGGCGTTCTCCATCAGGCGCGACTGCGACATGATCACGGCCCAGGTGATGCCGATAGCGGCGGCGATCACCAGACCCGTCAGTGCAACGGTCGCCGTACGGCTCAACGCTTCCCACATCGCCGGCGCGGCATCGCCGAGCAGGCCGTCGGTGACGACCTGATGCGGAGGTGGCATCAGGAATCGTCGCCCGGGATCGAGGACCGCGTAGCTCACGAGGTACCAGACACCGATGACCAGTGCCAGGACGACGAGCGGTGCGGCGACCCCCACTGCTTTCGAGCGAGATCGTCCGCGTCGGCTCGTGCGCGCCGCCACGGCGAGCTCGGTGGTGGATCCGGGGTCCGGGGTCCCGGCCTTGCCGGGCTTCGGGGTTCGCACGCTCGCGGTGGTGTCGGTGTCGGTCTCGGGGGCGGTCATGAATGTGCCTCTCGGAGTGCGCGGGAGATCCTGCCGGCAATCGCGCCGAACTCCGGTTCGAAGCGCAGGTCGGGCGACCGGGGGTAGTCGAACGGGACCTCGATCTCGTCGACGATGGTGCCCGGGCGCCCCGACATCACCAGGACGCGAGTGGACAAGAACGCGGCCTCGGCGACCGAGTGCGTGATGAACAGGCCGGCAAAGCGTTTGACGGCGAACAGTTCGGTCAGGTCGGTGCCGAGTCGCTCGCGGGTGAGTTCGTCGAGGGCGGCGAACGGCTCGTCGAAGAGGAACAGGTCGGGGTCGAGGGTCAGTGACCGGGCCAGCGACACCCGCATCCGCATCCCGCCGGACAACATGTGCGGAAGGTGTTTGTCGAAGCCGGTCAGGCCGACTGTCTCGAGCGCGGCGCGAACTCGCTCGCGCCGTTCGGCTTTCGGTGCGCCGTCGAGCTCGCCGAGCAGTGCGACGTTGTCGGCCACCGTCCGCCACGGGAGCAGGGTGGCGTCCTGGAAGACGTAACCGATCCGCTCGGCTCCGCTCTGCAGGTAGCCGTCGGTGATCGTCTCCAATCCCGACGACAAGCGCAGCAGGGTCGACTTGCCGCAGCCGGATGGGCCCACGACGCTGACGAATTCGCCCTCGCGCACGGTGAGGTTCACATCCCGGAGGGCATGGGTGCCGTCCGGATAGGTGAGTTCCACGTGTTCGAAGCCGACGAGCGGGTGACCGAGTGCCGGTCTGGGGGTCGTTGCGGGTGAACTCATCATCTCTCCATACCGACGGGGGACATGCCTGCTGGTGACACTCCTGCTGCAAACGCTCCTGGCGGGGACGGGACCGGGGGCGACGGGACCGGGGGCGACGGAAAGGCCGTCCAGGTGGTGGTCTCGGTGCGCGCGACCGGGATCCCGTTCACGATGACCACCCGGTCGGCCGGGGCGGTCGCGATCACCTCGGTGAGGTCGGTCCCGCGGATCGCGACCAGATCACCACGTGCGCCGACGATCGGCCCGGCCGGCTCGAGTCCGAGCACGGACCGCGCCTCAGAGGTGACCAATTCTGTTGCTGTGTCCGGACTCTGATGGGCGGCGGTGATCAGCAGAGCGGCCGTCTCCAAGGGGTCGGCCCGACCGACGGGGTTGAACGGGTCGCGGATGTTGTCCGCGCCCCCGGCGACGCGGACCCCGTGATCGCGCAGGACATCGATCGGGGTGATTCCCCGGCGCCCCGCCGACGGGCCGTGGCGGCCCTGGAGATACAGGTTCGTCACCGGCAGTGAGACGACCGAGACACGCGCACGCGCGAGTGCCCGTGCGACCCTGTCGAGGTCGTCGGCGGCCAGGGTGTCGAGGCGGCAGCAGTGGCCGGCCGTGCGGATCCGGTCCTCGGGCCAGTCGGCGACCCGGTCGGCGAAGGCCTCGATGGTCAGGTGGTCGCCGTCGAGGAACTCGTCGACATGCAGGTCGGCTCCGATGCCGCGCGCCTCGGCCAGGTCGAGCAGCCTGGTGAGCTCGAGGAGCGGATCGTCGGCGATGTGGGGGGCGCCGCCGACCAGATCGACCCCGGCGTCGAGTGCGGCCTCGATGTGCGCGGTGGGCGTCAGGGGACTCGCGAGCACCGCGATCTGGACGTCCATGAGTCCACGCAGATGGTCGCGGACCTCGATGAGGACACGGACGGCGCGCAGCGGGTCCTCGTGCGGGAGTATGTCGGCGTGCGTGCGCACCGCGGTGATGCCGTTGGCCAGCATGGACGAGGTCGTCCGCAGCGCGCGTGTCCGAAACGACGCCTCGTCGAGGACGATGCTGCCGGCCCGCCACGACGCGATGGCATCCGCGAGATCGCCGCTCGGAGGTGAGAGCTCCGGCCACGACAGGGCCTTGTCCAGGTGGGCGTGAGGCTCGGCCGCGGTCGGCAGCAGGAGGTGGCCGCGGAGGTCGAGCCAACCGGCAGTGCGCGGCGACCCGGGGGAGAACGGCGTGACGGCGCGGACCCGACGTGTGCCGTCGGCGTCGGCCGAGAGTTCGACATCGACCACCGACCCGTCGGGTAGTGACCCGGTGATGCCCGGGACGGGCGCTGTCTGCGGAGCCTGCATACGGAACTTCCTCGGAGACTTCGGGATCGACGTGCGACGGTGCACGAGAGGGTTGGTGGTCCCGCTGTGGCTGGGGGTCGGCGGGGGTGGGGCGGTTCGTGATACTTGTTGATCACGTCAACACGACCGAATATAGGAATGCGCTGTTGCCGCGACGTTAACCAGCGCTGCGGGCGTGTAACCATCGGTGGCGATTTCTCGCCGGAGGAAGGGGGTGGCCGCATGGCGCTCGACGAGCCGGATCTCGCGCAGGTGTCACTCGGCACCGAAATCCGCCGACGCCGTAAGCAGCACGGCCTCACACTGGCGAATCTGGCTGCACAGGCCGGTATCTCGCACCCGTTCCTGTCCCAGCTCGAGCGCGGTTACGCGCGTCCGAGCATGACGACGCTGGAACGGATCGCCCGAGCCCTGGACACCACGCAGGTGAGTCTCATGCTGGCCGCCGATCCCACGCACGTGGCAGGAGTCCCGCCCGCGGCGCCGATGGGGGCACAACTGGTACGCGCGGGCGAGGGTGCGACCCTCCCGCAGGCCGGGGACAACGCCGGATATGCGCGCCTGCTCGTCCGCGGCGACGCCGTCTTCTTCCCGCAGGAGCAGTTGTTGAACAGAAGGGACCACGGCGAGTACTTCCAGCACGAGCAGGACGAATGGCTGCACGTCGTCGACGGCGAGATCGAGGTGGACCTCGGGGATGACAGTGTTCTCGAATTGCGAAGAGGCGACAGCCTTTACTACGCTGGCGGCATTCCCCACCGATGGCGGCTCATCGGTGCCGTGGCTGCTCGCCTGATCGTTGTCCAGGCGTCGGCGCAGGTGCCCTGACCCGCGGTGGTGGGGCTGGTTCCCGTGGCTGGGAATTCCGGCGGAGATCGAAGTATCGAGGAGATCTCCGATGTCATTGTCAGTGAACGACGTCCAGGACACCGTACGTGTTCGTGTGGTGTCTCGGCGCCGGATCGCCCGGCGGGTGGACGAATTCGTCCTCACGCCGTCCGGAGACGAGGCGCTGCCGCCGTGGACCGCCGGTTCGCACATCGATCTCCACACGCCTGCCGGACCGGTGAGGCAGTACTCGCTGCTGTCCGCGCCCGATGACACGGACAGGTATCGGATCGCCGTCGAACGCCGGCTCGACAGCCGCGGGGGTTCGGTCTCCGCGCACGACGACGTCGAGGTCGGCGCCGAGGTGACGATCAGTCTGCCGCGCAACCACTTCGCGCTGACCCGCGCGTTGGGATACGTGTTCGTGGCCGGTGGTATCGGCATCACTCCCGTGCTCGCCCTCGCGGAACAGGCGCACCGTTCGGGTCGGCCGTGGCGACTCGTCTACGTCGGGCGATCGCGTGCGGAGATGGCGTTCGTCGACGAGATCGAATCCAGGCACCCCGGGCTGGTGACCGTTCACGAATCGGGGATCGCGGGTCGTCTGGATCTCGATGAGGTGCTGTCCGGGCTGGCACGCGGTACCGCGGTCTACGCCTGCGGCCCACCGTCGATGCTGGAAGCGGTTGCACGCGTGTGTGAACCGCAACCGGCGGTCGATTCGTTCGCGGAGAAGTTCACCGCGACGTCGACGGAGTCCGAGGCCAACGCGGAGTTCGAACTCTCGCTTGCCTTCTCGGGTGTGACGGTGACGGTGCCGGCGGACCGCACGATCCTCGACGTCCTCGACCGACGCGGGGTGGTGGCACCCTCGTCGTGTCGCGAGGGGGTGTGCGGAACGTGCGAGACCGGGGTTGTCAGCGGCGAGGTGGACCATCGGGACTCGATCCTGTCTCCGGAGGAGAGGTCCGAGAACGAGTCCATGATGATCTGCGTGTCTCGGTGCACGAGTGGTCGATTGGTTCTCGAACTGTGACCACGACCGTGCTCACCGGGGCCGCGGCGGTGCTGCGCGACGCCTCGACGGTCGCGCGGGACCCGGTCGTCGTGGTGAACGGGTGGATCGGCAACGGCGCCGACGGACAGGACGGGGCAGATCAGGTCGTCGACGTCTCGGGGTGCGTGGTCACCCCCGGCCTGGTGAACGCCCACCATCATCTGTTGCAGACCGCGTTCCGATCGCGCCCGGAGAGTCGATCCGTACCGATGCCGCGGTGGCTCGGCCTGATGGCTGAACGCTATTCGTCGGTCGGCGTCGATCCGGAGCTCGCCGGGGCTGCGGCCGCGGTCGGCCTCGCGGAGTCGCTGCTGTGCGGCGTGACCACGGTGGCCGATCATCACCTCACCTGGCCCCGGGATCAGGACCCGGTCGCACTGGCGGGTGCGACGATCGGTGCCGCCGCACGGGTGGAGGCGCGGCTGGTGTTCGTGCGGGGCACCGCTCGTGACGACCCGGATCTGGCTGCCGCATCGGTCGAGGACATCCATCGGACGTACCTGCATGCGGCTTCGACCGGAACCAGTCCCGACGGAATGCTCCAACTGGCCGTCGGGCCGTCCGGAGTGCACGCCGACGGACCCGAGACCTTCGCGACGCTCGCCGAGGTCGCGTCCCGATTCGGTCTGCGTCGCCGTACCCAGGCCAACGAGCAGATCGATGTGCAGGTCGCCGCGGAACGATACGGGCGACGCCCCCTCGCCCTCCTCGAGGAGTGGGGTTGGCTCGATGACGACGTCACGGTAGCGCACCTGTGCGACATCACCGACGACGAACTGACTCTTCTCGCTCGGTCGGGAGCCTCGGCGACTCATGCCCCCGGATGCGACGTGCCGATGGGCTGGGGAGTTGCGCGCGTCGCCGCACTCGTGTCCGCGGGCGTCCGGGTGGGTCTCGGCACAAGTGGGGGCGGGAGCAACGACGCCGGACATCTGCTCGCCGACGGTCGTCTGGCCGTGCAGGTCTCGGGACTGATCGGCGAACCCGTGACGGCGCGAACGGTTCTCGCGATGGCCTCCGAGGGTTCGGCGGCCGGACTCGGCCGCGCCGAGCTGGGGCACCTGCGGCCCGGGGCCGCAGCCGACCTGTGCGTATGGGACTGTTCGGACGTCTTCGACGCCGGGGTCCCGGACCCGGTGGACGGACTGCTCTGGGCGGGCCCGGGCCGTCGACCCCGCGACGTCATGGTCGGCGGACGGTGGGTGGTGCGCGACGGCAGGCTCCTCACCGCGGAATCCCGCACGCTCGCAACCGAACTCGGAGGGCTGCTGACGTAACCTCCTGCTCCCTGAGGTGCGAGCGACGAGGCTCCAGGCTCAGGGAGCGGATGGGGGTTGCTTGCGCTCCTCGCACCTCAGGGAGCGGATGGGCCTGTCGCGCAAGGGGGTGCCGGGGCGTCCTCGGAGAGCGGCTTGTTCAGCGGCATCAGGTACAGGACGTCGAGGACGACCGGGGTGGTCCCGAGGTTGGTCCCCTCATGGGTGTTCGCCTTGCCCCCGGGCTCCTGGATGATCTCGCCGGTCCGGTAGACGACCGGTTTGCAGTCGGAGCCGGGATGGGTGAGCGTGCCCTGGCGGACCAGGCCGATGAGCGTGCCGTCGTGATAGTGCCAGCCCGTGGTGCCGCCGGGAGCGATGGTGATCTCGCGGACCTCGACGTGCACGCCGTCGGGCACGAAGGGCAGCAGATCCGCCGGGATGTCCGCCTTGGCCAGGCTGACCGCCGAGATCCCGGACGAGGGCGTGGCATTCGCCGCCGTCGACGACATCGCGAGGGGTGTCAGGAGAGCGGCCGCGGCGGCGAGCGTCGCGACGGCGGTGCGCAGGAGAGGTGTCATCGTCCGACCGTACGTCGACCGGGCGGAGGGGATAACCGATTCGTCCGATTCCGCTGGGGGACAGCTCTGGACGATTGACCCGAACGGTTCTGGGTACAGGTCGATGTGCCTACGATGGCGGAGCCGGGTCGATGACCCGGCCCGAACCCAGGGAGCCGTGGATGTCTCGCTTGTCCCATGTCGCGATCGTCGTCGGCGCTGCCCTCCTCTGCGCGGTGCTCGGCGTGACGGGGCTGCTGGTGCCGTCAGCCGGTACCGCGGCCGCGGACACCCTCGCCGGGGTCCGTTACGCCAAGGCGACCGCGGGCGCGCCGTACCGGGAGACCTGGGTGTCGCCGCGGAACCTGGTGGTGTCGGTGTGGTCGCGGTCCATGCAGACCCAGGTCCCGTCGCTGGTGCAGACGCCGGCCAACCGGAACCAGGCCGCACCGGTGATGTACCTGCTCAGCGGATCGACGGGCGGCGAGGACAACGACGACTGGACGCACGCCACCGACGCCAACTCCTTCTACGCCAACAAGAACGTGTGGACCGTGACCCCGATCGGCGGTGCCGCGAGCTACTACGCCGACTGGCGCCGCGTCGATCCGGCCGCGAACTTCCGCTTCGGCGTGAAGTCGTCCCGGCCCCTGCGGTGGGAGACCTTCCTGACCTCGGAATTGCCCGCGGCGTTCGAGAACGCGCACGGGGGACGATCTGGTCCGGGGCGCTCGCGCGGCGTCGCGGGGATCTCGATGGCTGGTACGGCGGTGCTCCGGATCGCCGAGAATTACCCGGGCTTCTACCGGGCGGTGGGCTCCTACTCGGGATGCGCCGACACCGCGTCGCCCACCGGACAGCTGCTCCTGCGCAATGTGGCGTTCGTGCCCGGACTCGCCGACGCCAGCAACATGTACGGGCCGCCCGGCGATCCGCAGTGGGCGGCGCAGGACCCGGTGATCAACGCCTACAAGCTCGCTCGCCGCACCCCCGCCCTGTGGATCAGCGCGGCGACCGGCCTGCCCGGCGCGCATGACAACCTGTCCGACCGGCGAGTTGCCGGCAACGTGGGGGAACTCGCCGAGCAGGTCGCCGCCGGCGGTTTCGCGGAGGCGACCGCACGATCGTGCACGGTGACGATGGCTAATCGTCTCGCCGCGCTCCGCATCCCGGCCGTCGTCCGGCTCCCGGCGACCGGTACGCATTCCTGGGGGTACTGGGAGGACCAGATGCATGAGTCCTGGCCGATGTTCGCCCGCGCGCTCGGGGCGTGACGCCGCGGGAGATGCACCGCGGGCGGCGGTCGCCGTCGACCGCCGGACCTCGCGTTTCAGCGTCCGTTCAACTCGGCGGACCTACGGTCGGGACGTGATCTCGGGGCACGGCTCCACCAGACGATGTCCAGGGGGCGATCCGCGATGACCGTCACCCGCCGCGGCCTGTGGCTGTCGCAACTGCTGCATCCCGAGGTCTCGCACGTCGTCGCCTTCGGCCTGACCCTGTCCGGCCCGCTCGATGCCGAACAACTCCACCGCACGGCCGGCGCGGTGCTCGACCACGTCGGCTGGTGCGACGTACGTCTGAGTCCGGACCGTTCGCCGGCCGACGGTCATCCGCATCCCGTGCAACCCGCCGGCTCCGGACTGGACCCGGTGGCGTGCGTGGACCTGTCCGCGTGTGCCGACCCGGCGGCGGAGAGCGAGTCGCGAGCGCAGCGTTTCCTGGATGATCCCGCGGGCGCCGACCTCGGACTCCCGCTGTTCCGCAGTGAACTGCACGTTCTCGCTCCCGACTTCCACCGGTGGATCGTGCGTGTTCATCACGTGCTCACCGACGGCGCCGGCGCCTTGCGGGTGATGGCGCACATCGCCGCCGTCTACGCGGGTGCCGCGCGGCCGGATGAAATGCCCCTCGCCGACGACCTCGAACTCGAGGCCGAAGAGGAGAGGTATCGAGACTCGCGACGCCGAGGAGTCGACGAGGAACACTGGGCGCGACGACTCGACGCCCTCGAACCCTCGCGGCTCGCCGGTACCGTCCCGCGCCTCACGTCGTCGATCGTGCGCGTCACCCACACCCTGACCGGTCCGCGCACCGCGTCATCGGCGGAGTTCGTCACCGGGTTCGCCGGTCTGTGCGCCCGGCTCCTCGACACCCCGGACGTGGGTCTGAGTCTCCCGGTGGCGGCACGTACCTCGGCGGCGCGTCTACGGGCGGTGCAACCCGTCTCGAACGTCGTGCCGTTGCGCCTCGCCGGAATCGGCGACCGGGGCGCAGGTCAGGCCCTCGCCGACGTGTCGTCGGCCCTGGTCGACGCGCTGCGCCATCAGCGTTTTCATCGTGAGGACATGCTGCGGAACCGGAAGGAGCTCAACGACTTCGGCGCGGTGGTCAACCTGTTGCCGGGTTTCGATCCGCCCGCCGTCGACGGTCTGCACTGGGGACTGGAGGTGATGCGGACCGGTCCGATCTCCGACGTCGCGGTGACCCTGCACCCCGCGGACCAGGACGGGCATCAGGCGGTGACCTGGGAAGCCCCGGATGCCGTTTTCGACAGCGACGCGCTGGCCACCCTTGCCCGACGCTTCGACCGACATCTCACCGCCACCCTCCTTGAACTGGATGGCGGCCCGACGATTCCCGACGACTCGGTGTTCGTCGACGGCGAATGGGAGCGGTTCCGGTGCGTGAGCGGGCCGCCGACGCCGCCCTTCACGCCGATCGTGAGCCACCTCGAGAACCACTGGACGTCGGACCCCGAGGCCATCGCGATCATCGACGGAGAGGTCTCGGTGTCCCGGCGCGAGTTCGCCCGCCGGGTGGATCGCGGGACCCGGTTGCTCGTGGAGGCCGGGGTCGGTGCGGGCGACCGGGTGGCGGTGTCCATCGAGAGGTCGGCGGCCTCCGTCGTAGCGTTCTGGTCGGTGCTGTGTGCGGGCGGCGTATGGGTGCCGATCGGCGACCCGTTCGCACCGGAGGCGCGAACGCGTGATCTGCTCGATCGCTCGGGCGCCAAGGTCGGGTTGTGCGTGCCGGGCGCCCCACGCCCGGGCTCGATCCGGTGGCTGGATCTCGAGCACAGCGACCCCGATTCGCCGGTGGCCGATTCCCCGGAGACCGATTCCCCGGAGGCCGACCGGAGGCCGGGACTGGACTGCGGGCCCGACGACGCGGCCTACCTGTTGTTCACATCGGGGTCGACGGGAACCCCCAAAGGCGTGGTCATGACCCACCGCGGCCTGCCCGCCCTGATCGCGGAGATCCGACAGACGTATGCGCTCACGTCCGGGTCACGCATCCTGCACGCCTCGTCCCCGACCTTCGACACCGGGATCGTCGAGATGCTGTGCGGGGTCGTCTGTGGGGCGACCGTCGTCGTCGCGCCGAACTCGACTCCCGGCGGGGATGGTCTCGCACATCTGATCCGACGCCATCGCGTCACCCATCTCATCGTCACCCCGTCGGTCCTCGACACCCTGCCCGTGGATCTCGCCGACGACCTGGTGCAGGTGATCATCGGCGGCGAACCGCCCTCGCCGCGGTTGGTCGACCGGTGGGCGGGGCGCGTCCGACTACGAAACGCCTACGGACCCACCGAGTCTCGATGTAGCATCAACATCTCCGCGCCGCTGTCTCCGGGCGGGGCGATCACGGTGGGCCCGCCGATGGTCGGGGTTGGCGAGGCGGTCCTGGATCGCCTGGGGCGGCCACAGCCTCCTGGTGCGCTCGGCACCCTGCACTGTGTGGGTCCGCAACTGGCCGACGGCTATCTCGACGACCCGGCGGCGACGGCCGAGGTCTTCGCGAAGAGCGTGTTCTCCGACGACGAGATCATGTACCGGACCGGGGACCTTGCCCAGTGGACCGAGGCCGGTGAAGTCCGTGTGCTCGGACGGCGCGACAGCCAGGTGACCCTGCGAGGATTGCGCATCGAACTCGCCGAGATCGATGCCGCGCTGGGGCGATGCACCGGTGTGCGCAGTTCCGCGACGATCCTGCGTGAGTTGCCGTCGGGCCGTACCGCGCTGGTGTCGTTCGTCGTGCCGCAGGACACCGGAACGGGCGTCGACGCACCCGGGCTGCGTCGCGCGGTCGCCGGTGTGCTGCCGTCGTACATGGTCCCGGCGCTCGTCGTCGGCATCGACGCGCTGCCCCGTACCGGCAACAACAAGCTCGACGTCGGAAAGCTGGCGGACCACCCGATCCCCGGTCGTCGGTCGGCGCGTAAACCCATCGGCTCGCACGAGACCCTCCTGGTGCGGGTCGTGGGTGAGGCGCTGGGCACCGACGCGGTGGACCTGTTCGCCGGCTTCCTCGAGCAGGGCGGTGACTCCCTGGCGGTCATGCGGGTCGTCGGATCGCTCACGGCGGCGGGGCATTCCGAGATCGGGCCCGACGACATGCTCACCGCCCCCGACCTGGAGACACTGGCCGGGCGGATGGTCGCGCCGGTGTGCTCGGACATCGCCTCGCCGCGGGAGGCCGGGTCCGACGACGACCGGCCGCTCACGTCCGCGGAACGGACGGTCGAACGCGCGCCGGGGCGCCCGCACGGGCAGCTCGTCCGCGTCGCATGGGTTCCCCCTGCAACCGGGCGACCCACCTCGACCGAACTGCGGGAACTGCTCCGCGCGTTGGCCGTTCGGCACCCTGCCCTGCGGTCGATCTACCCCGACACCCCCGCCGGGCCGGTCCAGCGGGCGCTGGCGGGGGGCGCCGGCACCGCGATCGATGCCGCCGTGCAGGTGGTTTCGGAGTCGAATCCGAACCCGACACGCGAGCGGCTGAGTGCACTGGCCGAGCAGATGTCGGCGACGCTCGACGTCCGGGTGGCTCCGCCGTTCTGCGTCCGCATCCTGTCGGACGCCGACGGCGATGTGGAGGCCGCGGTCGCGGTGTTCCATCACATCGCGGTCGACGGTCAGTCGCTCGGAACACTGGCTCGGGAGGCGGACCTGATCGCTCGCGGGGCCGATGTCCCGGCCGTGCACTCCATCTCGCCGCGCGCGCCCCGCGCCGACCGCGGAGTCGACGGCGCGTCGTGGCAGAAGTTGCTCGGACTGCCGCCCGAGCAATCGTTCACGCTGGACGGGGTGAACCCGGTCTCGCGCACACAGTCAGCGGCGATCCGCCGTCGAGCCCTCGTCGACGCCGATGTCCACACACGATTCCACACCGACGCGTCCGAGCGGGGCATGACGTCGTTCGAGGCGTTCGGTCGATCGGTGTCCGAGGCGTTGGCGAGGCTGACCGGACAAGATCGGGTGATGGCGGCCACCGCGGCGTCGACGCGGCCGGTGGGTGCCGGGGACACCGTGGGGGACTTCGTGATCTCCGCGATGACGCCGCTGGACGCCCGAGAGGATGCGCGCGACTCGGTGGAGCGGACCCGTCGGTGCATCGGCGCGGCGACGGGGCCGATGGAAGACGTGCTGGACGCACTGGGACGCCCGGTCGTCGACGGTCGCCTCTTCCCGGTTCCGGTTCTCCTGGGCTGGGTCCCGACGATCACCCGGCCGAGCGCGGGTGGTCATCTGTACGTGTTCCCACCGCGGATCACGCGATGGATGCTGCAGATCGAGGGCTCGCCGACCGCGCAGGGGGAGTTGCAGGTCCTGGTGACCGGCGCGGCCTCCGCCCTCGCGGAATCCCGGGTCGAGCAGGTCCTCGCCGAGGTCGTCGCGTGCCTGCGGAGGGCGTGAGTTCCGCGGCGCCCGATCTGACAGAGTGCGGGATTCGTACTGGAAACCGTTACATATTCCGCAATTTGCACCCCTGACCGAGTGGGAGTGCTGAACGTAGAACACCCCGCGGAAACGCGCCCGCGGGGTGTTCTACGTTGCGATGGTAAGAGATCAGGCCAGATCGAACCGATCGTTGTTCGAGACCTTCACCCACGCCTTGACGAAGTCGTTCACGAATCGCTCCGCCGAGTCGTCCTGGGCGTAGACCTCAGACAGGGCACGCAACTGAGAGTGCGAACCGAAGACGAGGTCGGAAGCCGTTGCCGTCCACTTCTTCTCACCGGTGGCCCGATCGGTTCCCTCGTAGACGTTCTCGTCGGAGCCGCTCTTCCACTCCGTGTTCATGTCGACGATGTTCCGGAAGAAGTCCGTCGTCAGGACGCCGGGGCGGTCGGTGAACACGCCGTGCTTGCTGCCACCGTGATTGACGTCGAGCACGCGCAGACCGCCGACGAGCGCGGTCAGCTCGGGCGCGGTCAGATCGAGCATGTACGCGCGATCGAGGAGCAGCGACTCCAGCGGTGTCTTCTCGCCGCCCTTGCTGTAGTTGCGGAACCCGTCCGCGCGTGGCTCGAGAACCTCGAACGAGTCGACGTCGGTGCTCTCCTGCGACGCGTCGGTGCGACCCGGGGTGAAGGGCACCGTGACCGGGAATCCGGCCGCCTCCGCGGCCTTTTCGACCGCGGCCGCGCCGCCGAGGATGATGATGTCGGCGAGCGACACCTTCTTGCCGCCCGACGCCGAGTCGTTGAAGTCCTTCTGGACCTGCTCGAGGACCGGTAGCACCTTGGCCAGTTCGCCGGGCTCGTTGATCTCCCAGTTCTTCTGCGGTTCCAGGCGGATGCGTGCGCCGTTGGCGCCACCGCGCTTGTCGGTGCTGCGGAAGCTGGCAGCCGATGCCCACGCGGTCTTCACCAGCTGCGTCGGCGAGAGGGCGTCGAGCAGAGTGCTCTTGAGCGAGGCGATGTCGGCGTCGTCGATCAGTTCGTGATCGACGGCGGGCACCGGGTCCTGCCAGATCTGCGGCTCGGGAACCCACGGACCGAGGTAGCGGCTGACCGGTCCCATGTCGCGGTGGAGCAGCTTGTACCAGGCCTTCGCGAAGGCCTCGGCGAGCTCCTCGGGATGGTCGAGCCAGCGGCGGGTGATGTCGGCGTAGATCGGCGACTCACGCAGTGCCACGTCGGTGACCAGCATCGTCGGGGCGCGCCCGGGTCCGCCGAACGGATCGGGGATGGTTCCTGCTCCCGCACCGTCTTTCGCCACGTACTGCCAGGCGCCGGCGGGGCTCTTGGTCAGCTCCCACTCGTAGCCGTAGAGGTTCTGGAGAAAGCCGTTGCCCCACTGGGTGGGGGTGGAGGTCCAGACGACCTCGAGGCCACTGGTGACGGTGTCCTCGGCCTTCCCCTTGCCGTAACCCGACTTCCAGCCCAGTCCCTGCTGCTCGATGGGTGCGCCTTCGGGCTCGGGTCCGATGAGGTCGGCGTTGCCGGCTCCGTGGGTCTTGCCGAAGCTGTGACCGCCGATGATGAGGGCGGCGGTCTCCTCGTCGTTCATCGCCATGCGACTGAACGTCTCGCGGATGTCCTCGGCTGCGGCGATCGGGTCCGGCTTGCCCTCGGGGCCCTCGGGATTGACGTAGATGAGACCCATCGTGGTGGCGCCGAGCGGCTTCGCGAGCTCCCGCTCACCCGAGTACCGCTTGTCGGTACCGAGCCAGGCATCCTCCGGTCCCCAGAAGACCTCCTCGGGCTCCCAGATGTCCTCGCGGCCGAAACCGAATCCAAAGGTCTTGAAGCCCATGGATTCCAGCGCCACGTTGCCGGCGAAGACGAGGAGGTCGGCCCACGAGAGCTTGGTGCCGTACTTCTGCTTGATGGGCCACAGCAGGCGGCGTGCCTTGTCGAGGTTCGCGTTGTCCGGCCAGCTGTTCAACGGGGCGAAGCGTTGCGCACCCTGGCCACCGCCACCGCGGCCGTCGAAGATGCGGTAGGTGCCGGCGGCGTGCCAGCTCATGCGGATGAACAGGCCGCCGTAGTGGCCGTAATCGGCGGGCCACCAGTCCTGCGAGGTGGTCATGAGCGAGACGAGATCGGCCTTGAGGGCCTCGACATCGAGCTTCGCGAACTCCGCCGAGTAGTCGAAATCCTCACCGAGCGGGTTGGAGAGCGAGGAGTGTGCGTGCAGGATCGAGAGGTCGATCTGCTCGGGCCACCAGTCCTTGTTGGTCAGCGGCGCATGAGCTTTCGGCTCGGGCGACGAGATGACCGGGTTCTCGCTCTCGCTGTTGCTACGGGTCTGCTCGTCGGAATTGGGCGGGCGGCTGTCGGAGGTCACGACATTCCTTTCGAGGGGGAACTGCTGATGGGCTGAATGATCACAGGGTGCGATCAGGTCGGGGCCGTGCTGACGCACTCGGGGCAGAGTCCCCAGAAGATGACCTCGGCCTCGTCGAGCGCGAAACCGTGGTCCTCGGATGGGGTCAGGCATGGGGCTTCCCCGACTGCGCAATCCACGTCGGCGATCGCGCCACAGGCGCGGCAGACGACGTGATGGTGATTGTCTCCGGTACGAAACTCGTAGCGCGACACCGAACCCGACGGTTGGATTCGGCGGATGAGACCGCGCTCGGTCAGGGCGTGCAGCACATCGTAGACGGCCTGACGTGAGACCTTGGGGAGGGTTTCGCGCACCG
This sequence comes from Gordonia sp. McavH-238-E, assembly GCF_022348225.1. Lineage (NCBI taxonomy): Bacteria > Bacillati > Actinomycetota > Actinomycetes > Mycobacteriales > Gordoniaceae > Gordonia > Gordonia sp. McavH-238-E. Next base: position 278,806 of record NZ_JAKRFE010000006.1, read on the forward strand.
CGTGGTAGATCGTGTCCGTGTCGGCGTGTGGGTGATCGTCGACGGCGTGCATCACCGTCACCCGCGGCTGGGTGACACGAAGATCTGCGGCCCGGAGTTGCTGGGCATAGTCCGATGTCGATGCCACGTGACCCACCATAGGGGCGTCGTCGCGACCGCGCACGGTTTTTCTGGATCTGATCCAAATTCCTTTCCGGTCCGCACACGACGACGGCCGCCATCAGATGGATGGCGGCCGTCGGGTCGGTGCGGAGCGATCAGCTGTCGATGCCGACCAGGTCCTTCGCGAGTTCGGCGAATCGGATCTCGATCGCCGAGACCACGCGTTGGCGGTTCTTGTGTGCTTCCTCGTAGGCGAGGGTGACCCGCAGGTCGGCCGGCTTGGTCAGTTCCTTGACCGCGGTGACCGCGTCGGTGACGTTGAGGTCGACGTATCCCTCGATCGGGAGGTCCTCGGCCTCAACGGTTCCGGTGATCTCGCGCAGTTGGTGGAGCGCGTCGGCGGCACCGTCGGCGCCATTGTCGCGGGCGCTGTCCTCGACGGCTTCGAGGGCCGCGTCGCGTCCCGCCGCGACCGTCTTGGAGACGGCTGCGCCGGCGTTGCTCACGGCGTCGGTCGCCCGCGCCGCGGTCTCCGATGCGTCGTCGACGGCGCGCCCGAATCGGCTGCGGATCGAGTCCACCGGGTCGGGCAGCTGGCGGGCGAATTCGGCGGTCCGGTCGATCGCCCACGATGCGCCGAGTGCGGGAGCGGTGAGAGCGCGCGCGGCGAGGCCGCTGGCCCACTGCGAGGGCCCGCGACGCAGGGCAGCCGGGCCACCCAGCGCCTCCTCGGCGAGCACGGTGGTGAGCCAGTGGACAGTGGCGGTGTGCGCGTCGATGAGCTGATCGGCCAGCGCGACGAGTGCCTGGTCCTCCTGGCCGGTGGCCAATGCCTTCAGGTAGGTGGCGCGTGCGACGAGTCGTTGTTCGAGCGCGAGGTCGTCGAGCAGGGCCTCGTCCAGCGGTTGGGCCTGCTCGGCCAGGGTCTTGGCGACGGCTCCGAAGCGGCCGAGGACCGGTCGGACCACATCGACGAGGCCGCCGCGGTCGCGCAGCGCGTTCTCGATGGTCAGGGCACGCTCGCGTGCGTTCTCGGCATTCTGTGCGAGTTCCTTGCGGATGGCGTCGGTGCGTGCCTGGGCCTGCCGGGTCTCGGCGATCTGGATCTCGGTGTGGGTCAGCGCGAGGATCGCGCGAAGTTGCTGGTGAACGGTGGTGGTGGAAACGGTCATCGGTTCTTGCTCCCCTCTGGTGCGGGTCGGGATGGGCTACAACCCGAGTGTTGCCACGACGAGGGCAGATGTAACACCTCGGCGGGAATCGGCCCTGGTCGAGTCGGCAAAGAGCAAGTGTCACAACGTTTCCGAACGTATGTGAAGCGTGTCACAGTTGCGCCCGACCGGGCGGTCCATGTCCGATTGCCGAGCTTTGCTCGGTACCGGGGCGGATACCGACCGAACGGCACCCCGACGTCGAGGTTTGGGCTCGCCCGCGGCCCGGGTACCTCGGCGCGATGAACCCGGAGCGGAGTCGCAGGATGGACCCCCATCCGGGTGCGCAGCTCACCGTTGCGCAGATCGCCGACCATCTCCGAACGCCGATCGTCGGCGGACCCGACGTCGGTTCGATCATCGTCCGCGACATCGACGACGATTCCCGGACGATCCGTCCCGGGGACGCCTACCTGGCGATACCCGGCAGCCGCTGGCACGGACTCGACTTCGAGCGAGAGGTGGCCGCCGCCGGTGCCGTGCTGGTGATCAGCGACCGGCCGGCGTTTCGGCTGCCCTCACTTCTCGTCGATGAACCGCGTCGCGTGATGGGGCCGCTGAGCTCCTGGTTCCACGGCGAGCCGTCGCGAGACCTGCGGGTCTTCGGTGTCACGGGAACGAACGGGAAGACCAGCACCACTCACTTCGTCGACGCCGCGCTGGCTGCAGGGGGTGAGGCCGCCGGACTCATCTCCGGCGCGCGCATCCGAGGACCCGGATGCGACGTCGTCCCGCTGCGCACGACGCCGGAGGCGCCGATGCTGCAACGGACACTGGCGATGTTCCGGCGCCACGGCGTCACCTGCTGCGCCATGGAGGTCTCGTCTCACGCAATCGACCAGGGGCGGGTCGACGGCACGGTGTTCCGGGTGATGGCGTTCACCAATCTGTCCGATGATCACCTGGATTATCACGACTCGATGGAGAACTATTTCGCGACCAAGGCCGCGATGTTCACCGCCGAACGGACGCAGATCGCCGTGATCGACATCGACGACGCCTGGGGCGCGCGACTGGCCACGGGCACCACGACGGAGACCTGGACGTGCTCGACCTCCCGCCCGGATGCCGATGTCGTCGCCACCGAGATCCGGACCGGCCGGCTCGGGACCGAGTTCACCGTCCACACGCCGCACGGGCGGGCCCGGATGGGCCTGCAGGTGCTGGGTCCGCGCCAGGTCGGCAACGCCCTGCTCGCGCTCACCGCCGCGGTGGCCGACGGCGTCGACCTCGCTGCCGCGGCCGAGGGGATCTCGGCGGTGACCGGCATCTCGGGCCGCTGCGAACCCGTGCACGCGGGGCAGCCCTACCGGGCGATCGTGGACTACATGCACAACATCGCTGGTCAGCATGCGCTGTTCCCGTATCTGCGGTCACTGACCGAGGGCGGTCGACTGATCGTGGTCGTCGGCGCGACCGGCGGGCGTGACCCGGGCAAGCGAGAACCCCTGGGCGAGGTCGCGGCACAGTACGCCGACGTGGTGATCGTGACCGATGAGAGCCCGGAAGACGAGGACCCGGATGCCATCCGGGCCCGGGTGCTCCGGGGTGCACGCCGCGCGGCGTCGGCGCTCGTCATCGAGGAACCCGACCGGCAGGCCGCCTTCGCGATCGCCACGACCATGGCCGGTGACGACGATGTCGTCGTGGTCACCGGCCGGGGTAGTGACACCTTCCGGCGGTACGGACCGGCGACGACGTTCTTCGACGATCACACCGAGCTGCGGCGCGCGATCCTCGAGACGTCGTAGCGGGCGACGCGGCCGACGTCAGTTCTTCCCGGACAGCACGGCTTCGCGCGCCGCGGCAGCGGCGGCGAGTTCACGTTGATACAGGATCCCGTAGGTGAAGCCGTTCTCTCCCTTGCGGACTCCGGCGCCCGCGCCGAGTTCACGGAGCGCGCGGGCGGCCACCGCGGAATCCTGGTGTTCGCCCAGGACGGTCTGAATCCTCTTGTATCGCTTGGCCTGCGACCGACCCATCGACTTGTCGACGACCGGCGCGGCCAGCTCACCCGCGTACCGAGCCCGTTTCGCCGCCTTACGCGCCCGGTGGAGGTCCTCCTCGTTCCCGGTCTCCAGCGCGTGCGCAAGACGCTTGTCCGCCTTGCGCGCCGCGCGAGTGGCGATCTGACGTACCTGCTTCGTCGAGATCTGGTCGTCGGCGAGCGGGACCGACTCGTTCCAGGTCCCGAGGGTCGACAACAGTCCGCGGTACCGGTCCGACCGCATCTCGTCGGTGACGGTCTGCCGGTGATGGTGCTGCTGCGCGGAGAGCTCCTCCTCGATCCGTGCCGCGACCGGCCCGAGCACCAACTCGTCAGGGAGATCGGCGACCGCCGAGGCGAATCGCGCGCGCAAGACCTCACGGTCGCGCACCTCGCCGAGCACACCCGCGAACCACTGGAGTTCGGTGTCGAGGTCCGACAGACCGTCCGGCACGAAGAGGGGAGCGGCAGTCCGCAGCGTGCTGCGCAGCCGCCGGATGGCCACACGGACGCCGTGCACCGGGTTCGCGCCGCGTCGGAGGGCGACGTCACCGGCGAAGATCGTCGCGATCTGTTCCCGGACGTAGTCGAGAACCGCGCCCGCGGCGGGCGACGCAGGGGCAGCGGGGCGCGGGACCTCGTGGCCGATCGCGCGCTCGAAGGTCGACGATGCCGACGCGGGTCGCGCGCCGGCCCCGGCCATCCGCTTGCGCACACTCTTCGGGATCGCGTTCGACTCCGCTTGCACCCCGACCTCGCGCCACGACGTGGCGGTGGCCACCGGGCCGGTGACCGTGGCCGAGACGGTGTCGTCGACGACGTCGTAGGCGTGTTCCCCCGTCGCGTCGAGATGCCGGTGGCGGGTCCGGTGCGTGTGCACGATCGCCGCCACGCGTAACGGTTTGCCGCCGCTCAGACCCCACAGGGCATCGGCGATCGCCGACGGCACGGCTGTGGAGGGCGCGTCCACCCGCTCCGTGATGATCTCGCCGGGGGACGGTGTCGTGACCCGCCACCCCGGTTGCCGGCCCTCCTCGCTCCCGCCGTCGAGGAAGACGACGGAAGTACCGTGCGCGAGCAGGTCCCGGTCCTCGGTGTCGTAGTAGGTGTCGCTGAAATCGGTTGACGAGACCTCGACGTCGCCGGAGCTGCCGAGGTCGGGGATCGCGCTGTCCAGGCCGAAGTCCCAGCTGTTCGGGCGCGTGGTGTCGGTGGGCACTTATAGCTCCTCACTCTCGCTCGTGTCGTCGACACAGGGTGACCGAACCGGACATTCGGTAAACGTGCGGAGAGCAGGCGATCGTCTATGTGCGGTGGTAGACGCCTTCCGGGGAGCGCATGACCTGCCCGTGGCGCATCAGCCGTTCGAGATGGAGTTCGGCGGTTCGCTTCTCCACCGCGTCGACGAAGGGCAGCCGGACATGCGGCCGGTAGACGAGTCGCTCCACGATGATCTCGTCGACGGTGCGCGGGTGGCGCAGCAACTCCAGCAGCCGGTCCTCGCGTCGACGGATGACGCCCTCGTAGTCCGCGAGCCGCGCGCGGAAGTCGTCGGCGCCGGTGACGACACCCTTCTGATGGAAGGTCCCATACCAGCGGGCGTCGATGTCCCGGACCCGCGCGATCGACGCCAGGTAGTCGTCGACGCTGCTCCCCAGGTCGCCGTACATCGGGCCGAACGAGGTGAGGTCGATGTCAGCGAGATAGAGGAAGCCGGTGGGCTCGACGAGTACGCCGGAATGTCCCGCGGTGTGGCCGGGCAGGTGTACGACCGTTGCCGTGACGCCGCCCAGGTCGAAGACGTGCCCATCGTCGACTCCGGCGGCGTCGGGAAAGCCGGGCGTCAGGTCGAAGGTGTCACCGATCTGGGCGTCGACACCTGCTCGCTGCTCGTCGGTCAGACCGTAGTTGTCGAGGAGGACCTGGAGGGAGCGAACGCCGTCGACGTCGGCGTGATGGGCGAAGATGTCCGCGGCGAAGTGCCGGAGACCGGCGATGTGGTCCTCGTGCGCATGGCTGATCATCACCGCGTCGGGTTGCACGGGGTCGTGGTCGACCTCGAGCGAGGGATCGATCACGAGAGTGCCGGCGGAGCCGCGGACGACGACGGAGTTGCCGTATGGAAACGCACCGCCATGCGACGACGCGAGCACGGTCACCTCGTCATAGCGGTTCTCGATGAAACTCGGTGCGAGGGTCACGTCGTCTGCGTACCCCGGGCAGGTGAACGCTGTCAACGCCGCGGGTCGTCGGTGGAACCCGCCGGCGAGTCGGTCATCGCGCGCAGCCACAGTGGGACTACCAGCCATGAAAGTGAGAACACGACAAGCGTGACGACCCCGGCGATCGCCGACGGGACCGGGCCGGCGGTCGCACCGAAGACGACCGTGACCGCGCCGGACAGCGCCAGTCCCAACAGGGTGAGTCCGGCGAACGAGAGATAGTGCGCGTAGGTGACGATCAGCGCGAGCTGATGCTGCCGGAACAGCGCGCGGTGCAGGGCCACCGGTGCGGCGAGCAGGATGGCCGCACCGACCGCGCACGACACGGTGATCAGGTAGATCACGCGGAGTGTGCCGCCGAGTTCCTCGAACCCGTCGTGGAACGGCAGGGTGAGCAGGAACCCGGTCAGGATCTGCACTCCCGTCTGCACGACGCGGAGCTCCTGCAGGAGCGAATTCCAGTTGCGGTCCAGCCGTTGTGTTTCGGTCTCGTCGCGTTGGGCGCGATTCCACTCGGCGTCGCCTGCGCCGGAGCGGGTGCGGTCGGTGTCCGACGGGCTGGTCACCTGCTCATCGTCGCACCGTCGGGTCTCGTCGAGCCGTGCCGTGGGGTCTCGAAGCGGTCACCACTCGGTGCCGACCTGCGGTCAGGCCGGTGTTCATCTGCTTCGCGTGGTCAATGGAATGGTCACAAGGAGTGCCGATTCCTCGGCGACGCCGCCGAAGGAGCGCATTCCGACCACAGCATCACCGGACGGAGTCAGAAAAAGGCTGTGGGACGCCGCGGTACTGGGATCGATCTGGGCGATGGTGGTCAGGTCACTGGCCTGGTAAACAATGGTGCCAACGACTTCCGACGAGACCGCGATTCGGTCGCCGTGAATTCGGACGGCGTCCACATTGGAGCCGACCATGACCGACCGCCTCACCTTCATCGACGGATCCAGCAATCGGACCTGGCCTTCCGGAGTCACCACGATCAGATCGTTGTCGCGGGTGAATGCAACGGTGGTGCCGTACCCCGGGGTCAGACCCTCGGTCACGAATTCCGGGTGACCGGCGTCCACATTCGAATCGATGGTGGCCACCCGTCCTTTATCCGTTGCGACCGCCAGCAAGTTGCCGGCGTCTCGCTTACTCGCCGAGACGAGGTTTTCGTTCTCGTCCAGCCAACTGAACTCATGCGTCCGGATCACTCTGCCGGTCGTATCCACCTCGTCGACCCGGTTGCCGGTGACCACCAAAAAATGTTCGCCGTCCACGGAGGTAGTGGCAGCATTGATGCTTGCCAAGCCGGTGAGGTCCCGAATTTCCGCAACTGCAACGCGGCCGTCGCCATCCGCGACGACGACCCTGGCTTCGGCGAGTATCGCCACTGACTCCTTGTTCATTGCAGTCGCGTTGGGGTAGAACAACCCGTATCCGCTGCCCATCGCGGTCTTGGTCGCGTGGTCGACCACACGGCCATCGGCGGTGAACTCCAGTGTCTTGTCCTGGCCGACTGGCACCGCGACGAGAACGCCCGGGGCCGGGACTGCGGTGGCCGCCGCGTCGGCGGCCATCGAGTGGAGGGTCCCTTCCTGGGTGAGGCTGTACAGCCGGCCGCTGGAATCCCCGGCGATCACCAATCGAGCGGCCGGAGGAATTAGCGGGGACGGGCTGTCGCCGAATGTGAAACTGGACCCATAGATGTCTGCGCCCCACGCGTCGGAGTCGTCCAAGCACACCGGAACCTGCACGTGGCTCGCACCGCGATCGGTTCGAATAGATTTCTCGGAGGCGATGAATGTGGTGCTCATCAGGGACATCCGGTAGTTGTCGATAGCTCCGAAGACACGGTCACCGCACCGCTTCACGGTGCTGAAACCACGGCGCTTCTCCGAGACCGAGATGTCTCCACCACCGACCGGGCGCGAGGTGCGAAGCGTCGCAGTGCCACCGTCGACGGTCGCGCTCACCAGGTTTCCGTTGGTGTCCACCCCGTCCAGGCGATCGCTAGGTGCATCGAAGGACAGCGAATCGAGCGACACGGGGACCTCGGTCACTCGCCGGTCACTCCCGTCGTGCCGCGCCGAGGTGAGGGTGTTCGATGAGATCGAGCTCCACCACAGTCGTTGTGGGCCAATGGCGAACGCGCGAACATCGTCGGAAACCACGACCGTCTGAGTGTCGGCGAGTGAGGTCTTGGTGAGGTTGCCGTCCGGGTCGAGATAGACGAGCGTTTCCGCCGAGGTGAAGCCGATTGCACCAGCATCTCGCTTGATCTCCATCGGGATGGTCCTGACCGCTGCGCCGCTGACACGGTCGAAGACGTGGATCGCCTCCATCGAGGTAGCAGCCGCATGGGTGCCCGCCGGCGCCATCACCAGTGACCAATAGTCATCGGGACGAACGGAACTCCGGCGGAGGCGGTTGTCGCGGTCGCGGGCCAGCGCCAGTGCGTTCGCGCTGACCGCGTCGTCGTTCAAACGGACGGCCTCGCTGGCGAGTTCGACCGCTCGCCGAGTGTCCGGTTCTGTCTCCGATCGCGCGGCCAGGGCGATCGCCTGAGCGCGGTTCGCGTCTCGCTCCGCCGCGTGCTGCGCGTTCAGGGCAACCATCCACAAGCCCACGCCGAGCAGCATGAGGACGACGAGGACCGCGACCGTTGCGATCCCGGAGTTCCGCAGGCGACGCCTGTTCCGCGCATCGCGTTCGAGGACACTGCTCAAGTGCGGTGTGACGGCCGGTGTGAGCGGGTGCCAGGGCAACGAGTCGGCCTCGGCCATGACCAATCGCGCGTCGGTTGCCTCGGACCGCCGGAGTGCCCGTTCGATCAGACCGGCTTGCTTCGGGTCGGCCCGCTGGTGGGCCGCATCGACGAGACGGGCGTGGGATTCGGCGACAGCACCGAATCGCGCCAGATCCGAGAAGACTCTCGACAAGTCGGTCAGCTCGACGTTGTCGGCGGTCCACGGCCCTCCGGGGCCGACGAAAACCACCCATTTGCCCCATTCGATTGCGAGTTCGTACTCGCGTCGGCAGTAGGCCGAGTCCTCCCACTGTGGCGTCGCCACGACGATGATCACCGATGCGCTGACGAACTCTCGCGAAATCACATCCCAGTGGTTCTGACCGCTGGGCAACGTGATCCCGACGCCGTAGGTGGTCCGTTCGCCCGGGTCGTCCAGCCAGACGGTGTGGCCGGCGGCCAGGGCATCGTGTTCCACACGGCGCGCCGGTTCGACGTCACGGTGAGAGTAGGAGATTGCGATGTCTGCCATACGACCTCAGTCCTCTGTGCCGGTCCGCAGACCGTAGTCGGCGCGCTCAACAGCCGTTGCTTCTCTCGGGGCCGGGACAATACACAGCGGACGGTCGCATTCGGTCCTGATCCCTATCGACCGGACGGCACCCTGAGACGTCACCACGAGCGCCCTGGTCTCTTCGGAGTCGATGAATGCCACATCGCTCACAAACGAGTCACCCTGCGCCCGAACGGTTGTGCGGGTTCTCCCGGTGGCAGTGTCGACGAATGCTGTTCCGCCTTCGGCGATCACGGCGGCGAGTCGGCCCGTCGGAGAGAGACGTACTGCGAAGGGTTGTAATCCGGCGCCGACTGTTCCGATCCGCCGGATGGTGTCCGAGAGTTCGTAGACGTCTCCTTGTGAGGTCACCGCGACAACGGACCGCTGGTCGTCGGCGAACTCGCCGGCGGCGATGTCGAGGTCCCCCGAGACGATCTTCTCGGTCAGGACTCGATCATCGATCTGTTTCTCGTTCCCGGTCTGGTCACGGAGATAGCCGTCCGCGGTGAGGGCGATGCATCGCGCCTGGCCGTCGATGAGGTGCGCCGACATCGCCACCGGGATGCGGCCGGTGTCGAAGCGATGATCCTGCGTCCGCGCTGAGTTCGCGGCCGTGGACCAGCAGCTCAGGCGGGTCGAATCTGCCATCACAAGCACGTTGCCGTCGTCGTTGACCGACAGCACGCCTTCACCTCTGCCGGCGATTGTCATGGGCACGGGCGTCTCCTCGATGGTGCCTGCTTGCTTCAACCTGCCGTTGGCGGCGATGGTGGCGAAACCTGCGCCGTCCGAGATCACCCTGGCGGAGGCCGTTCCTCGGGGGGACAGAGAGGAATCGGCGTTGAGACCCCCGAAGTAGGTCGGGCGGTCACTGATCGCTTTACCGTCGGAGACGTCGACAGTCCAGTAGTAGTTGGGCTGCATGAGCACAGTTGCGAGGTTTGTCCCGGGGCGGAGCCGAATCTGGTGGCGAGTCGACTCGCGGTACGCGTTCTCGCGTTGAGCCGCGAACACAGATGCCTTCATGTGGTGGAGTCCGAACGGCAGCGGCACGTCTTCCGACTTGTCCACCTCCGGTGTCCACAATCTGAGGTAACCGTCCAACCCGACGGTCGCGACAGTCCCGTTCGTGTCTGTCGACGCCCGGAGGCGACTGCGCGTGTGCGCGAGGATCGAGCGGACCAGGGTCGCCCTGCGGTCGGCCGCGTCGTACTGCACGATCCGGCCGTCTCGGGTTCCGAACGCGAACGCCCTGGTCCCGAGGGCTTCGACTTGTGTGGCGTTGACATCGAGCGGCGAGCTGTCCGGTTCGAGGTCGTCGCCGAAGCTGATGAGGCGGCTTTCTGGGAACGCGGCGACGCCGACTGTGCGGCCGTCTGCGGAGAGGGCCACATCCATCGCACCCTCTACCGGTGTCCGTACGGGCCGTTGTCCGTGGGGCGCATAGTGCAGTGCGTCAGCGGTGATTGCGGCGACCGCGCTGCCACCCTCGGCACGCGCATAGCCGCGAACAGGGCCATCTGCAGGCGGTGTCGGTACCAGCAGGAACGGAACGCCCAGTGATACCGGACGGCGCTCCAGACCGGCCCTCGTGGCGAGGACGAGAGACGACTCATCCCACCAGCCAAGGAGAGTCACGTCGGACTCGGCGATCGTGGTCGGAGGGCCGCCTTCGGAGACCGGAAACAGCTGCAACTGCTCGCTCTCGTACTGGATGGCGACCGTCGATCCGTCGGGCGACAGCGCAATCGTCGCGGTGCCCTCGGCAGTGGGCTGGGGGGCCCGGACCTGCGTGACCACTTCTGCCGTGGAGGTGTCGTAGATGACGATGGTCGGTTCGTCCGAGAACATGACCGCAGCGCGGGGCGCGTCCGCGGCGGCACTGACCACGCGGGGTTCCCCGGTGAGCTTGATCGATCGATGCGGCCACGTGCTGGCGGCCACCGTGTTGGCTGCTTCGCGCACTCGTTGGGTCACTTTGATCTCGGTCGCATCGTGCAGCAGGATCGCGGGGAGGTCCGGGTCTGCGGGAGTCATCCGGACGGCGAGATCTGCGATCCGGTCGGCTTCGGCAGATGCGCGTCGGTCATCGGCCACTGTGCGTGAGTTGTTCGCGTTCACCGTCTGCAATCCGGCGAGTACGATCAGGGCGACGAGCAGCACCGACACGATCGACAGAACCGAGATCGCGGTTCGACGTCGCCTGGCCCTGGCTGCAGCGCTGGCGTCGGCATAGCGTCGGACGACGGCGATCTCATCCGCCGAGAAGAGTTCCGGAGGGTCGGCGAGAATCAGTGCGACGTCCCGGCCGTCGGCTTCGCTCAACAGGGGGACGGACTGGGGCGACTCCTCCCAGTCCTTGGCGCGCACGACGTGACGGTTCCACTCCGTGATGCGCTTGCCGCCCACGATCACGATCTTCGCGATGTCCTGGGCCGCCTCGGGAATTGACGTGGCGCCGAGGATCATGTGGGACAGATCCGCCAGGTAGTCGACGGTGCCGGGTGGGCGCAACGATACCGGGATCACTTCCGCGACCGTCCCCGCGAATGCGCGCAGTTGTTGCTCGGGGATCTGTTGCGCAATGAGTTCCTCGACCACCACGACGATGGCGCGGGCGGACGTGACGGCGTCGGCGCTGGGAAGCTCACGCAAGATGTGAACGGTAAGGCCGGCACGATGGAGCTCGTTCACGAGATCGTCGAGGCGTGGTTCCCATTCGAGGGTGAGGAATTCGACCGGAGTGGGGGCGGCCTTCGTTGGATTCAACGTCTCTCCCCGCATGTTCGGTCGACCACCCGCGCCCGGCCGGATCGTCGTGTCTGTGTACTCGTGACATCCTTGCTCACCCGAGTCTGGTTTGTCCCGAGTGAGACTGTCGTCTGTCTGGGTGAACTTGCTTGGACCGAGTGTGCCTCCAGGGTGGGCGATCCCGATCAGTCCTGGACGGCTGTCCCACTGCGGAGGAGACTTCGAACGGTCCTACTCAGCGCAGCGAGTACCGGATCGGAAGGTGTTTGAGTCCTCCCACGAAGACGGTCGCGGCGAGTTCGGGTGTTCCGGCGAGCTCGATGGAATCGAGCCTCGGGATCAGTTCGGCGAAGAAACTCCGCATCTCCATCCGCGCGAGCGCCGCGCCGAGACAGAAATGGACGCCGTACCCGAACGACAGGTGTTTGTTGGGGAAGCGGCCGACGTCGAAGGTGTGTGGATCGTCGAAGACCTCCTCGTCCCGGTTGCCCGAAGTGTAAGCGAGATAGACGGATTCACTCTTCGCGATCGGTACACCGCGGACCGAGGTGTCCGCGGCGGCGGTGCGCATGAACTCCTTGACCGGCGTGGTCCACCGGATCATCTCCTCGACCGCGGTGCCGATGAGCTCGGGTTCGCGGCGGAGACGGTCGAGCTCGGCGGGATTCTCGATCAGCGCCCGGAGACCGCCGGAGATGGCGTCCTTGGTGGTGTCGTGGCCCGCACTCGCCACGATCACGTAGTACGACGCGGTGTCGACGTCGGACAGGGGTTCCCCGTCGATGAGGCCGTTGGCGATGGCCGAGGCCAGATCGTCGGTGGGGTGAGCGCGCCGGGAAGCGGTCAGCTCGTTGAAGTAGGCGAAGAAGTCCAGCAGCGTCGCCATCCGCTCCTCGAGAGTCGCCCCTCGGCGGTATTCGACGTCGTCGGCGCCGAACAACTCCTGCGTCAGCTGGTGCATCCGCGGGAAGTCCTCTTCGGGCAGGCCGAGCAGCGACAGGATCACGTACAGCGGGAAACCGACCGCGACCTCCTCGACGAAGTCGCATTCCGGTCCGATGTCGCGCATCCGGTCGACGTAGCGCTTGGCGAGCTCGTCGACGCGGGTCTGCAGGTCGCGCAAGGCCTTCGGCCGGAACCAATCGGCGCCGATCGCGCGGACCTTGCGGTGGTGCGGATCGTCCATGTGGATCAGGGTGCGCAGGCCCGCACCGGATTCCAGCTGCGCCCGTGCGACATCGTCGGCGGCAGCGGTGGTCAGCACGGGCCGCGGTTCACTCAGCCACAGGGTGTTGTCGCGCTCGATGTCCATGATGTCGGCGTGCTTGGTGACGGCGAAGAACGGTCGGTAGGGCCCGTGGTCGACGCGCGGTACCGGATCGTGTGCCCGCAGATATGCCATCGCCGCGTACAGGCGCGGCTCGTCGGTGTAGGCCTTGGCGTCGGCGAAGATGGTGGCGGCGTCGTCTGCCGTGCTCGTGCTCACGTCGCTTGTCGTCAACGGGTGCGTCCTTCGGTCGAGGGTGATTCTGGATCCGAGTGTCCGATATCGGGGTGTTCCAGTTGGCCGGAATCGCGAACCCGATCGAATGTGGCCGGCCCATCCGGGAGGGGCCAGGCGACGAATGGCCGCCATGAGCACCCCGACCGAATCCGGCGAGGACGCGAATCCGACTCCCCGATGCGACGGCGCCACGACGGCCGACGCTACCGGCGACTACCTACCGATCGCCGATCACGGTGTGATCGGTGACCTGCGGACGGCGGCCGTCGTGGGGGTGGATGGGCGGATCGACTGGTTCTGCTGTCCGCGATTCGACTCGCCGAGCGTCTTCGGCTCGTTGCTCGACGCCGGACGAGGCGGCGCCTGGACGGTGGAACCGGTGGACGGCGACGTCACCACGCGCCAGTTCTATCTGCCCGACTCCAACGTGCTCGTCACCCGCTACCTGAGCGAGGACGGCGTCGCCGAGGTGCAGGACCTGATGCCGATCGCGAGACCACACGACCCCGACCACCGGACGCGGATCATCCGTCGGATCTCCTGTGTCCGGGGTTCCGTCCGATTTCGCGTGACGATCGCACCGCGATTCGACTACGGCCGTGAGGCACACAAGCTGGTCGTCGAGGACGGGCGTCGGGTTCGCTTCGAGACCGACGGCTTGGTGCTGCATCTCGTCTCGACGGTCGATGTCGACACGATGGACGACCGGGATGCGCAGGCCGATTTCACCGTCGAAACCGGCGAGTGCGTCACGTTCGTCCTCGCGCCCGACCCCGTCGACGACGAGCTTCTCGACCACGACAGTTCGCCCGCCGTCGTCGCCGCGACGGTCGCCTTCTGGCAGGACTGGGTGTCGAGGTCGTCGTACACCGGCCGGTGGCGGGAGATGGTGCATCGGTCGGCGCTCACACTCAAACTGCTGACGCACGAACCGTCCGGGGCAGTGGTGTCGGCGGTGACCGCCGCGCTTCCCGAGGAGATCGGTGGCGAACGGAACTGGGACTACCGCTACGTGTGGATCCGCGATGCGGCGTTCACGCTGTATGCCTTGCTCCGGTTGGGTTTCACCGACGAGGCCGGTGCGTTCATGGACTGGCTGACATGCCGCTTCGACGACGGTGCCGACGAGTCGGGAGATCTGGGGCCGCTGCGATTGATGTACACCCTCGACGGGGATCCACCACCGAAGGAGACCGAACTCGACCACTGGGAGGGCTACCGGCAAACCTCCCCGGTGTTGATCGGAAACGCCGCCGCCGATCAACTCCAGCTCGACATCTACGGTGAGCTCATCGACTCGGTGTACCTCTACAACAAATACGGACCGGGGATCTCGTACGGGGCCTGGACCCATCTGTGCACGGTGGCCGGGTGGCTCGTCGACAACTGGGACCGTCCGGACCAGAGCATCTGGGAGGTGCGCAGCAAGCCGCAGGACTATGTCTACTCGCGAGTGATGTCGTGGGTGGCCCTCGAGCGGATGATCCGGATGAGCCGGCAGCGCGGACTACCCGGCGACATCGCCGGCTGGATGAAGGCGCGCGACGACATCTTCGTGCAGATCATGGAGCGCGGCTGGAACGACGAGGTGGGGGCGTTCGTCCAGACCCTCGACTCCGACCGTCTGGATGCGGCGCTGCTGCTGATCCCCGCCGTGAAGTTGCTGTCACCCACCGATGAGCGCTTCGTCCGCACCCTCGAGCGGATCGAGGAAGAACTCGTGAGCGACTCCCTGGTGTTCCGGTACGACACCGACGGCGGGCACGACGGCCTCGACGGGGCCGAGGGGACGTTCTCGCTCTGCTCGTTCTGGTACGTCGAAGCGCTCACCCGGACCGGCCGGCTCGGCGACGCCCGGCTGGCGTTGGAGAAGATGTTCACCCACGCCAATCATCTCGGCCTGTACGCCGAGCAGGTCGGCCTCACCGGCGAACAACTCGGGAACATGCCGCAGGCGTTCACCCACCTCGCCCTCATCAGCGCGGCCATCAATCTCGATCGGCGCCTCGGCGAATAGAGCCGGCGCGCCTCAGATCCAGCCGGACCCGCCGCACAGGTCGTCGGCGGCCGCGGGACCGGTCGATCCGGCCGCATACGGTTGCGGCGCAGGCGGATTGTCCAGCACCGGCGCGGCCACCTCCCACACGTGGGCGAGGCCGTCGGGCCGGGTGAACAGCGACCGGTCACCGCGCAGCACGTCGACGATGAGCCGCGCGTACGGCGACAGGCCGTCGGCCACCTCGTCGAGCTGTTCGGTCATGTGCGCGACGGACAGGTCGGTGCCCGAACCCGGTTCCTTGACGGTGACGGCCAGATCGATGGCACCGTCACCGGCCAGGTCGAAGGTCAGCACGGTGCCGTCCTCCGGGGTATCGGTCAGCGGGCCGTCGCTGGGGGCGCGGAACACGAGACTGAGTCGCTGTGCGCTGTGGTCGAGCATCTTGCCGGTCCGGAGCAGGAACGGGACGCCGTGCCAGCGGTCGGTGTCGACCCACAGGCGGACTGCCGCGAACGTCTCGGTGGTGGAATCGTCCGGAATCCCCTCGGTGTCGCGATACCCCTCGTACTGGCCGTAGACCACTTCGGCGGGGTCGAGCGGACGGAAGGCCGCGATGACCGACTCCCGCGCGTCGAGCAGGTCGTCGGCGCCGAGCGACGCCGGAGGTTCCATGGCGACCTCGGCCGCCACCTGGAACAGGTGCGTGACGATCATGTCCAGGAAGGCCCCGGTGGCGTCATAGAACGCGGCGCGGTCGGCGATGTCGAGGGTCTCCGGGACGTCGATCTGGACCTCGGCCACGTGCTCGCGGTTCCACACCCCGGCGAACAGTCCGTTGGCGAAACGCAGGACGTGCAGGTTCTGGGTGCTCTCCTTCCCGAGGAAGTGGTCGATCCGGTAGATCTGCTTCTCGTCGAGGGATTCGTGCACCGCTTCGTCGAGTGCCCGGAATCCGTCGGGAGACGTCCCGAACGGCTTCTCGTAGACGACCCGCGAACCCTTCGCGAGACCATGCGCGGCAATGGCTTTCGTGTAGTCGACGAAAGTGGTGGGCGGGAGGGCGAGGTAGTGGACCAGCTGAGCGGTGTCCCCGACGGCGTTGCGGGCGGCGTCGATCACCTCCAGCAGACGGCCGGGGTCGTCCGCGGTGAACCCGCCGCCGGCGAACCGGATGGTCTCGGCGAACGACTTCCACTCGTCCGACGAGCCCGACCCGTCCGCACCGAACTCCTCGATCGCATCCTTGACGTGCTGTCGGAACTCGTCGTCAGTGCGGTCGCCCCGCCCGTTGCCGATGAGCTGCCACCCGCGGGGGAGCAGATCGCGGCGGTGGAGTTCGTACAGCGACGGCAGGACCATCCGCTTGGCGAGGTCGCCGGTCGACCCGAAGAGTACGAAGATCACTGCTGAGTCCGCGTCAGAATCGGACGGTGTCGCGTTCTCCGGTGCGGAGCTGTCTGCGGTCATGCATCAATAGTGCCCATCGACGCTGCCGGAGGTCGGATACGCGCGGAGAGCGGACCTGCTCGCCGACGCGGGAAGGAGTGATGCAGATCACATGCCCAGTTAACATGAGCGGAATGGACTCAACTCTGTTGGCGTTGTAGACCGCGTATGGCTCATACTTGAGCCTGTTGGACTAAAGAGAAAGGTGCACGCGAGTGGACAGCTTCACCCCCACCACCAAGACGCAGCAAGCATTGAGCGCTGCTGTGCAGGCGGCGGCCAGCGCTGGAAACCCCGACGTGCGACCGGCCCACATCCTGGTGGCACTGCTCGATCAGTCCGACGGCATCGCGTCGCCACTGCTGAAGGCAGTGGGCGTGGACCCGTCGAGCGTTCAGGCGCAGGCCCAGGCATTGGTCGATCGCATGCCGACGGTGTCCGGCGCCAGCTCGACGCCTCAACTATCCCGTGAATCGATCGCGGCCATCACCGCAGCCCAGCAGCTGGCTGGTGAACTCGACGACGAGTACGTCTCGACCGAGCACGTCGTCGTCGGTCTGGCGACCGGTGACTCCGATGTCGCCAAATTGCTGCACAACCTCGGTGCGACTCCGCAGGCTCTGCGCGAGGCATTCGTCGCCGTGCGCGGCAGTGCGCGGGTCACCTCCGAGGATCCCGAATCGACCTACCAGGCTCTCGAGAAGTACTCGACCGATCTGACCGCGGCCGCCCGCGAGGGCAAGCTCGACCCGGTCATCGGCCGCGACACCGAGATCCGGCGCGTCGTACAGGTGCTCAGCCGACGGACCAAGAACAACCCGGTCCTCATCGGTGAGCCCGGTGTCGGCAAGACCGCCATCGTCGAAGGCCTCGCCCAGCGCATCGTCGCCGGCGACGTGCCGGAGTCGTTGCGCAACAAGACCGTCATCTCCCTCGACATGGGATCGATGGTCGCCGGCGCGAAGTACCGAGGCGAGTTCGAGGAGCGCCTGAAGGCCGTGCTCGACGAGATCAAGGGGTCGGCCGGACAGGTCATCACCTTCATCGACGAGCTGCATACGATCGTGGGTGCCGGTGCGACAGGCGATTCCGCGATGGACGCCGGCAACATGATCAAGCCGATGCTCGCCCGCGGTGAGCTGCGCCTGGTCGGTGCCACGACCCTCGAGGAGTACCGCAAGTACATCGAGAAGGACGCCGCACTCGAGCGTCGATTCCAGCAGGTGTACGTCGGTGAGCCGTCGGTCGAAGATGCCATCGGCATCCTCCGCGGCCTCAAGGACCGGTACGAGGTGCACCACGGTGTGCGCATCACCGACTCCGCACTGGTCGCTGCCGCAACGCTGTCCGACCGGTACATCACCTCGCGCTTCCTGCCCGACAAGGCCATCGACCTCGTCGACGAGGCCGCGTCGCGGTTGCGGATGGAGATCGACTCGCGCCCCGTCGAGATCGACGAGGTCGAGCGGATCGTCCGCCGTCTCGAGGTCGAGGAGGTCGCCTTGGAGAAGGAAACCGACGCGGCGTCGAAGGAGCGGCTCGAGAAGCTGCGCGCCGAGCTGGCCGACCAGAAGGAGAAGCTCAACGAGCTCTCCGCCCGGTGGCAGTCGGAGAAGACCGCGATCGACGCGGTCCGCGACCTCAAGGAGGAGCTGGAACGGCTTCGCGGCGAGGCGGATCGGGCCGAGCGCGACGGTGACCTCGGACGGGCTGCCGAGCTGCGGTACGGCACGATCCCCGGACTGGAGAAGGAACTCGAGGCCGCGATCGAGAAGACCGGCACCGATCCGTCGCAGGACGTGATGTTGCAGGAGGAGGTCGGACCCGACGATGTGGCCCAGGTCGTGTCGGCGTGGACCGGAATCCCGGCCGGACGCATGCTCGAGGGCGAGACCGCCAAGCTGCTGCGCATGGAAGAGGAACTGGGACACCGGGTCATCGGCCAGAAGGACGCGGTGCAGGCGGTGTCCGACGCGGTGCGTCGTGCCCGCGCAGGCGTCGCCGACCCGAACCGGCCGCTCGGTTCCTTCATGTTCCTCGGCCCCACCGGTGTCGGCAAGACCGAGCTCGCCAAGGCGCTCGCCGAGTTCCTGTTCGACGACGAGCGGGCGATGGTCCGCATCGACATGAGTGAGTACGGCGAGAAGCACAGCGTCGCACGGCTCGTCGGTGCCCCGCCCGGTTACGTCGGGTACGAGGCCGGCGGCCAGCTGACCGAGGCGGTGCGGCGTCGTCCGTACACGGTGGTCCTGTTCGACGAGATCGAGAAGGCCCACCCGGACGTCTTCGACATACTGCTGCAGGTGCTGGACGAAGGCCGACTGACCGACGGCCAGGGCCGGACGGTGGACTTCCGCAACACCATCCTGATCCTCACCTCGAACCTCGGTGCGGGTGGCGACAAGGACCAGGTGATGATGGCGGTGCGGTCGGCGTTCAAGCCGGAGTTCATCAACCGTCTCGACGATGTGGTGATCTTCGATGCCCTGAGCCCGGAGGAACTGGTGTCGATCGTCGACATCCAGCTCGGCCAGCTCAAGAAGCGCCTCGCGCAGCGTCGCCTCGACCTCGAGGTGTCGCTCAAGGCCAAGGAATGGCTGGGCGCACGTGGATTCGACCCGCTGTACGGTGCGCGCCCACTGCGCCGGTTGGTGCAGCAGGCCATCGGTGACCAGCTCGCCAAGCAACTGCTCGCCGGAGACATCCGCGACGGTGACGTGGTGCCGGTCAACGTCAGTGCCGACGGAGAGTCGTTGGTACTCGGCTGATCTCAGCTCGTCACAGTTCATCGCGAGACAGAGTCCATCGCAAGACAGGGGACCCATCCTTCGGGATGGGTCCCTTTGTCGTTGTGCATGGTTCAAAGGGTGGCGAGTAGCTCCATGAGGTGTGCTTCGACGAGAGAGGGCCGGGGTGAGGGTGGTCCGGGTCGGGGTGGTCGGACGTCGATGACGTGGCTGATTGTCAGCCATGATTGGCGTGCTTGATCGTCGGGCCCCCTGCTCCCTGAGGAGCGCCCGGAGCTTGCGGAGGGCGCGTCACGAAGGGTGGTCGGTCCGTAGATCTCGGTGCGCACGGTGTTCAGATGTTCTGCGAACCGCCGGGGTATGTCGGGTCGGCGGTTGATGTGTTCGGGGTTGGGGGGTGCGCCGGGTTCGGCGTTGAGTCGCCAGACGCAGCGGCCTTCGTCGGGTCCGGACCGTTCGATCCGGGTGGCGTACTGGCCGGGCTGATCACCGACCATGCGGTTGTGTCGCGGGCACGCCGGTGCGAGGTCGTCGATATCGGTGAGACCGCCCTTGGCCCAATCCTTCTGGGCGTGATGGAGTTCGATCTGGGTGGCGGGCTGATCGCAGCCGGGTGCGGAACAGACTTCGCCGTCGGGGCGGGCGAAGGAGACGAGACGTTGTTCGCGGGTTGCCAAACGTTTCCCGCGCCCGAAGTACAGTGGCACGGCGGTGTGATCTTTGAAGATCGCGAGCCACGGCTGGATGTCCCCGGCCATCGCGATCAGGTCGGGGATCGGGAGCAGGGTGCCGGTGGCGGTGGTGGCGAGCCCGGCTTCGCGGATCAGGTCGCCCAGATCGGCTTTGATGATCAGATGGGCGGGCAGGCCGCGGTGCGACGTTCCGAGAATCCCGTCTGAAAAGCCGGCGGTGAGTGCGGCATCGAGGGCGTCGTGATTTGTCTGGGCGGGGGTGCGTTGGTCACGGTCGGCGGCGGTGGCCAGCGCGTCGGGGTCGGCGGTGCCGGCCGGACCCTGGGGTGAGGCGGGGTCGTCGGGGTTGTTGAGTCCGGGTTTGCCCCAGACGGCGAACATCATCGTGAGTCGGGCGTGGAGTGCGGGAGTGAGGGTGCCGGAGATGGTGGCGGTGCCGTCGGCGCGTTGGCGTCCGATCCACAGGCCGCGGCGTCGTTTCTGGTCGGTGTCGTCGGCCAGGGTGCCGTCGGGGTCGAGATGGGCCAACAAGCGCGCGCCCAATTGGGTGATGTCGGCGGGGGTGTGGGCTTCGGCGATTTCGGCCATCTGCCGTTCGGCAGCGACTTTCACGTCGTGGTCGATGGTGCCGGGGATGCGGTCGAGGACGTCGAGGGCGGCTTGGTCGTGTGCGGTGCCGACGGTGCCTCGCGCGAATGCCTCAGCCAGGCAAGGGTGTTCGGGCTCCAAGATTTCACCGCCGAGGCTGGTGCGGGTGGCGGTGGCGTCCATCTGCTTACGCCGGCGCATCGGGTTCGACACCCGCAGTCGGTGGGTCATGAACTGCATGAGCGTGCGGCAGCCGGTCTTGCGGGGGAGGTCGCGGGCCTCGACTTGATCGATCTGCCGGTCACCGGCAACGGTCAGGCGTGCGATGGCACGTTCGGTATCGGCTGCCACGTCGGCCAACTCAGTATCGGTGCACGGCGACAGGTCCACAGTCTGCAATTTGTCGAGAATCGCATGCAGCTCGGCCACCAGCTCGACCGCACCAGGGGACGGCACGCCGGTGCCATCGTGTCGTTGGGTATCTGTCATGACGGTCACCTCCCCCGAGAACCGTTGATGCGAATGTGCTTTCGAGTGTACACGACCTGGGTCGTCTGGCAACGCCGAAAGTGTTGGTGTGCAACGGAACTGAGTGATCAAATTCTGTCGGTGCCGTGTGGTAGGGGCGGTTGCCCGCCACCGCCTAGGCGAAGATCGCCTGGAGGGCGGGCACCACGTCGTGGTGGTCCCGGATCGGCCGGCACCGGCCCCGGCCGATGAGCGCCAGGTCTTGTGCGAGTTCGGCGTCGTGTTCACCGGAGATGTCGAGCAGCACGTCGACGCGGGGTAACCGACCGGCCGCGTCCCGGGGGTCGGGTCCGGCGTTGTGGACGCAGTCGCTCAACAGGATCACGCGAGCGTCGGCGGAAGGTGTGCCGGCCAACTGGTCGAGGGCGGTCTGCAGCGGGAAGGCCACGTTGGTCAGGCCCTGTGCGGGCAGTGCGAGGAGTTCATCGACGAGATGTTCGGTGGTGACCGGTCGGCCGAGAGGGACGATGAGCGCGGCGTCGGACCAGAAGGCGATGACGGCGAGGTCGTCGCGACCGAGTTCACCGGCGAGTGCGCCGGCTGTCGCGGCCGCGGTGCGGACCTGCTCGCCGCGGGTGGAGCCGGACACGTCGACCGCCAGCACGATGGAGCGTCGGCGCCGGACGCGCTCGCGCACGCGGATGTCGTCGTCCTCAGGAATCGGGTTGCCGATGAGTGCCTCGAGGGTCGCGTCGAGATCGAGCTCATCGGAGCCACCCCGCCAACGCTGGGTCGTGAGTACACCGTTGGCGCTGCGGCGTGCGTTCCGTGTCTCCACGGGACGTGCGAGTCGGAGTCGTCTGGCGAGTCCGATCGCCCGCTCTCGCGCGACCGGGTCGGTCTGTGCTGCAGGGGAATCGTCGTCACGGGTACCTGCGTCATCGGTGACCGCGACGACCGCACCCGAGGTCCCGCGGGGCACGTCCCGGGCACGTCCACGTCGACCGATCGGGACGACGGCGCCGCCGCGGCCCGCGGGCTCGAACAGCATCGGGCTTTCCGACAGCTGTTTGGGTCTGCGCCGCAGTGGCTTCCGTCGACGGGGTTGAGTGCTGACCGAATCGCGCCGGAGCGGTGAATCGGCGTCGACCGCTCTTCAACCCGGGTCGGCCGCCGCCGGCGCCAGTAGGAAGTGGTTCTGCCAGATCTCGCCGAGCACCTGTTCGGCGGTGGTGAACGCGACGTCGTCGAGATGGATCCGCCCGGACAGGGCAACCTGCATGGCGTCGAGGAAGGTGGCGGTGTACGCCGACGGCAGGTCGCGTGGCGGTTCGACCGCGTCGTCGACCGGGACGGCGATGCCGCGCATCTCGCACAGCTGGTGCGCGAGGAGTGCGGTGTCGATCGCTCCGCGTACGCTGCTGCCCTGACGGACGGCGTCGTGTCGACGGGTGTCGCGGGTGACGGTGACGGCATCCGCGACCACTCTCGCCGACGACAATTCTGTCCTGCGCGAGACGATCTCGCGCTCCGCCGCGTCGTCCTGATAGTCGACGACCAGCCGGCACATGCGATCGTAGACCGAGGTCGACAGGCGCGTGGTGCCGACATTGTCGAAGGGATTCATCGACGCCACGATGCGAAAACTTGGCTGGGCGGCGATGGTGCCGACGCGCGGGACGGTGATGGTCCGCTCGGCCATCGCGGTGAGCAGAGTGTCGATGGTGTCCTCCGGCGCGCGGTTGAACTCCTCGACATAGAGGAACCCGCCGGCGCGCATGGCCTCGATGAGCGGGCCGTCGACGAAGTTGTCGGGGGAGTAGTCCTCGCGCAAGACCCGCGCCGGGTTGTGGTGCCCCACCAGGCGTCCGGGAGTCAGGTCGGCATTGCCCTCCACCAGGACGAGTGGGATGCCCCAGTCGGCGGTGATCGAGCGCAGCAGTGTGCTCTTGGATGTTCCCGGTGGGCCTTCCAGGATCAGGTCCCGGCCTGCGGCCACCGCGGCCAGGACGAGGTCGAGTTCGCGATCGCGGCCGACGACCTCGGCGGCGATCCGTGCCCGGATCGCCGCGAGGCCATGTGTTTCCATCGGCCGAAGTGAGGTCACCTGACCGGTTCCTGGTTGACCCCGGTGAGGAGAAGGTGACCGGCATCCACCGGGATGGTCACGCCCGTGACAGAAGCTGCCAGGTCCGAGTTCAGATACAGGGCGGTGTTCGCGATCACCTCGGGTGGCATGAACGAGTGCCCCTTGAGTGCGTGGAAGTGATATCCGCCCTCGATCAGGTCGTCGGGGGTGCCGCCCTCGTGGCCGGCGAACATGTCCCACGCGCCCTGCTGATCGGTCATCGGGGTACGGATCGCGCCCGGATTGATGGAGTTGCAGCGAATTCCGTGCGGCGCGAGCTCCAGCGCGATGTTCTTCATCAGCCCGATCACGCCATGTTTCGTGGCCACGTAGTGCGCGTAGTTCATGCCGGGTTCGAGTCCGTTCACCGACGAGGTGATGACGATCGATCCGCTCTGTCGCTCGATCATGTGCGGTGCAACGGCTTTGGCGGACTTCCACACCCCGGTGAGGTTGACATCCATCATGTCCGACCACATCTGTTCGGACATCTCCCAGAACGGGGCGCGGGTCCAGATGCCGGCGTTGGCGATCAGGACGTCGATCTTGCCGAACTCGGTGATCCCCGCGGCCACCGCGTCGTCGAGTTGCGTCTGATCGCGGACGTCGGCGTCGAAGGTCAGAGCCCGCCGGTCGAGCGCTTCGACCTGGCGCACGGTTTCGGTCATGTCATCGGCTGTGGCCAGCGGATATTCGACGGAGTCGAGCTGCCGGGTGATGTCGAGCAGGATGACGTCCGCGCCCTCGCGGGCGGAGGTGAGCGCGTGCGCGCGACCCTGGCCGCGGGCTCCGCCGGTGATCAGTACGGTCTTGCCGTCGAGAAGTCCCATGTCGATGCCCCCTCTACAGTCGTCCGCCGGCGTCGACGACGTGGGTGGTCCCGGTGACATAGCGACCGTCGTCGGAGACGAGGTAGAGGACCGCGTTCGAGATGTCGACCGGTTCAACCATCGACACCGGCAGCCTGTTCAATTCTCGGGCGGCTTCCTCGAAATCGGCCCGGGTGGGTTGCTCGATGTCGGGACGGAAGAGTTTGTAGGTGGCGTCGTTGAGGATCATCTCGGTCGCCACCGTGGTCGGGTGCACCGTGTTCACGCGAATACTCTGCGGCGCCAACTCTTTCGCGAGGACCTGCATCATGCCGATCAGTCCTGCCTTGGCCGCGGAGTAGTGCGCGATGTTCTCGTTGGCCCACATCGCGGCGAGTGAACTGGTCAGGACGATCGAGCCGCCGCGCCCACCGGCGACGATGTGTGGTGCCGCCGCGCGAACGGTCTTCCACACTCCGGTCAGGTTGATGTCGATCATGGTCTGCCACATGGTCTCGTCCATCTCGAGAGTGGGCGCCATGGTGCTGATACCGGCGTTGGCGAGGACGATGTCGATGCGGCCGAGCTGTGCCACCCCGTCGTCGGCGGCCTGCTTCAGCGCGGACAGGTCACGCACGTCGGCCTCGGTGGCGATGATCCGGCGGTCGAGTGCCTCCACCTCGCGCACGGTCTCCTCGAGGTCGCCCGGGCGGGCGGTGTCGTAGGGGACGGTCTCGACCTGCTGGGAGACATCGACCGCGATGATGTCCGCGCCCTCCTGGGCCAGGCGTATCGCGTGACTGCGTCCCTGACCGCGTGCGGCTCCGGTGATGAAGGCGACCTTGCCCTCGAGTTTGCCCATGGTGATCCCTTCGACACGACGTGCGACGAGTGATGCACGTCTCACCGGTGACGATATGTCACAGCGTGCCATAACGGTGCCAAAACCGACTTTTCCGGTGTCAGGCGTCCGCGGCAGGCGGGGGTGACACGATGGCGGGCATGGAAACCGCACGGTCTGAGGAGGTGCGCGTCGACCGGGGCGGCCGTCCCGCCACGACCAGCGCGCATGAGCTCGCCGCACGAGCACAGGAATTGTTCCTCGAGCGCGGCTTCGAGAAGACGAGTGTGGGCGACATCGCCGATGCGGCGGGAGTCAGCCGCCGGACCTTCTTTCGCTACTTTCCGACGAAGGCCGACGTGGTGTGGGTCGAGTCGGCGGCCGAACTCGATCACTTCCGCCGGCTCGTCGCAGCGGCGTCCACCGACACGCCACCCCACCTGACGGTGACCGAAGCGTTCATCACGGCGATCGATCACGGACGAGCCGAAGAGCGGTGGGCGCGTCATCGGGCGCAACTCATTCTCACCGTGCCCGCAGTGCAGGCGCAGGCGAACGTCGTCTATCGGCAGTGGCGGACGGTCATCGCCGACCACGTCCGGACGCGTGCCGCCGGTCGTGGCGACGACGCGTACCCGACCGCGGTGGCGTACGCGGTCATCGCCGGATCATCTGCTGCACACGAGATGTGGCTCCGACGAGACGATCTCGAGCTCGGGCACTGTCTTCGGCGCATGTTCGACCTCATGGTGCCGGGGCCGCCGTCCGGCAGCTGACTCGGACGAGTCCGTCGAGCCGCCTCGCGTCGAGTTCACCGCACGACCTCGCGGTGCCCGGCGTCGATGCGGCGGGTCCACCTGCGGGAGTCGAGATACTCGAGCAGCGGGATCACCACGCGCCGAGTGGTTCCCAGCGCCTGACGGGCGGCACTGGTGGTGAACGGTTGATCGAGCGAGGCGAGGATGCGCATCGCCATGGCTGGGGCGGCCGGCAACAGCACGACCCCGTCGCGTAACCGGAGCACTCGTCCCGTGTGCTCGGCTGCGGCCAGTTCCTTGGCGCCCAGTCCGAGTGTGCTGAGGTCGTCGGCCTCGGGAGCACGAAACGGTTGGTCGGTGAGACGTCGCTCCAAGGCGCGGACCGCGTCCTCGGCGTCGCCGAGGGAGGGGATGTGGCCGGGCACCGACAGATGGCCATCGGATGACGCGAGACCCGCCTCGGCGACGACGGCGTCCAGCAACGCCGAGTCCGGCAGACCCAACAGTGCGGGCGCTCCCGCCGCGGACATGCCCGCGGACAACGGGTCCCGCTCGTGCAGCTCGAGAACGGAGGTGTGTAGTCGTCCGGCCCAGGCCGCGAGTGACTCCTCGGCGACCCACCATCCGTCGATCACGCGGACGGACCGGGGTGCGGAGTCCGCGTCGCCGACGAGACCGAGTCGCGCGAGATCGGCGACGCGCACCGCGCCCCGTCGCATGACCTCCTCGGCAGCTCCCGCGCCGTCGGTCGCGGCCGCCAGGATTGCCGCTCGA
The DNA here is from genome assembly GCF_022348225.1 of Gordonia sp. McavH-238-E. Classification (NCBI taxonomy): domain Bacteria; kingdom Bacillati; phylum Actinomycetota; class Actinomycetes; order Mycobacteriales; family Gordoniaceae; genus Gordonia; species Gordonia sp. McavH-238-E. Next base: position 305,120 of record NZ_JAKRFE010000006.1, read on the forward strand.
CGTGCGGCGTCACCCCGGCGATTCAGTGGCGGCGGATCGGGGTGCAGGACGACGCCGCCGCCGACGATCCGCTGCCCGGGATCACGCAGTACCACCCGGTCTCCGTTCGACAGCGGGAGAGCGTGGGCGAGCGTGAGTCGGCCATGATCGGGGTCGAGCGGTCGCACGCGCACCGGTACCGCGGCCGTGCCGATGTGGGCGATCAGGTGCTCGGGGGCCTCGTCGAACGGCGTGCCGCTCGCGCGTCGTAGGTCGATGAGGGCGGACGCGTGCCAGGCGCCCGGAGTCACGAGCGCGTCACCGCGCGCGACGTCGTCGACACCCGCACCGCGGAGGTTGACCGCGACCCGGCTGACCGGACCGGCGGTCGCGAGAGTCGTGCCCTCGCTTTGCAATCCGCGAACATCGACCCGGCGGCCGCCGTGGGGAGTATGTAGTTCCAGGGTGTCGCCGACCGAGATCGTTCCCGACGCCAAGGTGCCCGTGACGACCGTACCGGCCCCGGTGCGGGTGAACACCCGGTCGACCCAGAACCGCACACGACCGGAGGACGGTGGCGAAGGTGACTGCGCGAGAACATCATCGAGGGTCGTGCGCAACTCGTCGATGCCGGAGTGGTCGATTGCGGACACCACCACCGCGGGGACATGGGCAAGACCGGTGTCGCCCAGCCGGTGTCGCGCTTCGTCGATCACCTCGCGGATGCGATCAGCCGATGCCCGGTCGGCGCGGGTGATGACGAGCACCCCGGATTGGATGCCGAGTGCGGCGATGGCGTCGCGGTGGTCGTCGGACTGGGCACGCCACCCCTCGTCGGCGGCCACGACGAACAGGACGACCGGCGCAGGTCCCAGGCCGGCCAACATGTTCGGGATGAACCGCTCGTGACCGGGGACGTCGACGAAAGCCACATCGGCGCCGGAAGGCAGTGTCGTCCAGGCGAAGCCGAGGTCGATGGTCAGGCCGCGGCGTCGTTCCTCCTCCCACCGGTCCGGTTCGATGCCGGTCAGAGCCCGCACCAGTGTGGACTTGCCGTGGTCCACGTGTCCGGCGGTGGCGACCACGTATTTCATGAGCAGTACTTCATGCGCTGAACTTCATGATTCGGGGATCACAGTTCGTCCAGGGCCTGCACGATCGCGGCGAGGAGTCGCGGGTCGTCGGCCTCGGGGACGCACCGCACGTCGACGAGACATGCGTCGTCGTGGACGCGGGGCAGCACGGCGGGATCGCCGAGGCGGAGGCGTTCGGCCGCGGCGACCGGGAGCCGCACCGCCCACCCGGGTAGCGGCACGCCGGGTGCGCCACCGCCACCTACCCGCCCGTCGTGTGCGACGACCGGGAAACCGAGTGCAGCAGCCAGGGATTCAGTGCGTACACGAAGGTTCTCGGAGTCGGCATGGAGGTACTCCCAGACCGGCGGCCGTGGCCCGCCGACGGTGGCCTCCATGGCGGCGAGTGCGAGCTTGTCCGCGCGAACCGCCCGCGCCAGAGGGTGTTTCGCCAACCGCTGCACGAGGGTTGGATCACCGAGGAGGAGTCCGGCCTGCGGTCCGCCCAGGAGCTTGTCGCCGCTCGCGATCACCAGATCGGCACCGGATTTTAGTGTCGTCGTCGCGTCCGGCTCGTCGGGCAGCAGCGGGTCTGGGCGCAGGAGGCCGCTGCCGATGTCGGCGACGACGGGCACGTCGTGCGCCCGGCCGAGGTCGCGCAATTCGGCTAGCGAGGTGTCGCTGGTGAAACCCTCCAGGCGGAAATTGCTGGGGTGGACCTTGAGGACGGCACCGACGTCGTCCGAGGCGAGGGCGTCGGCGTAATCGCGTGCATGGGTCCGGTTGGTCGTACCGACCTCGTGCAGCCGTGCGCCGGTCGACGCGATCAGCTCGGTGAGCCGGAAGCCGGCACCGATCTCGATCATCTCGCCACGGCTGATCACCACCGCCCGGCCGGCAGCCAGCGCGGTCGTCGCGAGCACCAGCGCGGCGGCACCGTTGTTGACCATCAACGCATCTCCGGCGGCGGGACACGCGCGCACGAGCGCCGCGCGGGTGGCCGCCCCGCGCTTCGACCGCGTCCCGGTTCCGAGATCGAGTTCCACATCCACATAGCCCGATGCTGCGACCACTGCTTCGAGTGCGGTGGGGGATAGTGGCGCCCGACCCAGATTGGTGTGCACGACGACGCCGGTGGCGTTCAGCACCGGGCGTGCCGAGGACGCGCGGTGACCGGAGAGTGCGTCGACGACCGCCTGCTCGACCTCGTCGGGCGGCAGTTCACCGCGCCGCGCGGCGTCCTGGGCGGCACGGATGGTGTCGCGAACCGTCCCGTCGCCCAGCCGCTTTCGCGCGTCGATCGCGGCGGGCAGCGACAGCAGGGCATCGGTGCGAGGAATGCGGCGACGCGGGTCGGCGACGGGGGGCTTCGACACGGCTCCTCGCTTCGCTCGTCACCGGCTCAGCCGGCGGTGGGTGGCGGAGGCGGACGGGAATCGAACCCGCCAGACCGAGATACTCGACCTCACCGGTTTTGAAGACCGGGGAGCCCACCAGGACCCATACGCCTCCCTGCGCTGTCCAACGTATCCGACGGCGAGAACCGTCAGTCCTGCTGGTGCGGCCAGTTCCCCTGGGTGATCAGCTCCTCGAAGTGGCGGATCAGCTTCGGATTGAGATCATCCTCGACCGCTCGTCGAAAATCGCCGTCCCACTTCGCAAACCAGTCGTCGTCCCGCTTCATCAGGAAGATGGGCCAGCCGTGGGTGATGTCGAGTTCGTCGCCATACAGGTCGGTGGAACCGTCCTCCCGCATGTACCAGTAGTCGTGACCCGACTCCCAGAACGCCTGTAACTCGTCTGCGGTGACGTAGTACTCGCCGTCTGCCTGCCTCATGTGCCCGATGGTAGCGATCCGCGGTCGGGGACACGTCTGATTGCGTGAGGGCTACCCTCGGCACGGTGACTGTGCATGATGATGCTCCCGTCCGACTCACCGGCTACGCCCACGGTGGCGGGTGCGCGTGCAAGATCCCGCCGGGCGAGCTCGAGCAGGCGGTCGCCGGGCTGACCGGCCAGGTCGGTGACGACGTCATCGTCGGGCTCGACGCCGGGGACGACGCCGCGGCCGTGCGCGTCCGTGACGACCTCGCGGTGCTCTCCACCGCCGACTTCTTCACCCCCGTCGTCGACGATCCCTACGACTGGGGCCGCATCGCCGCCGCGAACGCGCTGTCCGACATCTACGCGATGGGCGGTACCCCCGTCGTCGCGATCAACCTGGTCGGCTGGCCGCGAGGTGTCCTGCCGATGGAGTTGATGACCGAGGTGCTGCGCGGGGGTCTCGACGTCGGGACGTCGGCGGGCTGCCCGGTCATCGGCGGGCACACCATCGACGACCCGGAACCCAAGTACGGCATGGCGGTGACCGGTGTCGCCCACCCCGACCGGCTGCTGCGCAACGACGCCGCCGAGGCGGGCCTGCCGATCACCCTCACCAAACCGATCGGCGTCGGCCTGCTGAACAACCGGCACAAGCAGACCGGCGAGGTGTTCGACGAGGCGATCGCCCTGATGACGACGCTCAATCGCGACGCTTCGACGGCCGCGGTCGCGGCCGGTGCCCGCGCGGCGACCGACGTCACCGGATTCGGCCTGCTCGGTCACCTGCACAAGTTGTGCCGAGCCTCCGGCGTCGGCGCGGTGCTCGACCGCAGCGCGGTACCCGCGGTGGGCGGCGCGGCCGAGGCCCTGCGGGACGGGTTCGTGTCCGGCGGAACCCGCCGCAACCTCGACTGGGTGCGGCCGCACCTGACCCTCGGTGCCGGGATCACCGACGACGACATGCTGTTCCTGGCCGACGCCCAGACATCGGGCGGGCTCCTCGTGGTCGGTGAGGTGCCGGGCTATCCGGTGATCGGGGCGACGGTGGCCGGCTCCGGAATCACGGTGCGCTGACGCTCCTGGCGCTCACGGAGCAGAAGCGCTACCCACACTCAGGGCGCGGGCGGTCCGGTGGTGATCGAGTCGTCGGTGATTCCGGCGGCGCGACGGGCCGCGAGGCGCCGTTTTTGCGGTTCGATGGTGTAGCGCGGGTTCTTCGCGGATTCGATCCCGGCATCGAAGACGCCGAAACGTGTGCACGCCGATGCGGCGAGCAACGCCAGTCCCGACGCGACGGCCAGCGGCCGGGACCGGCTGCTGAGGAGGGCGCCGACGCCGCCGACCACGGCCAGCCGCTCACTCCACCGCAGCAGCTTTCCGGCGGTGCCGTCGTGCATCGGTTCGGTCGTCACCGGGTCCATCCGGCGTTCCATGAGTCGCATCGCGGTGAGGTCGCCGATCACGCCGATGGCGGCCAGGGTGCGTGCCGGGGCCGCCTGGCGCGTGGGCGTGGTGACCAGTGCCAGCCCGCTCGACGCCAGGCTCGCCGAACTGACGAACACGAACGGCAGGTCGCGGTGCATGGCGTTCCAGGTCGGCACGGCGGTGTCGGAGAGCAGCACCGCGGTGTAGACCGCGAGCGGCGGTCCCGCGAGACCCGCCGCCAGCCCGGCCGGGGCCTCGACGGCGCGAAGCACCGGACGTAGCGGCCCCAGCGGGAGACGTGCCCCGGACATCCGGTCGATCTCGCCGACCGCGGCCACGCCGAGCGCGCCGCTGAACGCCGACAGGATCCACGAGCCGACGCTCATCGGCGAGGTCACCTTGAACGTCCGCAGCATGTTGTAAAAACGGTCGGGGCGGCCGAGATCGGCGACGAGTGCGATCGCGCCCAGACCCACCGCGCCCAGTCCGCCGAGACGGGCGTTGCGGCGCAACACATCGCGTCCCGTGAGCTGTGCGCCGGCGGCGAGCACACCGGAGCCGCCTGCGACACCGCCCAGGAACAGGTAGGCGGCGACCTTCTCGTCCCAGGGCGGCGGTTTGACCACCGGATGTCCGTAGTACGAGGTGAATTCGGCGTCGGGCACCATCGACATCTCACGGTTGCCGTCGCCCTGCCCGAAGTTCTTGCGTGGCTTGCGTTGACCGCCACGACCGAACCCCCGCCCGCGCCGCCGGGGCGGCTCCGGCGGGCGGAACGAATCGAACTCCGACGAGGTCATCGGCCACCGCGCAGGAACGAGAGTGCAGCTGCGGCGAGCATCCCGGCCGCGGCGATGCCGGCGCGTCTGTACATGGCCGGCAGGTCGGCGGTGCACACCCGCGGGTCTGGCGGCAGCCCGTAGACCTCCGGTTCGTCGAGCAGCAAGAACACCGAACCCGTGCCTCCCACACCGTCATTCGGGTTGGCACCGTACAGCCGCGCCTCGGTCATGCCTTGATCGTGCAGCGCCCGCACCCGGGCGTGGGCGTCGTCGACGAGGTCGTCGTGGTCGCCGTACTTGATCGACGCGGTCGGGCAGGTCTTGGCACACGCGGGCGTCTCGTCGTCGACCAGGCGGTCGTAACAGAGCGTGCACTTCTGTGCGACACCGCGTTTGGGCACCTCGGGCTGTTCACCCTTGCGCTCGCCGGAACGCGTCGTCGGCGCCGCGGTGCCGTCGGCGCGACGTTCGACGACGCCGAACGGACATCCCGCGACGCACGTCCCGCAGCCGTTGCAGACGTCGTCCTGGATCACCACGGTGCCGAACTCGGTGCGGAACAGCGCGCCGGTCGGGCAGACGTCGAGGCATCCCGCATGGGTGCAGTGCTTGCACACATCCGACGACATCAGCCAGCGGAACTCGGGGGTGTCCGGGAGGGTGGTACCGACCGGTTGATCAGTACCACCGGACCCCTCGGGTTCGGGCATGGCGGGCATTCCGAGACCGACCAGCATGCGGCCGGATTCGCGGGCCTCGGCGATGCGGTCGGAGTTCTGTTCGATGAAGGCGACGTGCCGCCAGGTGCTCGCACCGAGTGCGACGGTGTTGTCGTACGACATCCCGGTCAGCGCCAGGTCGCCGTCGCGGGGGTTGGAGTTCCATTCCTTGCAGGCCACCTCGCAGGCCTTGCAGCCGATGCAGATCGACGTGTCGGTGAAGAACCCCTTCCGGGATTCGTGCGTGGCCCAGTGTGCGTCGGCACTGGGGTCGGAGGGTCCGGACAGTTGCCCCATCTACTCGTCCACCTTCCCGGTGATGTGCTGATTGTCTGTCTCGACCGTGACCCCGGCTCGCTCCTGGTAGGTGCGCACCAGGTCGAGCAGTGCCCTACCCTGCGGTCGGCGTCCGGCGACGACGTCGCACGAACCGACCTTGGATTCCTGGATCTGGACGTTCGGATCCAGTGTGACCCCGATGAGGTCGTTCGCGGCGTCACCGCTGACCACCGCGTCGGAACCGACGCCCCAGTGGTAGGGGAGACCGACCTGATGTACCTGCCGGCCGTTGATGGTCAGCGGCATCATGCGGTCGGTCACCAGCACGCGTGCCTCGATCGCGCCGCGCGGCGAGACGATCGTCGCCCAGCCCTCGTTGGTCAGGCCGCGCTCGGCTGCCAGTTCGGGGGAGATCTCGCAGAACATCTCCGGTTGCAGCTCCGAGAGGTATGGCGACCACCGGCTCATGCCGCCGGCGGTGTGATGCTCGGTGAGGCGGTACGTGGTGAACACGAACGGATACACCTCGGAGCCCGGGACATCGCCGCTCGGCGCGTCGAGGTTGTCCGCGCGGGGGAACAGGACCCGCGCGGGCGACTGCTGTTGCGGATACAGCGTGTTGACCACGGGCGATTCCTGCGGCTCGTAGTGCGTCGGAAGTGGGCCGTCGACCAATCCACGCGGGGCGTAGAGCCAGCCCTTGCCGTCGGCCTGCATGACGAACGGATCGTCGCCGCACAGGGCTTCGACGCCGCCGACCGAGGGGTCGGGTCGGGCGCCGGGTGCGAGGTCGACGGGGAAGTCGGGTACGTCGGGACCGACCCATCGACCGGCGTCGGCGTCCCATTCCATATACCGCTTGCGCTCGCTCCACGGCCGGCCGTCGGGGTCGGCCGATGCGCGGTTGTAGAGGATTCGACGATCCGCGGGCCACACCCAGCCCCACTCGTGTTGGGTGACAACGCCACCGCCCTGCGGGACCCGGCGGGCGGCGGAGTTCGACGGCCCGTCGGTGTCGGAGCCCGGGTACACGCCGGTGTAGATCCAGCAGCCGCCGGCGGTCGAGCCGTCGCGTCGCATCTGGGTGTAGGACGTGAGGTTCTTGCCTGCGTCGGGGCCGGTCACGTGGTAGCCGTTGATCTCCGACAGCACCGCTTCGGGATCGGGGTTGCCGTGCTGGTCGAGGGGATAGTCCCAGGTGATGTCGAGCAGCGGACGGTCGCGATCGTCGGTCGACCCGGCGAGACGTTCGCGGATGCGCCGTCCGAGCTCGTAGAAGAAGTCCATCTCGCTCTGGCACTGGCCCGGTGGCTCGACGGCCTGGTGACGCCACTGGACCATGCGCTGGGTCTGGGTGAACGAGCCGGCCTTCTCGACGTGTGTGGCCGCGGGCAGAAAGAACACCTCGGTGGCGATGTCTTCGGTGCGTAGCTCGCCGGACTCGATCTCCGGTCCGTCCTTCCACCAGGTGGCCGTCTCGATCATGTTGAGATCGCGGACGACGAGCCACTTGAGGTGCGACATCGCCATCCGCGCCTGGCGGCCGTTGGCCGAACCCACTGCGGGGTTCTGACCGAGGACGAAGTAGCCGTCGACCTTGTCGGCGAGCATGTCGACGGTCGTCTGGAAGGTGCCCGCCGGGCCGGTGAGCCGCGGCAGATGGTCGTAACACCAGTCGTTCTCGGCGGTCGCGGCGTCGCCGAACCACGCCTTGAGGAGACTCACGGTGTAGTCCTCGGCGTTGGCCCAGAAACCCTTCTCGGCCTTCGAGGTGATGGCGTCGATGTACTCGTCGAAGCTGTCGTGCTTGCCTGCCGAGGGCATCGGTAGATAACCGGGCAACAGGTTGAACAGGGTGGGGATGTCCGTGGAACCTTGGATGCTCGCGTGGCCGCGGAGCGCCATGATCCCGCCGCCCGGGCGACCGATGTTGCCGAGCAGGAGCTGCAGAACCGATGCGGCACGGATGAACTGGGCACCGAAGGTGTGCTGGGTCCATCCGGTCGCATACCCGAAGCAGGTGGTGCGCTCGCGTCCGGAGTTGTCGGTGACGGCCCGGGCGAGATAGTCGAAGTCGCGTACCGAGATCCCGCACATGTCGCGCACCATCTCGGGGGTGTAGCGCGAATAGTGGCGCTTGACGATCTGGAACACGCTGCGCGGATGTTCGAGCGAGTCGTCGCGCACCGTCGCACCGTGCTCGAGCGGCGGCCCGCCGGATCCGTGTTCGTGGCCGACGGCGCGGTCCTTGACGGGAGGTCCGTCGTCGGGGTGTCCGGGCGACTCGACCTTGCCGTCCTCGCCGCCGCCACTGTCGTCGGACGGGGCGGCCGGTTCCTCGTATGCCCAACTGGAGGCGTCGTATTCGCCGGTCTCGGCGTCGAACCCGGAGAAGAGGCCGTCGAGGTCCTCGGTGTCGCGGAAGTCCTCCGAGACCAGGGTCGCCGCATTGGTGTAGGCGACGACGTACTCGCGGAAGTACTTCTCGTGCGTGATGGCGTAGTTGATCAGCGCGCCGAGCAGGACGACGTCAGAACCGGCCCGGATCGAGATGTGCTTGTCCGCCACCGCGGAGGTGCGGGTGAAGCGCGGGTCGACATGGATGACCCTTGCGCCCTTGGCTTTCGCCTCCGACACCCACTGGAAACCCACCGGGTGCGCCTCGGCCATGTTGCCGCCCATGAGGACGATGCAATCGGCGTTGGCCATGTCCTGCAGTGATTGCGTTGCGCCGCCGCGTCCGAACGAGGCCCCCAGACCGGGGACCGTGGCGGAGTGTCATATACGTGCTTGGTTCTCGATCTGGATCGCACCCGCGGCGGTGAACAGCTTCTTGATCAGGTAGTTCTCTTCGTTGTCGAGGGTGGCGCCACCGAGCGAGGCGATGCCCATCGTGCGCCGGAGCAGCCGACCCTCGTCGTCGGTGTCCTGCCATCCGCGGCGCCTGGCTTCGAGGAAGCGGTCGGCGATCATGTCGATCGCGGTGTCGCGGTCGAGGTCTTGCCACTCCGTCGCATACGGGGCGCGGTAGCGGATCGCGGTCTGCCGCATCGGGTTGTTGACCAGCTGCTCGCTCGACGCCCCCTTGGGGCAGAGGCGGCCGCGCGAGATCGGTGAGTCGGGATCGCCCTCGATCTGGACGACCTTCTTGTCCTTCACGTACACCTTTTGTCCGCAACCGACCGCGCAGAACGGGCACACGCTCTGGACCACGCGGTCCGCGGTGGCGGTGCGCGGTTCGATGCCGCGTGTCTTCGCCGACGTGACCGCCGGCCCGCGTCCGAAGACGTCGCCCGACCGCAGCTGGCGTAACACCGGCCATTCGAGGGGGCTGAAGGCTGGCACGGGTTCGAGTCTAGACCTCTTCGCTCACTGCGCCAGCGCGAAGCCGATGTCGCGAGCGGTGGACCGACCGAGATCGACGAGGAACGGGATGCGTTCAGGGATGCCTTGAACTCGGTGGGTGGCGATAGTCGAGCGCTTCGGGAAGACGTGGCCGGGTCTACCACCACACCGATTCGCAGGTGGCCGGATCGACCTGCTCGACTGGGGACGGCGCATTCCGTTCCTGGCGAGTGCAGTGATGGTCCTGATCGGTGTCGTGGTCCGGACGCACGTCGATGAGAGTGCTGGGGCGAGGCCCTCGAGGCAGAGCAGGGTGGGAGTCTCGCGCGCGCCGGTCGTCGCTGTCCTACGAACCCTCCTGACACCGAAGACGGCGCCCATGAACCTGTCCGGGTGCCGTCTTCGTGCAGGAGGGCGTGCGGGTCACGTCCGACGCTCGGTGCTCTCCGGTCCGGACGGCGGCGGAATGACGCGGCTGTCGCCTCGGAACTCGGCGACGACCTCGTCGTCGACGGTGACCGTGACGTCGTAGATACCGTTGCGGCCGAAGCGTGCCCGCTCGATCGCCGTCGCCGTCAGAACATCTCCGAGGTGGGTCGGTCGGAGGTACCGGATGTCGGCGCGAGCGGCCGCCGCGTGGTCGTCGCGACTGTTGCAGGCGAGCGCGAAGGTGGTGTCAGCGACCAGGAACACGTACCCGCCGTGCGTGATTCCGTGACCGTTCACCATGGTCTCGGTGACGGTCATGGTGGTCTGGGCGCGCCCCTCGGCCAGGTCGAGCAACTCGATGCCGACGGCCTTCGATGCTGCGTCGGCGTCCAGCATCGTCCGCGCGATCGCGTGATCGCGCGGACGGCCGGGTCGTTCGGCTGCGGGCGCGGTCACAAGTCGAACTCGTGCTCGTCGGCGACGAACATCGTCGCGCCGCCAGTGGCGAAGTTCTGCACATCCGCACCTGCGGCGCGCATCTCGGGAGACCTGAGCCCGGTCTGCATCGTCTCGGCGTCCGCGAAGTACAGACCGGCGACGGCATAATACGGAGGCTCGGTGCCGTCCAGTGACGACACCTTACCGAAGGTGAAGCGGGTCAACCCGGGAACCGCCTTGGCCAGCGGCATGTGCACGCGGGTGTAGTAATCGTCGAAAGCTGCTTCGTCGGTGGGTTTTCCGTAGCACACCGAGATACGGGGACTCATGCTGATTGCTCCTTCGCGACCAGGGTCAGGACGTCGTAGGTCGCGACCGGGTCGTCGTTCTGGTTGGTCACCACCGCATCCCACCGCACCTCGCCGTAGTCGGCGCTCTGACGGGGGGTGACCTTCTTCGCCGTGAGGGTCACGGTGAGGCTGTCCTCGGCCTTGACCGGCGTGAGGAACCGCAGGGCGTCGACTCCGAAGTTGGCCAATACGGGTCCCGGTGCCGGATCGACGAAAAGTCCTGCGGCGAGGGACACGACGAGATATCCATGCGCGACGATGCCCCCGAACAGCGGATTGGCCGCTGCAGCACCCGGATCGGTGTGTGCGTAGAACGTGTCGCCGGTGAACTCGGCGAAGTGATCGATGTCGGCTCGTGTGACCTGACGCGGTCCGCCGACGATCGTGTCGCCGATCCGCAGCTCCGCCAGACTCTTCCGGAACGGATGAACACCATCGTGGTTGCGTCGTGCACCGGTGAACCACGTGTTGCCGACCGCGGTGAGGACCTCGGGTGACCCCTGGACGGCGGTGCGCTGCATGTGGTGCAGGACGCCGCGAATTCCGCCGAGTTCCTCGCCACCGCCCGCCCGTCCGGGCCCGCCGTGGACGAGCACCGGCAATGGGGAGCCGTGTCCCGTCGATTCCTTGGCGTCGTCGCTGTCGAGCACGAGCACCCGACCGTGGTAGGGCGCGAGTCCCAGCACGATCTCACGGGCGATCCCGGCGTCCTTGGTGACCACCGAGGCGACGAGGCTGCCCTTGCCACGTGCGGCGAGCTCGATCGCGTCGGCGGTGTCGTCGTATCCGATCACCGTCGACACCGGTCCGAAGGCCTCGATCTCGTGCGGTTCGTTCGCGTCCCGGTCATCGGCGCGCAACAGAATGGGGGACAGGAAGGCGCCGGTGGCGGCGTCGGCGTCGACGACCTCGACCCGATCCGGGTCGCCGAACACGATCTGCGCCGACTTGGTCAGTCCGCGAACGGATCTGAGGACTTCGTCGCGTTGTTCGAGGCTGGCCAACGCGCCCATCCGTACCGCCTCGGAGTCGGGGTTGCCGACGACGATCTTCGCCAGTCGCGCAGTCGTCGCCTCGATCACCGCGTCCATCTGTGTCCTGGGAACCAGGGCACGGCGGATGGCGGTGCACTTCTGGCCGGTCTTGACCGTCATCTCGGCGACGAGCTGCTTGACGAAGAGCTCGAACTCCGGGTCATCGGGGGTGACATCGGGGCCGAGGATCGATGCGTTGAGGGAGTCGGCTTCGGCGTTGAAGTGCACACCGTCGTCGAGGACGCTCGGATGGGACCGCAGCAGCGCCGCGGTGTCGGCGGATCCGGTGAACGCGACGGAATCCTGGCCCCCCAGATGGTCGAGCAGATCGCGTGCGCTGCCCGAGACGAGCTGTACCGAGCCCTCGGGCAGAATCCCGGTCTCGACGATCCGGCGGACCACGAGCTCGGTCAGGTAGGCAGTCTGGCTCGCCGGTTTGATGATCGAGGGCACACCGGCGATGAAGGCTGGTGCGAGCTTCTCCAGGAACCCCCACACCGGGAAGTTGAACGCATTGATCTGTACGGCCACCCCGTGGCGTGGGGTGTAGATGTGCTGGCCGAGAAAGGTCCCCTTCTTGCCGAGCTGCTCGACCGCGCCGTCGAGATACACGGTGTCGTTGGGCAATTCGCGACGTGCCTTGCTCGCATAACTCAACACCGTGCCGATGCCGCCGTCGATGTCGACCGCGGAGTCGCGGGCCGTCGCACCGGTCGACGCGGAGAGGCGGTAGAACTCGTCCTTTCCTGCCATCAGCGTCAGTCCGAGCTGTTTGAGGAGCGCGGCGCGCTCATGGAAGGTCAACGCCCGCAGTGCGGGCCCGCCCACCGTGCGCGCGTACTCGACCATCTCGGCCACGTCGAGTCCGGTGGACGAGATGCGAGCGACCTCGCTGCCGTCCACGGCGCTCATCAGTGGCGTGCCGGTGTCCTCCGCGACGAACCAACGCCCTGCCGCGTAGCTCTCCAATAGTCTGCTCACGTCTACTCCATCCCACCGTACGTTCGGTCGGTAATTACCATCGCCGCGGTAGTGGCCCAATGTCAAGGACCAGAAGCGGGGCCCCCCTGGGTCAGGGTCGGCGGAGGCCGTCGAAGGTCAGCGCGACCAGCGCGTCGCCGAGTTCGGCCGACGAGCCGCCGGACCGCGGCCGATACCACTCGATGAGGGAGTTGACCGTGCCGAAGAGGAGTCGAGCCACCAGGTGGGGGTCGGTGTCCCCGCGGAGGTCGCCCTCGTCGGCCGCGGCGACGACCAGCCCGGACACGAACTCGTCGAACTCGCGTCTGCGGGCGAGTGCGCGACGTTCGACGGCGGAGTTGCCGCGGACTCGGAGGAGCAGCGTGACATAGGGCAGTTCGCTCACCAGGATGTCGACACTGCGTCGGACCAGGTATTCGAGTCGATCGATCGAGGGGCCCTCGGTGGCACCGGACTCGGTGGTGACCGCGAAGAGTGCGTTCAGTGCCCGGTTGAGGGCGAGTTCGAGTAGTTCCTGTTTGCCGGAGACATGGTGGTAGATCGACGACTTGCTGATCCCGAGTCGTTCGGCGAGCACGTCCATGCTCGTGCCGTCGTATCCCTTGTCGTTGAACACCTTCACCGCGACTGCGAGCAGGGAGTCGAGGTCGTATCCGGGGCGGCCGGGACGCCCGGTGCGTCGTGGGGTGCGTGCGGTCGTCATGGAATCCATCTTCGCACCCGACGGCGGCGACGCCGGCAGGGACGGCTGCGGGCGGGTCTTGAATACCGACCGAAAGGTTGGTTACTGTGTCGAGGTGTCCGCTCGCCACGCGACCGTGTGCCGTGCCGGACGAGACGAGGAGTGAGCAGTGACCGAGGTCTATCTGGTGGACGGTGCCCGGACCCCACAGGGCCGGTACGGCGGTGCACTGGCGGAGGTGCGCGCCGACGATCTGGCCGGCCTGGTGGTGGCCGAGGCGGTACGACGAGCCGGTGTACCCGCCGATCGGGTGGACGAGGTCGTACTCGGCGCCGCCAATCAGGCCGGCGAGGACAATCGCAACGTGGCACGGATGGCTGTGCTGCTGGCCGGGCTGCCCGATACCGTTCCGGGCTACACCGTGAACCGGCTGTGCGCGAGCGGTCTCACCGCCCTTGCGAGTGCGGCGACCACCATCCGCGCGGGCGAGGCCGACATCGTCGTCGCCGGCGGCGTCGAGTCGATGACCCGCGCGCCGTGGGTCACTGCGAAGCCGTCGCGTGCGTGGGCGAAGCCCGGCGAAACCGCCGACACCGCGCTGGGGTGGCGGTTCACCAATCCGCGATTCGCCGAACACGATCGGACGGCCCCGGTGCCGGCGTCCCCGGAACACCGGCGGATCACGCTCGCCATGGGCGAGACCGCCGAGGAGGTGGCCGTGCTGGAGGGGATCAGCCGCGAGGAGAGCGACGCCTTCGCACTGCGCAGCCAGCAACGCGCCGCGGCGGCTCTCGATGCGGGGCGCTTCGACGCCGAGATCGTGCCCGTCCCGCGGCGTCGCGGCGGTGACGTCGTGGTCGATGAGACCCCACGCCCGGACACCACGATGGACCGGCTCGCCGGCCTGCCCGCCATCTTCCGCGACGGGGGGATCGTGACGGCCGGGAGCTCGTCCCCGCTGACCGACGGTGCCGCTGCACTGGTCGTCGCGAGCGAGTCGGCCGTCCGCGAACACGGGTTGCGGGTCCGGGCCCGGATCGTGGGAAGCGCGTCCGCCGGCGTGGCGCCCAATGTAATGGGCCTCGGCCCGGTTCCGGCGACCCAGAAGGTCCTCGGGCGGGCTGGGTGGGGCATCGACGACCTGGACGCCGTCGAGCTCAACGAGGCGTTCGCCGCTCAATCGCTCGGCGTCATCCGGCAACTGGAGCTCGACGAGGCCATCGTCAACTGTGACGGTGGCGCCATCGCACTCGGGCATCCGCTCGGGGCCTCGGGCGCGCGCATCGTGCTGACTCTGCTCGGCCGGATGGAGCGGGAGAATGCCCGACGTGGTCTCGCCACCTTGTGCGTCGGTGTGGGACAGGGTGTCTCGATGCTGATCGAGGCTGTATGAACACCGTCGAGATGAGCACCATCGAATACGAGGAGCACGACGACCGGTTCGTCGTCGTGCTCGACCGCCCGGAGCAGCGAAACGCGATCAACGGGGCGATGATCCGCGAGCTGCACGACGTGTGCGCCCGGGTCGAGGCCGATCCCAGGCCGGTGATCCTGGTCGGTCGCGGCGACCATTTCGCCGGCGGTGCGGACATCGCCGAGCTTCGCGAACGACGTCGCGACGAAGCGCTGGCCGGGATCAACCGCACGCTGTTCGACCGCGTCGCGGCTCTGCCGCTGCCGACCGTCGCCGCGGTCAGCGGTTTCGCACTCGGAGGAGGTGCCGAACTGACCTATGCCTGCGACATCAGGATCGCGACACCGACCGCGGTGTTCGGCAATCCGGAGCCCGGCCTCGGCATTCTCGCGGCCGCGGGCGCAAGCTACCGGCTGCCCGACCTGGTCGGCCGGTCGGTGGCCAAACAGGTCCTGCTGGCGGGCCGGACCCTGGACGCCGCCACGGCGTTGGCCGCCGGCCTCGTCCTGGAGATCACCGAGGATCACCTCGCCGCGGCCCACCGTGTCGTCGACCGGATCGGCCGCCAATCGGCGCTTGCCCTACGGCTGACGAAGACCATCGTCGACGCACCCGGCAGTCAGCCGTGGGTCGACGACATCGCCCAGGCGGTGCTGTTCGAGACCGACGACAAACGCGAGCGCATGACCGCGTTCGTGGAGAGGAAACGATGATCGACACCCCCGCACACGTCGCAGTTGTCGGCGGCGGACGGATGGGCGCAGGTATAGCCCAGGTGTTCGCGACACTCGGTTCGACCGTCACGGTGGCCGAGGCCGCCGATCAGTCCGCCGCCCTCGACCGTGTGGCCACCGGACTCCGGCGCGCCGACGAGCGCGGCAAGCTCGACGGTCAGTCGGTCGACGCCGTGCTCGCGCGGGTGACGACGGTCGCGTCCCCCGCCGATCTGCCCGCCGACCTCGCCCTTGTCGTCGAGGCGGTCCCCGAGATCCCCGCGCTGAAGGTGGAGGTTCTCGCCGAGATCGAGAAGGCGGTGGGCGATTCCACCGTCGTCGCCACCAACACCAGTTCCCTGTCGATCGCCGAACTCGGTGCTGTGCTGAATGATCCGTCCAGATTCATCGGCATGCACTTCTTCAACCCGGTGCCGTCCTCGGTGCTGGTTGAGATCGTCCGGACCCCGGCGGCCTCCGACTCCGTCGTCGACGGGGTGCGCGGATGGGTGGGCTTGCTCGGCAAGTCCGACATCCTGGTCAACGACTCTCCGGGGTTCGCAACCAGCCGACTCGGGGTGTGCCTCGGCCTGGAGGCGATCCGCATGCTGGAGGAGGGTGTCGCCGACGCCGACTCCATCGACCGCGCAATGGAACTGGGGTACCGCCACCCGATGGGGCCACTGCGCTCCACCGACCTCGTCGGTCTCGACGTCCGGCTGGCGATCGCCGAGCATCTCGCCTCGACCCTCGGGTCTCGATTTGACCCACCACAACTGCTGCGGGACAAGGTTTCCCGCGGGGAGCTCGGTCGCAAGACCGGCCGGGGATTCCACGAATGGGAAGGTCTCACATCATGACTGTCACGCTCGACATCAGCGGCGGACTGGCCACGATCACACTGGCCCGTGCGACTGCACACAATGCACTGGACGCGGGCATGAAGACGGCGTTCCTCGACGCGGTCGGCAAGGCCGAGGCGTCGCTCGAGGTGCGCGCGGTGCTGCTGACCGCCGAGGGCAAGAACTTCTGCGTCGGACAGGATCTCGGCGATCACGTCGCGGCCCTCGACGCCGACCCGGCCACCGCGATGGACACCGTCGCCGAACACTACAACCCGCTCATCCGTGCGTTGGCCGCGCTGCGCGTGCCGGTGGTGGTCGCGATTCCCGGCGCCTGTGTGGGGGCGGGGTGGGGCATCGCGTTGGCCGGCGACATCCGGGTTGCGGGGGAGCGGACGTCCTTCGCGACGGCGTTCAGCGGGATCGGGCTGGCCAGTGACTCGGGTCTGAGTCACTCCCTGGTGCAGAATCTCGGTGCGAGTCGGGCCGGCGCCCTGCTCCTGCTCGGCGAGAAGGTGACCGCCGCCCAGGCCCTCGAGTGGGGTCTGGTGCACCGGGTGGTCGCCGACGACGATGTGCGCGCCGCTGCGCTGGACATCGCGAAGGGTCTGGCGAGCGGGCCCACAGCCGCCTATCGGGAGGCGAAGTCGCTCGTCGGCGCCTCGGCAGCAGGCCTCGACGCTGCGCTCGACCGTGAACGCGATGCCCAGGTCGCTCTCGGCCAGACTGCCGACCACAAAGCGGCGGTCGCCGCCTTCCTAGCGAAGGAGAAGCCGGTCTTCACCGGGAGCTGAGTTCAGACGCCCTTGTGTTCCGGCGCACTCTCACGCATACTATTACCAACCGAATAGTCGGTATTGAAAGTAGGACGAATGCCCACGTCACAGCCCACTGGGGTCAGCGACGCCGACCTCGAGCATCTCTTCGATAAGACGATCGCCGAGGATGCGCGCATCGAGCCGCGCGACTGGATGCCCGACGGGTACCGCAAGACCCTGATCCGCCAGGTCGCGCAGCACGCGCATTCCGAGATCATCGGTATGCAGCCGGAAGGCAACTGGCTGACCCGCGCGCCGTCGCTCCGGCGCAAAGCCATCCTGACGGCCAAGGTGCAGGACGAGGCCGGCCACGGCCTGTACCTCTACTCGGCAGCAGAGACCCTGGGTGCCGACCGCGCTGACCTGACCGCGAAGTTGATCGAGGGCAAGCAGAAGTACTCGTCGATCTTCAACTACCCGACACTGACCTACGCAGATGTCGGGACCATCGGGTGGCTCGTCGACGGGGCGGCCATCTGCAACCAGGTCCCGTTGTGCCGCAGCTCCTTCGGACCGTACGCGCGAGCGATGATCCGAGTGTGCAAGGAGGAGTCGTTCCACCAGCGCCAGGGTTACGAACTGCTCGCGACCATGATGCGCGGCACGGACGAGCAGCGCGCCATGGTCCAGGAGTCGGTGAACCGCTGGTGGTGGCCCGCGCTCATGATGTTCGGCCCTCCCGACGACAAGTCACCGAACACCGAGCAGTCCATGCAGTGGAAGATCAAGCGACACACCAATGACGAACTCCGCCAGCGGTTCGTGGACATGAGCATGCCGCAGGCGAAGGCGCTCGGTGTCACCTTCCCCGACCCGGACCTCGCCTGGAACGAGGAACGCGGCTCCTATGACTTCGGGGAACCGGACTGGAGCGAGTTCACCGAGGTTATCAAGGGCAACGGTGCGGCCAATGCCGAACGCATCACGAACCGTCGTGCCGCACACGAGGACGGCGCATGGGTGCGTGAGGCCGCCCTGGCCTTCGCGGCCCGGAACCAGGAGACCAACCGATGACCGACATGACCGCAGAAGGTGGACACGGCGCGGTGCCGACCACCGGCATCCCCGTCGAACCCGAACGCGCGCAGGTTCGCGCGGACTGGCCGCTGTACGAGGTCTTCCTCCGGGGCAAGCGCGGACTGAACCACGTCCACGTCGGTTCGCTGCACGCGGCGGACGATGAGATGGCATTGCGACACGCTCGAGACGTCTACACGCGGCGCAATGAG
This sequence comes from Gordonia sp. McavH-238-E, assembly GCF_022348225.1. NCBI lineage: Bacteria > Bacillati > Actinomycetota > Actinomycetes > Mycobacteriales > Gordoniaceae > Gordonia > Gordonia sp. McavH-238-E. The sequence continues at coordinate 323,476 of NZ_JAKRFE010000006.1, forward strand.
GGCGTGAGCATCTGGGTCATCGCGTCCGCCGCGATCGCAGCGTCCAGTCCCGCCGAGAAGGATCCGTTCTTCGCGCCCAGCGCCGACAAGGTCTACCGGCACCCCACGTTCTACGACATCCCCGACGACGTTCCCCACATGTGAGGCCGATGATGACCGATCACGACAACGCCTATGAGGGCTTGGTAGACGAGGATTCGCACGGACAGTGGGCATTCGGCACCAGTTTCGACGACCCGCTGGCCGGCGTCGACACCACCGTGCCCGATGACGTCGACCTCGCCGCGCTCGCCGCGTACTGCCTGATGCTGGGCGACGACGCCCTCGTGAGTTCGCAGCGTCTGGCCCAATGGAGCACCCGCGCACCGGAACTCGAGGAAGAGGTGGCACTCGCGAACGTCGGCCTCGACCTTCTCGGGCAGGCCCGGCTCCTGCTCGCCCGCGCCGCTGCGGCCGACAGCTCGGTGGTCCCGTGGATCTCGGAGACGTCTCCCGTGCCAGACGAAGACGCACTCGCCTTCTTCCGCGCCGAGGCGGACTTCCGCAACGTGCGGTTGGTCGAGCTCGGCAACGGCGACTTCGCGGCGTCGATGGTCCGGCTTTTCGTCTTCGCCACGTTCCGACTGGCTGTCTTCACCCGATTGCGAGACTCCCGGGACCCGGTACTCGCCGCTGTCGCCGCCAAGGGCGTCAAGGAGCTCACCTATCACCGCGACTACGCCGCACGCTGGGTGGTCACGCTCGGATGCGGGACCGCGGAGTCCCGTCGACGTGTGACCACTGCACTGACGCGGGTGTGGCCGTATGTCGATGAACTGTTCCGGCCCACCGCCGGGGAGATCGAACTGGCCCGGGTGTCGGTGGGTGTCGACCCGCGAACCGTGCGCGAGGAGTTCGACTCCGTAGTGGAGCAGGTGTTCCACGCAGCCGAACTCCAGGTGCCGCGGGTCGGCTTCGTCGGGACCGTGGGCGGCCGCGGCGGCCGGCAGGGACTGCACACCGAATCGATGGGACTGCTGCTCGCCGAGATGCAGAGCGTGGCCCGCGCACACCCGGAGGGGGTGTGGTGACCATGGTGACGCCTACCCGAAGCCACGACGCCCGCGAACTCGTCGCGTCGGTGACCGACCCGGAGATGCCGATGCTCACGCTCGCCGATCTCGGCGTGCTGCGTGACATCCAGGTTGACGACCGCGGCGGCGTGACCGTGACCATCACACCCACCTATTCGGGATGCCCGGCCATCGCGACGATGCGCGACGACATCGAGCACACGCTGACACGACATGGGTACGACTCGGTAGAGGTGCGGACGCAGCTGGACCCGGCGTGGTCCACCGACTGGATCACCGACGAGGGACTCCGCAAACTGGCCGAAAGCGGGTACTCGACCCCCCGGCCGGCATCACCTGCCGCGCCCGGTCCGATTCCGTTGACGCTCATCCCCCGCCCGAGATCGTTGACCTGCCCCCGCTGTGGTTCGGAGACAACGCAACTCATCTCGGAGTTCGGTGCGACGCTCTGCAAGGCGCACTACCGCTGCCTGAGCTGCTCGGAGCCGTTCGACCATGTGAAGGAGATCTGAACCGCGATGACCACAGTCCAGTCCGACACCCGTCCCACCGTCGATCCGCAGGCGCCGGTGTCCTCGCGCAACCGGCCCTTTCACACCCTTCGGGTCGTCGATGTCGAGGCTCTCTGCGACGATGCGGTCGCCGTCCGGTTCGATGTGCCCGATGACCTCGCCGAGAGCTTCACCTTTCGACCGGGGCAGTCACTCATGCTGCGCCGCAAAGTCGATGGCGTCGAGCATCGCCGGTCGTACTCGATCTGCGCTCCGGCGGGCGCGGCGCCCCGCGTCGGGGTCCGTGAGGTGGCCGACGGCCTCTTCTCGACCTGGCTGGTCCACGATGTCCGGCCCGGCGACCAGATCGACGTGCAGACCCCGGCCGGTACTTTCGCTGCGGACCCCGATGCCGGGGGGAGGCACGTGCTCATCGCCGCAGGATCCGGGATCACCCCGATGCTCTCGATAGCGGCCTCGGTACTGGCCCATCCGGATACCGAAGTCGTTCTGCTTTACGGCAACAAGCGAACCCGGTCGGTGATGTTCGCCGAGGAGATCGCCGACCTCAAGGACCGATACGGCGCGCGGTTCGACGTGATCCACGTGTTGTCGCGGGAGCCGCGAGAGGTGGAGCTGTTCTCCGGGCGACTCGATGCCGACCGATTGCGCGACATCTTCGCCGCGGTGGTCCCGGTTCCCGACATCGACCACTTCTGGCTGTGCGGTCCTTTCGGGATGGTCACCGACGCGCAGACCGTGCTCGCCGAACGCGGCGTCCCGGCCGAGCGGATTCACCACGAGCTGTTCTATGTCGACGACGGCCCGCCGCCGGAGAAGAAGCAGCGCGAGCCCGGCATCGAGAGCCCGAGCAGCGAGGTCACCATCGTGCTCGACGGGCGATCGGTCACCGGCACTCTGCCGCAGGATGAGTCGATCCTCGATGCGGCCGAACAACTGCGCTCTGACCTGCCGTTCGCATGCAAGGGCGGGGTGTGCGGAACCTGCCGCGCCAAGATCACCCACGGAGACGCGGACATGCGGCGCAACTATGCGCTCGAAAAGTCCGAGGTGGCCGACGGTTTCGTCCTCACCTGCCAGACCTTCCCCCTCGGTGACGCCGTCACCGTGGACTTCGACGCCTGACGGCACATCACCAGCCCACGATCACCGGAGTACGACATGACCAGCACCCTGCCCCGCCCGGCCGCCGACGGAGCCGAGAAGGATCTCGAATACGCCTCGCGCGACGAGATAGCCGCCACCCAGCTCTCGCGGCTGCAGTGGTCACTGCGTCACGCCTACGAGAACGTGCCGCATTACCGGAAAGCCTTCGATGAGCGTGGCGTGCACCCGGAGGACCTGCAGTCCCTGGACGACCTCAAACTCTTCCCGTTCACCGCGAAAGCCGATCTGCGCGAGAACTATCCGTTCGGGATGCTCGCCGTGCCGCAGGACCAGGTCTCGCGTGTCCACGCGTCGTCGGGCACCACGGGCCGGCCGACTGTGGTCGGGTACACCGCGAACGATGTCAGCAACTGGGCCGATCTCGTCGCGCGGAGCCTGAGCGCCGCCGGCGTCCGACGCGGTGACAAGGTGCACGTGGCCTACGGTTACGGGTTGTTCACCGGTGGCCTGGGCGCGCACTACGGCGCGGAACGATTGGGCGCCACGGTGATCCCCATGTCGGGCGGGATGACCGAGCGGCAGATCCAGCTGATCCAGGACTTCCGTCCGGACGCGATCATGGTCACCCCGTCGTACATGCTGACGATCGTCGACGCGATGCTGGCCGCCGGGATCGATCCGGCGCAGACCTCGCTGCGCACCGGCGTGTTCGGGGCCGAGCCCTGGACCGAGCAGATGCGCACCGAGCTCGAGGCCCAACTCGGTATGGACGCGGTCGACATCTACGGCCTGTCGGAGGTGATGGGCCCCGGCGTGGCGATGGAATGTGTGGAGACCAAGGACGGCCTGCACATCTGGGAAGACCATTTCTACCCGGAAGTCATCGATCCGATGACCGGTGAGGTGCTGCCCGACGGGGAGGAGGGCGAACTGGTCTTCACCTCGCTGACGAAAGAGGCGATGCCGATCGTCCGGTACCGCACCCGCGATCTGACGCGCCTGCTCCCCGGGACCGCGCGATCCATGCGACGAATGCAGAAGATCACCGGCCGCACCGACGACATGATCATCCTGCGCGGGGTCAACCTGTTCCCGACCCAGATCGAAGAACTCATCCTCGCCGTGCCCGCCCTCGCGCCGCAGTTTCAGTGTGTACTCGAACGACCAGGTCGTATGGACCAGATGACGGTCAAGGTGGAGTACCGTCACGATGTACCGGCCGAGCATCGGGGCGCCGCGGCCGTCGAACTGCAGAAGTTGATCAAGAACCGTATCGGGGTCACCGTGACCGTCGACGCCGTGGAGCCGGCTGCACTGTTCCGGTCGGTCGGCAAGGCCAAGCGGTTGATCGACAACCGTCCGAAGGTCTGATCGCCCGAAGGACCGAGCGCCGAGGAGCCGAGATGCCCGAGCCGGAACCCATGTCCGTCGGGTCGCCGCGTGAGCCCGCGGCGTCGACCGCGAGCCGCGTCGGTCTCGACGCCTGGCGCGAGGCGATTTCGAGCGCGTTCGTTCCCCTCGTCGCCTCACCGGAGAGTTTGGTTGGAGGTGCACCGGCCAACCATCGAAGTGATCATCGGTGCCACCATGGGGCGATTTCGGCGAGTGTCTCGACCCAGCGCACGATGGTCGCCGTGGATCTGCGATCTTTCGATTGGCGTCTCGAAACACCCTGACGAGCAGTGTTCCAGGATGGGTCAGGTGCGACGGGCCGCTCGTACCCGAGCTTCCCGCCGATGATCTCCTCGATCGCCGAGACGATTCACACCCTCGATCCGAGACCGAGGTCCGCACCGGATACGGCGACGGTAAGACCGTCGGCGACGCCTCACCTGAAGGAATGGACCAAAGCAAGGCGGCTGAGGGCGATCACGTTGCGGAGCGGAACTGCCTCCGATAGGTCGCGGGAGACGTCGCAAAAGAAGTGGCGAAGTTCTGCCGCATCGTGACGCTGCTACCGAAACCGCACCTCTGCGCGATCGACTCGATCGGCAGGTCTGTCGACTCGAGTAGGACGCGCGCCCGATCAAGTCGTTGTTGCAGTACCCACTGGGCAGGGGTCGTACCGGTTGCCGCTTTGAACCTGCGGAGGAAGCTACGTTTGCTCATGCACGCGCGGATCGCAAGGCTGTCGACGGTCAGTCGTTTGTCTAGGTGTTCAAGCGACCACTCGATGACTTGCCCGATCGGGTTCTCCGCCGACGTCGTCGGCACCGGCTGCCGAGTGAATTGGGCTTGCCCGCCATCACGATGTGGCGCGACCACGAGTTGCCTGGCGACGTCGTTGGCCGCTTCCGCTCCTAGTCGGTCGCGGACCACATGTAGGCAGGCATCTATCGCGGAGGCGGTGCCTGCCGAGGTCAGCACATCGCCGTGGTCGACATACAGGACCAGCGAATCGAGTGAGATGTCGGCATGTCGGTTGCGTAGAACGTCCATCGCCGCCCAGTGGGTGACCGCGGAGCGACCCGCGAGCAGGCCGGAGTCGGCCACCGCGATCGAGCCTAGGCACAGGCCGACAACGGTCGCGCCACGACTGTGGGAGTCGAGAAGCACCGTACGCAAGGCATCGTCGAGTGGCGGAAAGCTCTCGGGCCAGGATGGAACGATCACCATGTCGGCTGCCTCGACGGCCTCGACACCGGAGAGGCCGCCGAGGCGGTAACCCTCCGCGACCGTCACTTCGCCACCGTCGAAGGTCCACACCACGGTCTGCCAGGGAGCGTCCGGGTGTATCCGCGCAACCTCCGCGAACACGAGCTGAGGTGCGGCGAGATGGAAAAGCGGGACCCCGTCGAAGGCGTAGACGGCGATACGCATGCGGGACTCGCTTTCGATGGGCTTGCGCCACCACATGGTACTGATCTCGTCGTCTCCGAATCGAGAGAGGACGAAAGTACGCATTCGACGAAGGTGGCCTGAAAGCATCGTAGGTGGGCGTATGGGCCACTGTTGGAGCGGGTCGTGGGCGCCGATGATGGTGCACGAACGGATTGCGGGTCACCCGCCCGGTGTGCGTAATCGTTGTCGGCACCGGATGAGGAACACCCAGAACGCGTATGAACAACCCGCTCAGACAAAGAGTCGAAGATGTGTCCAGGGCGCAAGCCCGTGTCTTCGTCGCCGAATTGAACGATCAGCTGATGCGTTGTCGACTTCGGTCGGCGGGGCGGATCAGCGCGATCCTCGCGTATGGACAATCCGGCAGGAGTTATACGAAGTCCGCGAGCAGATCTGTCGGCTCCAGCAGAGGTACCGTCTCTGACGGCGACTCCGTTGGTTCTGGCGGAGGCTGGTTTCGGCGGGGGCCAGTGCAGCAGGAGGGTAGCCATGTTCGATCTCGATGGCCGCACGGCGGTGGTGACCGGTGCCGGGCGAGGTATCGGCAGCGGGATCGCCCTCGCCCTCGCAAGGGGCGGCGCGAATGTAGTACTCGCCGCGCGCTCCGCCTCCGACCTGTCTTCCGTCGTGGACGTCGTCGAGGCCGAGACGACGGCCCGCGCGGTCGCAGTGCCGACCGACGTGACCAGTCGAGAATCTACTGATGAGTTGGCGAACGCGGCCGTGGAGGCTTTCGGCGGGATCGACATCGTCTGTGCGAACGCAGGTGTTTTCCCTGAGGCACTGATCGGCGACATGTCCGAACAAGTTCTGGATCATGTTCTCGATGTCAACGTCAAAGGTTCGATCCGGATCGTGCAGGCTTGTCTGGATGCGGTGAAGCGCGCCGAGTATGGGCGGATCATTCTCACCTCGTCCATCACCGGCCCGGTGACAGGGGTGGCGGGCTGGTCGCACTACGGTGCATCCAAGGCTGCGCAGTTGGGCTTTATGCGAAGTGCGGCAGTGGAACTCGCCTCCGATGGCGTGACCGTCAACGCGGTGCTGCCGGGGAACATACTGACCGAGAGCATGGCTTCACGAGGCCCCGAATACGTTGCTGGGGTGAGCGCGGGAATCCCGATGGGGCGCCTTGGGTCGCCGGAGGATGTCGGGAATCTCGTCGTCTACCTCGCCAGCCGCGAAGCCGGCTACATCACCGGCCAGGCGATCGCGGTCGACGGTGGTCAGGTCCTGCCGGAGTTCATCTCGGGCTGACAAGCATGCCAACGGGGTGAAGCCCGCACATCTCCGCAGCGATGAAGAGCCCGTGCCTCAACTCGCGGTGGGGAAGATGGGGGCCGGCGAGGATATCGCCGACGGCGTACACGCCAGGCAGATTGGTGCTGAGTCTGTCGTCGGTCATCACGTATTCACCGTCGGTGAACACGCCGGCGACTTCGAGGCCGGCGCCATCGGTACTCGGCAGGCGATGTTCCACTGGGAGGCTCCGAATGGCAGAGAAGGGCTCTCCGGAGTCGGAGCTTGCTGGTGGCATCCTTCCGATTCCGGTGGCGCCGCTACCGGCAGGTATTGCTGCCATCGGGCGTGATCCCATTGCGAGGACCAGATACTCGCCGACGATGCGGTGTCGGTCGACCTCCACGGCCCGATCCCGGAAGAGACGGCCTCGCCCCCGGATGGTGGTGATGTCACGACGTGCGATCAGTGACCGCAGACCCTCATGCATCCGAGACACGACGGACTGCGGGTGGGCGATCGGCTGCCCCGTGCGTCCACAGTCGGACGACATGTGTGCCCGGAGAGTTGCGGTAGCGCAGCCCTGGGCGAAAGAATGAGCACTCTGTAGGAGCGTGGCCATGGGTATGCACTCCTGGTGCAGGCGAGAACCGCCGAGTTGTGCTTATTCGATCAGTATGACCGATCGACCGAGTTCGGATGCGCGTAATGCAGTCGCGTACCCGGCCGGCCCGGCACCGAGAACGACGATGTCTGCTGAGATGTGCATCTGTGTCGATTCAGGCTGGGCCGGGTACAGCCGAACGCAACGCCTCTGCATAAAGATGTCCCGCTCGATAAGACGACCGGACGAGAGGCCCCGACATGACCCCGAGGAATCCGGCGTCGCGCGCGGCACCCTCCAGCGTTGCGAATTCCTCTGGCGTGACCCAACGGGAAACCGGGTGATGTCGGGCAGATGGACGTAAGTACTGCGTGATGGTGATCAACTGGCACCCGGCCTCATGCAGGTCATCGAGAACCGTCATGACCTCCTCGGTGGTCTCGCCCAGTCCGAGGATCAAGTTGGATTTGACGATCAGTCCTTCCGAGCGGGCACGGCGGAGGACATCGAGTGAACGCGCATAGTCGAATCCGGGCCGGATTCTGCGGAAGATCCTGGGCACCGTCTCCACATTGTGGGCCAGAACTTCGGGTCGACTGTCGAATACTTGCTGCAATTGGGTGTTGCCGGCTTTGAAGTCGGGAATCAGCAGTTCGACGCCGGTACCCGGGCACCGACTGTGTATCTGACGAACCGTCTCCGCGTACAGCCACGCCCCGCCGTCGGGCTGGTCATCGCGTGCGACGCCGGTCACCGTTGCGTAGCGCAGACCCATCGCCTCGACGGAGTCGGCCACCCTACGCGGCTCGTCACGATCTATCGGCATCGGCTTCCCGGTGTCGATCTGGCAGAAGTCGCAGCGCCGAGTGCATTGGTCACCGCCGATGAGAAGTGTTGCCTCGCGATTCTCCCAGCACTCGAAGATGTTCGGGCAGGCGGCTTCCTGGCACACGGTGTGGAGGCTCTCACGTTCGACCAGCGCAAGCAGTTCGCGGTGGCCGGTACTCGTTTTGAGGGGTGCACGCATCCAGGCCGGCTTCCGTTCCACGGGGGTCTGGCTGTTCCGCACCTCGAGGCGCAGTAACCGTCGGCCGTCTGGGCTTGCATTCATAGGGCCTCACCTCCCGATGGGCTTGCACAGGCGTTCCCGCACATCAACATTCGACGAGGTTCACCGGGACGTTGATGGCCAGTCCACCGGTAGACGTTTCCTTGTACTTCGCGCTCATGTCCATTCCGGTGGCTCGCATCGTCTCGATGACCTGGTCGAGACTGACGCGATGAGTGCCGTCACCGCGCAGAGCCATCCGGGCGGCATTGATCGCCTTGCCTGCCGAGATCGCGTTACGTTCGATACAGGGGATCTGAACCAGTCCCTCGATGGGGTCGCAGGTCAGACCGAGACTGTGTTCCATCGCGATTTCTGCGGCGTTCTCGACCTGCGCGGCTGTGCCGCCGAGGATTTCGGCAAGCCCAGCAGCAGCCATGGAAGCAGCGGAGCCGACTTCGCCCTGGCATCCCACCTCTGCGCCCGAGATCGAAGCGCGTTCTTTGTACAGCGAACCGATGGCGCCCGCGGTGAGGAGAAAGCGGACGCAGCTGTCGTCCGGGTCCATGCGACCCGCGGGCGTGTAGTGGCGGGCGTAGTGCAGGACTGCAGGAATGATCCCGGCGGCGCCGTTGGTGGGCGCCGTGACGATCCGGCCCCCGGCAGCGTTCTCCTCGTTGACCGCGAGAGCCACCAGGTTCACCCAGTCCTCGGCGAATGCGGGATCGCGATGGGGGTCCTCAACTCGTAGACGTTCGTACCAGTTATGCGCGCGGCGGCGAACACGCAAATTGCCGGGTAGCAGACCGTCTCGAGTGAGTCCACGCTGCTGACAGGCGAACATCACATCCTGCAGATGGAGCAGCCCCGAGCGAACTTCCCGGTCGCTCCGCACGGCCACTTCATTGGCCAGCATGACCTCGCTGATGGACTTGTTGTGCCCTTCGGCCAGCGCGAGCAATTCGCCCGCAGTGGCGAAGGAGAACGGCCCCTTCGGTAGCTCCCGCGTCCCGGTGTCCTGGTCCTCGTCGGCGATCACGAATCCGCCACCGATCGAATAGTAGGTCTTCGACGAGATCGGATCTCCCAGCACATCGGAGACGGTGAGCGTCAACGCGTTCGGATGGCGCTCGAGAAACGTCGCAGGATGCAGTGCGATGTCTTCTTCGGCGAAGGCCACAGCCTGCGCGCCGGCTATCTCGACCCGGCCGCACTCCCGGATTCGGCTGATCCGGGTCTCGACTTCGTCAGCATCTGAGTGTTCGGGCGAGAGTCCTTCGAGTCCTAGGAGAATCGCGGGCATCGAGCCATGCCCGGCCCCGGTGGCGGCCAGAGATCCGTAGAGATCGATGTGCAGGTCGACGACCCGGGACAGTGCCCCGTTGTCCAGCAGTTCGGCGGCGAACCTCGCGGCGGCGCGCATCGGACCGACGGTATGCGAACTGGACGGGCCGATGCCGACACTGAAGAGGTTGAATACGCTGACCGTCATGCCGACGTCACGCTCTGGTAAAGGGGGTGTCTCGCCGCCAGCGAGCGTACGGTTTCGGCTTCGCTGGAGAGATCGGCGTCGGCAGGTGCGGAGAGCGTGCGTGCGATCACGTCGGCGACCGCCTCGAAATCGACAGTGGTGAAACCCCGGGTGGCGAGCGCGGGCGTACCGATGCGGAGACCCGACGTCACCATCGGCGGACGCGGATCGAATGGTACGGCGTTGCGGTTCACCGTGATCCCGACGGCCGCCAGCCGGTCCTCGGCCTCGCGTCCGTTGATCGAGGCATCTCGCAGGTCCACCAGAACGAGGTGCACGTCGGTTCCTCCGGTCACGACGCTGATTCCGGCTCGTGACACGTCGGGGCGCATCAGCCTGTCGGCCAACACCCGCGACCCGTTCAGGCACCGTTGCTGACGTTCGACGAAGTCGGGGTCGGCGGCCATCTTGAAGGCGGTGGCCTTCGCCGCGATCACGTGTTCCAGGGGCCCACCCTGTTGCCCGGGGAAGACTGCGGAATTGATCTTCTTCGCGATGTCACCGTCGTTCGTCAGGATGATCCCGCCGCGGGGCCCCCCGAGCGTCTTGTGGGTGGTGGAGGTGACCACGTGTGCGTGCCGGATCGGTGAGGGATGAAGCCCCGCCGCCACCAAGCCGGCGAAGTGGGCCATGTCGACCATCAGGTGGGCGCCGACCTCGTCGGCGATCTCCCGAAACGCGGCGAAATCAAGGTGGCGCGGGTAGGCCGACCAGCCGGCGATGATGAGGCGCGGACGATGCTCGCGGGCCGCGCGGGCGACAGCGTCCATGTCGATGAGGTGATTGTACTCGGACACCCCGTAAGCCGCGACGTCATACAACTTGCCCGAGAAGTTGAGGCGCATTCCATGGGTGAGGTGGCCACCCGCGTCCAGGGACAAGCCGAGGATGGTGTCGCCGGGCGTGAGCAATGCGTGCATCACCGATGCATTGGCGGTCGCGCCCGAATGTGGTTGCACGTTGGCATATCCCGCGCCGAAGAGGCGCTTGACCCGATCGATGGCGATCTGTTCGACGCCATCGACGTGTTCACACCCCCCGTAGTAGCGCCGGCCCGGGTAACCCTCGGCGTATTTGTTGGTCAGCACCGAACCCTGGGCCTGCATCACTGCCAGCGGTGCGTGGTTCTCCGACGCGATCATCTCCAGGCCGGTGCGCTGGCGACGGAGTTCTCGAGCGATCAGCGCCGCGATCTCGGGATCGTAGGCGGTGAGATCGGCGTCCAGGACGTTCACGAGTCCAGGCCGTTCTTGGCGGCATACTCGGCGGCGGTGAGCAGAACCCCCGTGTCGTTGGCGAGAACGGCAAACAGCCACCCCTCCCCGTAGGGATCGGCGGTGATGAGACCGGGATTCTCCACCGCGGCGGCATTCAGTGCCGAGACTCGGCCGCTCACAGGGGGATACAACTCCGACACGGTCTTGGTCGACTCGACCTCGCCGCATGATTCGCCGGCCACGAGCGTCGTGCCGACCTCGGGGAGTTCGACGAAGACCAACTCGCCGAGAGAATCTGCGGCCACCGAGGTGATCCCCACCCGAACCGGTTCGTCGGGGAGTGCGGCACCGGGCGCGACGAGCACCCACTCGTGCTCGTCGGTGTAGCAGCGATCGTCGGGGAGGGGTTGTGCGGGCATCGTTGTCTCCTTGGTTCGATAGCGGTCAAGAGCGGCGATAGAAGGGGCTGGGGGCCACGATGAACGCCTCGTGACGACCACGGATGCCGACGTTCACCTGCGTTCCGGGTTCGCACGACTCGATGTCGACATAGGCGAGCGCAATGGGGTGACCGAGTGTCGGTGAGAGGGCTCCAGAGGTCACGATGCCGATGTCGGCACTGCCGGAACCGTCGAGGACCCGGTAACCGGCCCGCGCGGCTCGCCGTCCGTCCCCTCTGAGTCCGACGAGCCGGCGACGCACCTCGCCTTCCGCGAGCTTTGCCAGCGCATCGCGTCCGACGAAATCCTTCTCCAGGCGGACGACCTTGTCGAGTCCTGCTTCGAACGGGTTGGTCTCCTCGGACAGTTCGTGCCCGTACAGGGCCATCCCGGCTTCCAGTCGCAGCGTGTCCCGGCATGCGAGTCCGGCCGGGCGGCCGGAGAGTTCGGTTGTCTTCGCGAGTAGCGCTCGCCACAGCTCGACGGCGTGGTCGTTGGGTACGTACAGTTCGAAGCCGTCCTCGCCGGTATAACCGGTGCGCGCCAAGAGGACCTCGACACCGGCGACTCGGGCCGGGCCGGCGGCGTAGTACTTGAGGTCGGTGACATCGCCGGAACGGTCGACGGGGACCAACGACTGCACGATCTCCCGGGACGCCGGACCCTGGACGGCGATGAGAGCGGTGGCCGGCGACTCGTCTGTCACCGTGACCGAATCGAAGTGTGCTGCACGCGAATTCATCTCGTGGAGGACTCGACGACTGTTCGCGGCGTTTGCCACCACGAGGTAACGCGTGTCGCCCAGACGGTACACCACGAGATCGTCGATCACTCCGCCCTCCGGGGAGCACATCAGCGAGTACTTCGCGCGTCCGACGCTGACCGACGACAGCCGACCGACCAGAGCGTGATCGAGCAACGCCGGGGCGTCGGGACCCTCCACGGCGATCTCGCCCATGTGGGAGAGGTCGAACAGACCCGCTGCGGAACGCACGGCGTGGTGTTCGGTGAGATCGCTGTCGTACTTGAGTGGCATCCGCCAGCCTGCGAAATCGGTGAAATGCGCATCCAGCGCTTCGTGTTCGGCCAGCAGTGGAGACTCAAGGACCTCCGAGGACGGGCTGCTGCTACTCATACGGGGATCTCCTGTTTGTCGGCGACACCGGAATCGGTTTCATCGAAAGCGTCTAAGGGAGGGCAGGAACAGACCAGATTGCGGTCGCCGTGCACCCCGTCGATCCGCCGGACGGGCGGCCAGTACTTGGAGTTGCGCAGCGAGTCGACCGGGTAGGCGGCGACACTGCGCGGGTAGGGGAGGTCCCACCTGTCCGCGGTCACCTGTTCGGGTGTGTGCGGCGCCTGCCGTAACGGACTTCGCTCGAGTGGCCACATGCCCTCGGCCACCATGTCGATCTCTGCCCGGATGGCGATCATCGCCTTGATGAACCGGTCCAATTCCGCGAGGTTCTCCGACTCGGTCGGTTCGACCATCAGCGTGCCGTTGACCGGAAAGGACAGCGTCGGAGCATGAAATCCGTAGTCGATGAGACGTTTGGCGACGTCCTCCGCCGTAACTCCGGTGGTCTTGGTCAGCTCCCGGAGGTCCAGGATGCACTCATGCGCGACCAGGCCGGACGGACCCGTATAGAGCACCGGGAAATGATCCCGGAGGGACCTGGCGACATAATTTGCCGCGAGCACCGCGGTCTTGGTCGCGTGGGTGAGTCCGTCCCCGCCCATCAGTGCGATATATGCCCATGTGATCGGGAGGATGCCGGCCGATCCGTGGCGGGCGGCGGACACCGGTGTGCCGCCAGACGTCGAACTGTCCAGGGGGTCGGCCGGAAGGTACGGAGCGAGGTGTTCGCGAACGGCCACTGGTCCGACTCCCGGGCCGCCTCCGCCGTGCGGGATGCAGAAGGTCTTGTGAAGGTTCAGATGGCTGACGTCGCCACCGAACCATCCCGGCCTGGCAAGTCCGACAAGGGCATTCAGGTTGGCTCCGTCGACATACACCTGCCCACCCGCGTCGTGGACGAGATCGCACACCTGCCGGGCGTCACGTTCGTAGACGCCATGTGTAGAGGGGTAGGTCAACATGATGGCAGCGACGCGCTCGCCGTGTGCCGAGATCTTGGTTCGCAGATCATCCAGGTCGATGTTGCCGTTGTCTGCGGTTCTGACGACGACCACGTTCATGCCGGCGAGTACCGCCGATGCCGCATTGGTCCCGTGAGCCGACTGCGGTATGAGACAGACCTTGCGATGGGCTTCACCGCGTGCGGAGTGGTATCCGGCTATCGCCAGGAGGCCTGCGAGTTCGCCCTGCGAACCAGCGTTCGGCTGCAGGGACACCCGGGCGTAGCCGGTGAGCTCGGCGAGCCAGTTCTCGAGGTCACCGATCAGTGTCAGGTAGCCGTCGGTCTGCCGGGGAGGCGCGTACGGATGGATTCCGGCGAACCCGGGCCAGCTGATCGGTTCCATCTCCACCGCGGAGTTCAGCTTCATGGTGCACGACCCCAACGGGATCATCGTTCGGTCGAGTGCGAGGTCTTTGTCGGACAGGGAGCGCAGATACCTGAGCATGGCGGTTTCGGACCGATGACGGTGAAAGACAGGGTGAGTGAGATACCCCGTCGTGCGCCGGACAGATGCCGGCAGTCGGCAGGTGTCGGTGAGAGGCACGCGCGTCGCACCGAAAGCGGCCAACACGCTGTCGACGATCCCGTCGGTCGTCAGTTCGTCACAGGCGATGCCGACATGGTCGACATCGATACGTCGGAGATTGATCCCTGCCTGTTCGGCCCGCCGCACCACCCCGTGGGCCTGGCCGTCGGCAGCGACCACGAGCGTGTCGAAGAACTGCTCGTGCTCGAGTGTGAAGCCGGCGGCTTCGAGCCCTGCCGCGAGCTGCCGGGCGTGGTTGTGCACTCGTTCCGCGATGGCGCGCAGCCCCTCTGGACCGTGGTAGACCGCGAACATTCCGGCGACGTTCGCGAGCAGAGCCTGTGCAGTGCAGATGTTGCTGGTGGCTTTGTCGCGTCGTATGTGTTGCTCGCGGGTTTGTAGGGCGAGGCGGTACGCGGGTGCGCCATCTATGTCGACCGAGACTCCGACGAGTCGGCCCGGAAGCATCCGCTCGAGTCCCGCGCGCACCGACAGGAACGCGGCATGAGGTCCGCCGAAGAACAGCGGAACCCCGAATCGTTGAGCCGAACCCACCGCCACATCGGCGCCCTGTTCACCGGGTGGCACCACCATGGTCAGGGACAACAGGTCGGCGGCGACGGTGACCAGGGCGCCGCGTTCATGGGCGGCTGCGATCAGGCCGGTGTTGTCTCGCACCTCCCCGGACGATCCTGGAGCCTGGATCACGAGTCCGAACAACTCGCCGGCCGGAAGGCCGGCGGAGAGGTCTGCGGTCGAGACCTCGATGCCCACAGCGGCCGCTCGCCCGGAGACGACAGCGAGGGTTTGCGGTAGGCACGCGGCGTCGAGGATCACGCGAGACGCGGTCGACTTCCGGTTGGCGCGGCGCATCAGCAGTATCGCCTCCATCACCGCGCTGGCCTCGTCGAGCAGGGACGCTCCGGCCACCGGGAGGGCGGTCAGGTCCTGGATGACCGTCTGGAAGTTCAACAGAGCCTCGAGCCGGCCCTGCGATATCTCGGGCTGGTACGGCGTGTAAGCCGTGTACCACGCGGGAGACTCCAGGATGTTGCGTCGCAGCACGGCGGGAGTCACCGTGTCGTGGTACCCGAGTCCGATCATCTGGACGCGGGGCGAATTACGTTCGGAAAGTTCGCGGAGAGACGCCAAGACGCCTGCCTCGGTGCGGCCTCCGGGAGCGTCAGCGGCACCGTGTCGCGAATCTGCTGGGGTACTGCTGCGTCGATCAGCGCATCCAGTGTCGGGTGATCGAGAGCTCGCAGCATCGCCTCGATGGCGGTGGCATCAGGCCCGACGTGTCGGTCGACGAACTCTCCGGCCCCGGTGGCGCAGACGGATTTCATGGCACTCCAGATCTCGGCGGTCCGGTGATCTCCCGGATTACATGGCGGAACACCTCCCCGCTCTGTCCTGAGACCTGAGAGTCCGGGCGCTCCGTCGTGGGGTGCCCTACACCTTCGGTAAGCCGGTCGACGATGACCGTCTGTTCTCCAGAGTTGCCTTCGCGCAGTGGTACTGGGGCCTGAGAGATTCCCGGGGAGGGTGTTGCTCCTACGGCGCCTTCGTCATGAAGGTTCTCCCACCGCGCATCGACGGCGTCTTCGATTGTGGTGCAGACGGTACAGACCGGATCGAGATCTGTCCTCGCGCGCAGGTGGGCCGGTTCCGCAGAACGGAACCGCCGACCGTACCGACCTCGGCCCGTTAGATCCCGGGAAGGGTTGGGGCCACGACGGCCGGGCGAAAGGCAGTGGTGAAACGGTTGACCGTTCCGCTGCCTGGAATCGATCTCTGGTCGGACGCCGTGCGCCCGGTGCATTGTGCAGGTCACAAAGGAGGAGCTTGTGTCGAAGACCTACAGTCAGCTCGTCGACCCGGATGCGGGCCGAGTGGGCGCAGCGATCTACGCCGACGAGGACATCTACGAAGCCGAGATGGATCGCATCTTCGGTCAGTCGTGGCTGTTCCTCGCCCATCAGTCGATGTTGCCCAAGCGCGGCGACTACCTGACGACGACCATGGGCGACGACCCCGTGGTCGTGGTCAACAAGGGCGGCGGCGAGTACGCGGCATTCATGAACCAGTGTCGTCACCGCGGCATGCGGATCTGCCGGGCGGACCAGGGCAATGCGAGAGCGTTCACCTGCTCGTACCACGGATGGGTGTACGACCTCCAGGGCAATCTGACCCAGGTGCCGCATGAGGAAGACGGCTACCTGTCGAAGTTGGACAAGGGCCGGATGGGGGCCACGCAGGTGCCCCGGATCGTCTGTTTCCGAGGTTTCGTATTCGGAACCTGGAGTTCGGACCTTCCGGACTTCGAGGAGTACCTCGGCGACATGGTCTGGTACTTCGATTCGTTCGCTGATCGCTGGGAGAACAACGAGGTCCTCGGCGCAGCCAATCGGTGGACGATCGACTGCAACTGGAAGTTCCCGTCGGAGCAGTTCGCCACCGACGTCTACCACGCGGAGACGAGTCACGTGTCGGCGCTCATCGCGCAGGGCGGCGACTGGGTGACCGCGGAGACCAAGGGGCTGCAGTTCAGTTCCCCCGGTGGGCACGGTACGGGGTTCTATCTCGATGACGCGCCGGACATGACCGATTACGGCGATGCCGCCCGTGCATACCGGGCGGCCAGTCGGGAGCGGGAGATCGAGCGTCTGGGTGAGCACCGGGCCGTACACGTACGAGGCCACAACACGGTCTTCCCGAACTTCTCCTTCCTGATCGGTACCAACACGTTTCGCGTATGGCAGCCCCGCGGTCCGCATCAAATCGAGGTGATGGCATGGACCCTGGGTGATGCCGACGCCCCCGACGAGGTCAAGGACGCGATGCGACGCAACGCACTGCGTACGTTCAGCGCCGGCGGGATCTTCGAGGCCGAGGACGGCGAGAACTGGGCCGAGATCCAGGACGTGCTCAAAGGACGCCGGGCTCGACGCTCCGACTTCGACTTCACCATGGGCCTCGGGGCGGCCGGTAGCGAAGAGGGCTTTCCAGGACGGATCAGCAACATTTACAGCGAAGAGGCCGGCCGGGCGTTCTACCGGCGCTGGCTGGAACTGATGGAGGGCGGGCAGCAATGATTCCTCAGACTGCCACGGAGAGAGTCACACTCGAGGTTCATCACGAGATCAGCCAGTTCTTGTTCCGGGAAGCGCGCCTGCTGGACGACCGTCTCTTCGACGAGTGGCTGGGCCTCTTGGCCGAGGACATCCGGTACGTCGCTCCCGTTCGTCTGGCGCGGATGCCGCGTGAGCAACGGAAGGAATTCGAGCCCGAAGGCGGAGGTGCACACTTCGATGACACCAAAGAGGATCTGGCCCAACGGGTGCGAAAGGTGAACAGTGGACGCGCGTGGTCCGAGGTTCCCGCGTCACGTACCCGCCACCTCATCACCAATGTGGAGGTGGAGCCCGGTGACGAGCCGGATTCGTACCGCGTGATGTCCAACTTCTTCCTGTACCGGACACGGAGCGCGACCTACCAGGACCAGTTCGCCGGCGGTCGACGCGATCTGATCCGTCGTCGGTCGGGCGACCACGGGGATCTCGAGTTGGCTCGTCGTACCATCTTGCTCGATCAGACCGTCTTGCTCGGCAACAATCTGTCGGTGTTCCTGTGAACCCCCATGTGGTCGTCATCGGTGGCGGACAGGGCGGTGCGACCGTCGCTCACACGCTGCGGGCGTATGGGCACGCCGGTCCGGTGACGCTCCTGTGCGCCGAGTCGGTTCTGCCCTATGAGCGGCCTCCGTTGTCGAAAGGGATGCTCGCCGGGGAAGCGCCGACGCCGGTCGTGCCCGAGAACTTCTACGCTGACGAGAACGTCGACGTCCGGATCGCCACGCGTGCAACCAGCCTCGCTGCACGCGCGTCGGGCTGGGCCGTGCGCACCGACGCCGGTGACAAGATCGACGCCGACACCGTGATCCTTGCGACCGGGTCGACACCGCGGCGGTTGGCGATAGCTGGAGGCGATCTCGACCACGTGCTGACGCTGGGTTCGATCGACGATGCCGCTCTGGTGCAGCGCCGCCTGGGCGATGCTGCGAACGTGGTCATCGCCGGTGGGGGGTTCGTCGGGTCCGAGGTTGCAGCGGGTCTGCGCGCCCGCGGACATGAGGTCACCATCGTAGATCCCGTCGATCTGCCGATCGCGTCCCGCACAGCGCCCTGGGTCGCGCGGCGATTACGCCAGCGCCACGAGGAAGCCGGGGTGCGGTTCGTCCGGGACACCATCGCAACGATCGAGGGTGATGAGGCCGTTCAGGCCGTGGTCACCACGACCGGAGAACGGTTGCCTTGCGATCTGCTCCTGGTGGCCATCGGCAGTGTGCCCAACGTCGAGATCGCGCAGTCGTGCGGGATCAAGGTGTTCGATGGGATCGAGTGCGACGAGCGCGGGCGGACATCGATCCCGAGCATCTATGCGATCGGCGACGTGGCGACATGGCCGTACGCGGGGCTGGGCCGGGTGCGAATCGAACACTTCCGCACAGCCGGAGACCACGCGCAGGTAGTTGCCGCCGACATCACCGGTCGTGATGTGCCCCCGCTTCGAGCCCCCTGGTTCTGGACCGACCAGTACCAACATCGAGTCGAGGTCGCCGGTCGTCCGTCACTCGGCGACGACATCGCTTTCCGGCACGACCGGAACGGTGAGATCCGAATGTCCATCCATCTTCACGGTGACCGGGTCGTCGGCGCGGTGGCGCTGGACGCCTCGCGCGAGATGCGCGCGGTCTCGCGACTGATCGACAAACAGTCGCCGATCGACCCGGTTGCCATTGCCGACCCCTCCCTCGACCTACGAAAGGCTGCGTTGCCCTCATGACCAATGTTCGTGCACTTGGATATCTAGGACTCACGACCGACGATCTCGACGGTTGGCGCGAGATGGCGGGCCCGATGCTCGGTGCCGAGGTCCGGGACCGTGGCGACGATGAGCTCGACATCCGGCTCGACCGCCGCGCGTGGCGCACCCGGATCGTGCGAGGCGACGAGAACGATCTGCGATTTGCGGGTTGGGAACTGGCCGACGATCGCGAGGTGGATGCCCTCGTCGATGAGCTGTCTGCGGCCGGGCACAGGTTTGTCGAGGCCGACGCGGATCTCCGCGCCGAGCGCGGCGTGGAGCGGCTCGTCGTTGGGAGCGACCCGGACGGTAACGCCGTGGAGCTGTTCCATTCGGCGGCTGTCTCCGGTGACCCGTTCACTTCGCCGTACCAGAGCACGTTCCAGACCGAGCTCGGCGTCGGTCACATGGTCCTCTTCTGCAGCGACATCGAAAAGATGTTGTCCTTCTACTGCGACCTGCTCGGCCTGCGCCTCACCGACGTGATCCATCTGTCCGAGGAGACGATCTACTTCCTGCACTGCAACGAGCGCCACCACAGTTTGGCACTCGTGCCGGGTCGCACAAGTTTCACGCTGCAGCACATCATGTTCGAGGTCGACGACATTGATACAGTGGGCGCCGCGTTCGAACGCTGCGACGCAGCCGCGTTGGCGCAGACGAACCTGGGCCGACACTCGAACGACCTCATGTTCTCCTTCTATGCTCTCGCGCCCGGTGGGTACACCATCGAGTTCGGCGCCGGTGGCCGGCTGGTCGACGACGCCACCCACCACGGTGCCAGCTTCACGACTACGAGTTGGTGGGGTCACCGCGATCTGAAGCCGAGTAGGTGACTGCCATGGCATGGACCAAGGCCTGCGCGACTGAAGACGTTCCCGTCGACGAAGGACATCGAGCGGTCGTCGGGGACAAGGTGCTGGCGGTGTTCAACGTCGACGGGGAGTTCTTCGCGACCGACGATGTGTGCACTCACGGCGAGTCGTCTCTCTCTGAGGGATACGTGGAACCGGACTGCTCGGTGGAGTGCGTCGCTCACATGGCCCGGTTCTCGCTGAAGACCGGTGAGGTGCTGGCGCCGCCGGCAACCATTCCGATCACGGTGTACCCGGTCCGGGTGGACGATGGGATTGTGATGGTCGATCTCGATGGATGACTCGCACCAGCCGTCGGTGGCGGCGCACGGGCGGCTGGCCGGCCGCATCGCCGTGGTGACCGGAGGTGGGGCGGGAATCGGTAGGGCGGTGGTCGACCGATTCGTCCGTGAGGGCGCGTCGGTCGCCGTGCTCGAATTGTCCGAGCCCAGAATCGCTGCGTTGCAAGAGTCGTATGGCGACGCGGTGCTTACCGTGCGCGGTGATGCGACGCGACTCGGCGACAACCGCGACGTGGTCGCCACGGCCCGGGAAGCCTTCGGGTCAGTGCACTGCTTCGTGGCCAATACTGGGTTCTGGGATTTCGGGCAGAGTATGGAGCAGTTGCCGGACGACGAGAGATTCGACCTCGCCTTCGGTCAGATCTTTGATCTGAACGTGAAAGCTTTTCTAGCCGGGGCGAAAGCGGCTACGTCCGCACTTCGGGAGACCCGTGGATCACTGGTGATGACCGCGTCGAACGCGAGCATGCATCCCGGGGGCGGGGGGCCCCTTTACACCGCGTCGAAGCATGCGGTCGTGGGCCTGGTTCGTCAGCTCGCCTACGAACTCGCCCCCGCTGTCCGGGTCAACGCGGTAGCGCCTGGCGGGATGCTGACGTCGCTGACAGGTCCGCCTGCGTTGGCGACCGGAGCGACGTCAATAGCCGATCTCCCGATGGACGAGCTGATCTCGACGGTCTCGCCGCTGGGGTTCTTGCCGGAGCCGGAGGACTATACGGGGTGGTATGTGTCGCTTGCCTCTGCGGACGACGCGCGCACTATCACTGGATCGGTTATCGAGTGTGACGGCGGTGAGCGGGTTCGCGGGCGGGCATTCTCCGAGTATGCGCGGCTCAAAGCGGGTGACCTCAGATCGCAAGGGCGCGCTCGCACGGTTCCGAAGGCTGAAACCACTCTGTTGTAACGGGCGTCACCCGGTCTCACACTCTTAGCCACTCGCATAAGACCACACCTGGAGGATCAATGGTCAGCACACCCGGAGCCGCACCCGAAGAACTCGCACGAGTTCGCGCTCTGTTGGCGGAGAACAACATCGAACGAGTTCTCATCGGCGGCGCCGACATTCACGGTCAGTTTCGAGCCAAGTTCATCCCGTCGTGGCGGTTCGACAAGGAACCGGAGGCCCCGATGCACATCGCCGATGTTATGGCGATCATGGATATCGAAGACGAGATGATGCCCCGTCCGGCCGGTCACACCGGTTGGTGGCCGACCTGGGAAAGCGGATTTGACGATCTCGACGCCATCCCGGATCTCAGCACCTTGACCCCGGTGCCGTGGATCGAGAACGGTGCGCTTGTCCTGTGCGACTACTACGACCTCGATCATCAACCGCTGCCGGCGATGCCTCGCAATGTGTTGAAGTCCGTGATCGCCCGTTGCGAAGCAATGGGTTTCGAGGCCAAGATGGCGACTGAGTACGAGTTCTTCATCTTCCGCGAATCGTTCGAGACGGCCAAGGCGAAGGGATTCCGCAACCTCACGCCTCTGGGCGAAGCAGTAACGATGTATGGGGCAGAACGCGCGCATGCCGACCTGCCGATCACGCAGGGGATCGAAAAGGCTTGTGCCGGAATGGGTATCGATATCGAGGCAATCATGGCCGAAGGTGGACCGTCGCAGTTCGAATTGAATCTCACTCCGCAGTCGGCGCTGCGCGCGGCGGACGAGGGATTCCTGTTCAAGTTCGCGGTCAAGCGGGTTGCCGAGCAATTCGGGCATTTTGCGTCGTTTCTGCCCAAGTTCGGCTCCGGTGAGTTCGGCTCGAGTTTGCACGTGCACCAGTCGTTGTGGGCGGGCGATCGCAATGTGTTCTACGACGGTTCCGCGGATGACCGGCTATCGTCGACTGCCAGGCATTACATCGCGGGGATGCAGAAGACGCTGCGCGAGTTCACTGCGGTATTCGCTCCGTTCATCACCTCCTACAAGCGATTCGAAGAAGAAAGCGCCGCCGGTACGCAGGTCGCCTGGGCGGTAGGCAACCGCACGACGGCGCTGCGCGCGGTTAAGGGTTCGGAGGGGGCCACCCGGATCGAAAACCGAACGCCGGGGTCTGACGGCAACTCCTACCTCGTACTCGCAGCGATGCTCGCAGGCGGGCTGTGGGGGATCGAGAACGAGCTCGATCCCGGACCTGCCTACGAGGGCAACGCCTACGCCGACGAGTCGCTCGAGCGTGTTCCGTCAACTCTCGCCGAGGCGGTCGAGATCTTCGCGCAGAGTGAGGTCGCCAACAAGTTCTTCGGCGAGGAAGCGGTCACCTACTTCGCCGAGAGTCGACGTTGGGAGGTCGCCCAGTTCAACAACGCCGTGACCGACTGGGAGCTTGCCCGCTACATCGGAACGGTGTGAGAACCCGTGACGATCGGTGACAGTTCGCTGACGACGCTGAAGCCTGGCTCGGTCGGCGTTGCCGGAATCGTATTTTTCGTGGTCGCCGCAGCCGCACCCCTCGCTGCGGCGGTGGCGACGGCACCGGTGGTCTTCTCATTCGGCGGGGTGGGTGCCCCGCTGGCCTACCTAGCAATCGGTGCCATCCTCCTGCTCTTCTCGGTCGGCTATGCCTTTATGAGTGGTCACGTGACGAGCGCCGCTGGCCTCGCCGCCTATGTCGAACGAGCTTTCGGACGGACGGCGGGCACCGCATGTGGGTATGTCGCCATGCTGGCCTATGGCACATTCATCATGGGTTTGTACGGCGGTTTCGGCTTCTCGACGAGCTTCGTGCTCGAGTCGACGGTGGGTCTGTCCGTGCACTGGCTGGTGTGCGCACTGGTCGCGTGGGTGCTCGTCGCCCTCATGGGTTTTCGGGCCGTGGACCTGAACATGCGGGTCCTGGGCGTGCTCATCGCACTTGAGGTCGTCGTCCTCCTGGTGTTCGACGTCGTGACGATCGGACGAGGCGGAGATGACGGGATCTCGTTCGAGGGCTTCAACCCGGCGCAGATCGAACTGAGCAGTGGCTTCGGCGCGGCGTTGTTGTTCGCGGCGGTGGCCTACCTCGGTTTCGAGGCAACGGCGATCTACGGTGAGGAGGCGCGGTCACCTCGTCGCGCGGTCGCCAAGGCCACCTACACCGCGGTCATCGTCATCACCGTGTTCTATGCGGTGACCATGTGGTGCTTCTCGCTGGGTTACGGTCCCGACAGCGTCGTGGCAGCAGCAAACGATAATCCCGGTGGGTTCGTCCTGGAGATCATGCCGCGGTACCTAGGTGCCTGGACATCGGACGTGATCTCGGTTCTCGTGCTCACCAGCTACTTCGCGGCAATCCTCGCTCTCCACAACGCACTGTCGCGGTACGTCATGGCGCTCGGTCGGGCGGGTGCATTGCCCGCCGCACTGGGGACCACGCACGTCCGCTTTCGGTCTCCGAGTGCGGCCGCTGCCGCAGTCTCGGTGGTGACCGCGGTCGGCGTGGTGGCCTTCGCGATCAGCGGGGCCGACCCGTTCACCCAGCTGTTCAGCTGGCTCACCGGACTGGGGACGTTGGGGATCTTCGTCCTGCAGGCCTGTGCCTCTCTAGCAATCATCGTGTTCGGGCGTCGCATCGAGGCGCGATCACTCTGGCGCAGTCTGATCGCTCCGGCGCTGGCGTTCGTCGGTCTGAGCACCGTCATCTGTCTCGCGTTGCTGAACTGGGACTTGCTGTCCGGCACGACCGGTGCTGTCGCGACGTTCCTGCCTTGGCTGATCCCGCTGGTGGCGGTCGTCGGTGTCGTGGTTGCGGTGCTCCGATCCCGCGTACTCGCGGGCCTGGTGCCGACGGAAACCCGTATCCATTCCGCCGAACCGACCACTGGCGAAACGACAATCGCCGAATCGACAAGAACTGCTCAACGAAAAACAGAAAGGACCTGAGAACAGATGTCCATCAACTTCGAACTCTCGAAACCGGTCACCTGCAAACCGCTGACCGAGTGGCAACGAGTCAACGTCGAGCTCCTCGGCACCCAGACGCGATTCGTCCAAGGGGCGCAGTGGCGGCATCGGGTCATCGAAGCAGGCGATGACAGCGGTGAGCCGCTGATCCTGATCCACGGGGTGGGCGGGCACGCGGAGACCTTCAGCCGCAACATGCACAACCTGGTCCGTCAGGGCTTCCACGTCTTCGCGATCGACGCTCTGTATCACGGATACACCGACAAGCAGCCGTACGACGATGACAAGCGGTACCTCTATCAGGTCGATGCCGTGGTCGACCTGATCGACGCCCTGGGTTTTGACTCGGTACACATCGAGGGCGAGTCGATGGGTGCCACGATCGCGTTCCACTTCGGATTCGCACATCCGGATCGAGCACGAAAAGTCATCCTGAACACGGGCTTCGGCCACGTGAAGCTGCAGAAGACCGACTTCGAGCCGGTGAAGGGGGATCTCGGGGAGCTCGCGAGTCTCTCCCGCGAGGTAGTTGTCGATCCCAACCGGGACGCGATGCGGAAGCGTCTCGAATGGGTTGTCGCGAAACCTGAGTCGATGACGGATGAAATGGTCGACATCCGCCTGGCCATCTATCGGGACCCGGAGATAAACGCCTCCATGCGGCGGGTCTTCCGACTGGACAAGGATTGGACGTGGGAGCTTCCGTACACCGAGGCGGACC
Organism: Gordonia sp. McavH-238-E; assembly: GCF_022348225.1. Lineage (NCBI taxonomy): Bacteria > Bacillati > Actinomycetota > Actinomycetes > Mycobacteriales > Gordoniaceae > Gordonia > Gordonia sp. McavH-238-E. The sequence goes on from NZ_JAKRFE010000006.1 coordinate 348,383, forward strand.
TGGCAGATTACAAGCCGGAGACCCTCGTCCTGTGGACGGAACACAATCCCGGTGACGGCCCGGATTACGGCGAGTACATTGCCGGCATCATCCCGGGGGGGAAGTTCTACTGCATCGCGGACGCGGGGCATTGGCCGCAGTGGGAGAAGCCCGAGGAGCACGATGCGGTCCTGACCGAGTTCTGCCTGAACAAGCCCTACACCGCGTAGGCGTCGATCAGGTACGCCAGCAGCTCCTTTCGGCCGAGTCCGCACGTCGGGTCGGCCGAAAGGAGCTGCGAGGAGTGGTTCGTCATGGGCGACCGCGGTCCGTCGCGGCTACCTCGCGCGCTCGACAATCGCGGTCGCGACGTCGTCGAAGGTCGACCGGAGATGCTCGCGCATCATCGTCGATGCCAGTGCCGGATCGCCGCTCTCGACGGCTTCGAATATGCGCACGTGCTCGCCATGGCTCCGTCGGATCATGGGGCTCGAAGTCAGCGGAGAGCTTGCGGGTGTGAACAATTCACCGCGGGCGGAGTGCATCAACGACGTAAGGCGGATGCTGCCTGCAGCGTTCGCGAGCTGTCCGTGAAAACGCGAATCGATCTCCCGGAATGCAGGTGCCGTCAACGTCAGTTCGTTGACGTCGAGTGTCGTGCGCATGGAAGCGAGTTGATCCCCATCCCGACGCTCGGCGGCGAGCCGGGCGATCTGGCACTCCACCGCGGTTCGTAGGTCGATGATCTCGCGGAGCAGCGAATTGTCGTCCGCCATCGCCGCCAGCCAACGTGCGTACGCGTGCTCGAGGTCGGCGACGAACGTTCCGCCGCCGACCCCTCGCCTTACTTCTGCATAACCCTCGGAACGCAGGACACTCAGTCCTTCGCGCAGAGTGGACCGGGAGACAGCGAGCATGTCACTCAGCTCTCTCTCCGGTGGCAGGCGGTCGCCCGGACTGAGCGAGCCTGCGCGGATCATCGCCCGCAGGCGAACATAGACATCCTCGGCGGACGTACGGACCTGGATGGACGGAGTCCACTGCAGGGTCGACGAATCGCCGGAGTCAGGCATGAATCGGCGCCTCGGCTCGTGGGAACGCCGTCGCGAATTGCGAAGCCTTGCGCACGAGCCACGAGAATACCGGGTCACCGCCGAACATCTCAGGATGCCACTGCACGCCGAGGACGTCGTGCCCCACCAGCTCGATCGCCTCGGTAATCCCGTCCCGCGCGACCGCGGCCACCCGCAGGCCGTCTCCCAGCGAGTCCACCGCCTGATGGTGGTAGCTGTTGACCGCGACCTCCGGTCCGAAGATGTCGAAAAGCTGAGTGTCCGAGGCGATCTGAAGTTGCTGCGAGCGATGGGTCCCGGGATATCCGGCATACGAGTGGGATTCGCCCTCGGACGGGGAGAGATGCGCGATGAGAGTTCCCCCGCGGGCCACATTGAGTAGTTGAGCGCCGCGGCATACGCCCAGGATGGGCACCCCGCGAGCGATCGCGGCACCGACGAGCCCGATCTCGAATCCGTCGCGGCCGACGTCGAACGGTGTGGAGTTCAGGGTGGGAGTCGACCCGTAGCGCCGCGGATCGACGTCCTCCCCGCCGGCGAGCAGGAGTCCGTCGAGCTTCTCGATGACGGACTCCGGGTTCGAGCGGCGCGAGAGGAGTACCGGTGTGCCGCCGGATGCGACCACGCTGTTGATGTACGGCGACAGGAACATCTCGATGGGTTCGCGCCCCACGAACGGGGGCATGCGGTCCACCTCGTGTCCGAACCTCTCCTGACCGGTGATGCCGATGAGGGGTGATGTCGTGGCGTACGGGGATACTGGCACCGTCGGGTGTCCTTTCGGGTTCTTCATGGGAAGGATGTCAGGCCCCGGCTGCGATCAGATCGATGTCAGGGCCGGCTTTGCGTGAGATGTGCGCTGCCGCTGTGCGGAGCGAGTCGGCGAGGGAATCGACCTTGAGGGTTCGGGCTGAGCCCGCCACCGAGATCGCCGCCACGGCGCGTCCCGCCGGACCGATGATCGGCGCACCGATGCATACGAGTCCCTCTCGACACTCCTCGCGGTCGAAGGCGACGCCGTCGAGCCGGGCCTGATCGAGCTGGCGGAGGAACGAGCCGGGCTGGACGATCGAATGCATCGTCGCGGGCCGAAGGCCTCCGTGGACGACGCCACCCACAGTCGAGCGGTCCGAACGGGACAGGATCGCCTTGCCCAGGGACGAGGTGTGGGCGGCGAGCCGGCTGCCGACCCGTGACGGAGTGCACGTGGAGCGGTGACCGTACAGCTTGTCGAGGTAGACGATGTCGGTGTTGTCGAGGACTCCGAGATGCACGTTCTCGTGCGTCAGTTCGTACAGCTCGGTGAGGTAGGGCAGGGCGACCTCGCGGAGTACCCCGGTTCCGCCGCGAAGGGCAGCCGCACCCAGCCGGATCAGGGGCGTACGCAGGTACCAGTCCATGCCGTCTCGGTCGACCAGCCCCGAATCGTGGAGGACCCCGAGCAACCGGTGTGCCGTCGATTTCGGTACTTCTGCCATCTGTGCGAGTTCGGTCAGAGTGGCGCTGCCCGAGGTGTTGCCGAATGCGGTGAGCAGAGCGAGTGCCTTGCTCACCGACGACCTGCTGGGTGGCTGCGCGGAGTTCTCCATGACCTCGACGGGCGGCAAAACGTTCAATGGTCGGGCTGGCATACCTTTAACGTACGCCCGCGTGTGACGTAGGTCAACCGGGGCGCCGGCGGAGGCCCGTTTCTCCTTTCCGCCAGCTGTCCGGCGTCTCTCCGTAGACGCGTCGGAAAGCTCTGATGAATGTGGTGACGTCGAGAAATCCGCACCGATGGGCCACGGCCGTGACGCTGTCCGCCGGCCCCGGCCGTGCGAGCAGGCGACGCGCGGCGTCGAGTCGGATAGTGCGGAGACGAGCGGCGGGTGAGTCGCCGCGATCGGTGAAGATGCGGTCGAGGCGCCGGCGCGAGATGCCGTGATCACGCGCGACATCGTCGATCGTCAGGTCGGGCTGGGCATGATGTAGATCCAGGAAGGCGCAGGCGGCTGCGTAGATCGTGTCGTCGGGCAGCGGTCCGAGGTCGGTGAGCCTTGCGGCGGGGCGAAGTGCCAGACCGAGCAGATCGGTGGCGGTGTCCGCAAGTTGCCGGGGCACCGGGTCGGCACCGTACTGGCCGCCCTCGACCACGCCGGACAGAAAGTGTCGGAGCACGACCATGCCGGTCGACCCGGCGTCGATGGCGCGCGCGGTGAGATGGTGAAGACCATTGTGACCGAGTGGCATTCGATTTCGCGGCACGCTGAGCGTGAGCAGGGTGGACCGGGTCGGGAACCTGAGCGAATACTCGCGGTCGGCCTGACAGAGCATGCCGGTCCCCGGCGTCCCGTGTGCGACACGGCCATCCTGGCTGCCGATCGACCGGCCGGACAGCTGGACGTTGAACAGCAGGTCGTCTGACCCGTCGTCGCGAATTCGCGCACGTGTTCGATTGGCTGCCGATGAGTGGCACCTCACCCGTGCCACCTTTACATCCCCTACATCCCCGAGACGCACCAGACCGATTGACCCGGCGAAACTCGCGGGTGTGCGTGTGGACAGCGATACGAATGCTCGGCTGCACGCGTGGGCCCACTGGTGTGCATCCAGGGCCCGCAAGGTCTCCATGGAGGGACGGTAGGGCTCGTCGTGCGAAGGAACCAGCAGATGGTTCCGCCTGACTGAACCTCCCGTGGTGGTCATGCGTGGAATGCCGATTGAGCGGCGCCTGAAGCCGACGGTGATCGGCTCCCGGCCTCTTATGGTCCCGATTGACGTTCGTCGTAATTCGCCGGCGACTGTTCGTCGGTCCACAGAATCGGGAGACACCTATGACTAAGCCTGACTTCGCACTCGTCAATGCGCACGTACGCACGATGGACGGGCGCGGAACCATTGCCGACGGTGTACTTGTCCGCGACGGAAAGATAGCCATCGTTGGCGCGAATTTGGCGATCCGGCAGGCGGCCGGACAACACACCGACATAGTGGATGCCGGTGGCCGGACCGTCGTCCCCGGATTCATCGACAACCACAACCACCTGTCGGTGTCGGCCTTCGAACCGCTCGCGGTCGACTGTTCGGTTCCGCCAGGGACCGGTCTCGACGACATACTTGCCGCCATCGAAGCGCACTGTGCGAACGTCCCAGAAGGCCAGTGGGTCATGGGGATGGGCTTCCAGGCCCCATATGTCAGAGAGCGCCGGAACCCGAATCGCTACGAACTGGACGAGGTGGCACCGAACAATCCGTTCTTCCTCATCGACATGTCCTATCACGCGGGAGTCGCAAACAGTCGGGCACTCCGAGCAGTGGGAATCAGCGCGCACAGTCCACAACCCTGGGGTGGCGAGATCGTCATGGATGATTCGGGCGAACCGAACGGCGTCCTGATCGAGGCCGCCGCTAACCTCGTCCACACCGCCAACTGGGAGGCGCATGCAGACAAGGACCCGGACCTCGCGGTCGAGCTCTTCCGCTCCAAGATGCAGGAGTATCTCGGTGTCGGTCTGACCGCGATCGGAGATGCCTGCGTCACCGCCAAGGCGTCGGAACTGTATCGGAAGGCAGACCGCGCCGGAGCGCTCCCGCTGACCGTCGCCCAGATACACGCCGGCGACCACTTCTTCGCGATGCAGGACACACGACGGACGTCGGTCGTCGAACGGATTCTGGAGTCGGGCAGCACCATGTTGCGGAACGGGACGATGAAGATCTTCTACGATCGCGCATACCCCCAGCCTGCGGTGGACCAGATCCATGACGGTTGTACGAAGCACGTCGGCGCGACCTTCTACACCAAGCGCGAAATCGACCAGCTCGCCGTCTCGGCGGCACATCTCGGGATGGACACCGCCATCCACAGCATGGGCAACTGCGCCATCGACACCGTGCTCGACGCATATGAGGACGTTCGACGGCACGTCGGGGACGATCGGATTCTCCGTATCGAGCACGCATTCATCGCCGAACCGTCGCAGGCGAGCCGGATGGCGTCCCTGGGGGTCGAGGTCGTCGCGAACCCGGGAGTACTGCACTCGTGGGGCGAGGTGTTCCAGGACTGGCGAGGTGAGGGTCAGGACCAGCTGACCATGTTCCCAATGCGGACGTTCCTCGATGCCGGTGTCCGCGTGAGTATCGCCTCGGATTACCCATGTGCGGGGCTCGCGCCGGTCGAGCACATGTGGACGGCGGTCGCACGGAGCACGGTGTACGGCACGGGCATGCAGCCCGACGAGGCCATCAGCGCCGAAGAGGCTTTGCACTGCTACACCTCGGCGGCGGCGCGGGCGGCGGGTCGCGAGGACGAGGAGGGCACTATCGAGGTGGGCAAACGAGCGAATCTGCTTGTGTTGGATCGCGACATCGTCACGTGTCCGGTGGACGAGATCCGTGAGGCGCAGGTGGACCTCACCTGGGTCGACGGAACGCTGGTCCATGACCGCCTGGGAGGCGGCCATGCGGTGATCGGCATGCGCTGACCAGGTCGATCCGGGCGAGTTTTACGGACTGGAACCCGCTGATGGCCATCGGGCACATCGCCCGCGCACCATGGACCACCATGAGCGAGAATGCATCGGCGATCGCCCGCGGCGCGGTCGACCACCAGAGTGTCGCGGAAGCCGCTCGGCGACTGGAGTCGGCTCGGGCGACGATGACCCCGTGTGCGCCGGTCCGGGATCTGATCGGTGCCGCCGACATCGACGCGGCGTATGCCGTTCAGCGTCTGCAGGTCGACCGCTGGGTCGAGGCAGGACGCTCGATCGTCGGTCGCAAGATTGGGCTGACGTCGCCGGCGGTCCAGCAGCAACTCGGGGTCGATCGTCCGGACCTCGGGATGTTGATCGACGGCATGGGCCATGAGTCCGGTGCGATCCTCGACGCCGCACGTTTCCTGCAGCCGAAGGCCGAGGCGGAGGTCGCCTTCGTCCTCGGTCGCGATCTCGCCGATGGGGTGCTCGACGCCGATCAGATTCGGTCGGCCATCGACTATGCGGTCGCTGCGCTGGAGATCTGCGACAGCCGGATCGCGAACTGGGACATCACCTTCGGGGACACCGTGGCGGACAACGCCTCTGCGGGCGCCTATGTGCTGGGTGCCGAGCGGCTGTCTCTCGATCGGTTCGAACCCCGCGAGGTCGACATGGTCATGACGGTCGACGGCGTCGAGGTGTCCACCGGCCACGGATCGGCGTGTCTGGGCGACCCGTTGGCCGCGGTGCGATGGCTCGCCACCCAGTCACGCGACCTCGGAGCGCCGTTGCGCGCCGGCCAGGTCATCCTCTCTGGCGCACTGGGTCCGATGGCCGCGGTGCCCCCGGGTTCCACCGTCAAGGCGCGGATCTCCGGATTCGATCCGGTGACCGCAACATTCGCCGTACAGCAGTGATGACCACTCAATCAATGACAGTCCGCGACACGATCGGAACACAACTGTGAGCAAGTCGAAGGTGGCCATCATCGGATCGGGCAACATCGGCACCGACCTGATGATCAAGGTGATACGTACTGCCGGAGATCTCGAGATGGCAGCCATGGTCGGGATCGATCCGAACTCGGATGGGCTGGCACGCGCGGCCCGGCTGGGGGTTCGGACCACGGCCGAGGGTGTCGAGGGACTGATCGGAATGGACGTCTTCGACGAGATCGACATCGTGTTCGACGCCACCTCGGCGGGCGCCCACAAAGCGAACGCCGCGGCACTCGCACCACATGGCAAACGACTGATCGACCTCACCCCGGCCGCACTCGGTCCCTATGTGGTCCCACCGGTCAACCTCGACGAGCACCTCGATGCCGGGAACGTCAACATGGTGACCTGCGGGGGACAGGCGACGATCCCGATCGTCGCGGCCGTCTCCCAGGTGGTCGACGTCGAGTACGCCGAGATCGTCGCATCCATCGCATCGAAGTCGGCAGGTCCCGGCACGCGGGCCAACATCGACGAGTTCACGGAGACGACCTCGGCCGCCATCGAGGCCGTCGGCGGCGCAAAGCGTGGCAAGGCGATCATCATCCTGAACCCTGCCGAACCGCCGCTCATCATGCGCGACACCGTGTTCTGCCTTGTGGTGGCGCCGGACGAGGACACTCAGCAGAGGATTCGCGAATCCGTCGAGAGCATGGTCGGACGGGTGGCCACGTACGTGCCCGGATATGCCCTCAAGCAGAAGGTGCAGATTCAAGCGCTACCGGCAGATCAGCCGGTGCACACCCTTCTCGCCGACCCGGCCGGACCGCGGCCCACCCATCAGGTGTCGGTCTTCCTCGAGGTCGAAGGTGCTGCGCACTATCTCCCTGCCTACGCGGGGAATCTGGACATCATGACCTCGGCGGCACTGCAGGTCGCGCAGACCGTCCGCCGACGCTCCGACTCCGAGGCGGTGACCGCATGACCGTCATCTTCGTGCAGGATGTGACCTTGCGTGACGGGATGCACGCCGTGCGTCACCGTATCGAGTTGGACGACGTCCGGCGCATCGTGAAAGCTCTGGTCGCGGCCGGCGTCGACGCCATCGAGGTCGCCCATGGCGACGGGCTCGCGGGCGGGTCGGTGAATTACGGTCCCGGTTCGCACACCGACTGGGCCTGGATCGAAGCCGCGGCCGACGCGATCGGCGATGCGCATGACCGGGTCCGTCTGACGACGCTGTTGCTCCCCGGGGTCGGCACCGTCGAGGAACTGAAGCGCGCCTGGGATCTGGGCGTACGGTCCGTTCGGGTGGCCACGCACTGCACCGAGGCCGACGTCTCCGCCCAGCACATCGCGACCGCACGAGACATCGGGATGGACGTCTCCGGGTTCCTCATGATGAGTCACATGGCCGAACCCGCCGAACTGGCCGGGCAGGCCAAGCTGATGGAGTCCTACGGCGCCCAGTGCGTGTACGTCACCGACTCCGGCGGTCGCCTCACGATGGACGGCGTGCGCGACCGCGTCCGCGCCTACCGTGACGTTCTCGACGTCGGCACAGAGATCGGCATCCATGCCCACGAGAATCTGTCGCTGTCGGTGGCGAACTCTGTGGTGGCGGTCGAGAACGGCGTGTATCGCGTCGATGCCTCGCTCGCGGGTCACGGAGCGGGCGCAGGTAACTGTCCGATCGAGGCCTTCATAGCCGTTGCGAACATCCAGGGGTTCGAGCACGAGTGCGACCTGCTCACGCTTCAAGACGCCGCCGATGACATCGTTCGTCCGCTTCAGGACCGTCCCGTACGTGTCGATCGTGAGACCCTGACCCTTGGCTATGCAGGCGTCTACTCGAGCTTCCTCCGGCACGCCGAGTCCGCGGCCGAGCGGTACAGACTTGATGTCCGGCAGATCTTGATGGAATGTGGCCGTCGACAACTGGTGGGCGGGCAGGAAGACATGATCACCGACGTCGCGTTGTCCCTCGTGGAGACCGACACTGCAGCGACTGTCGCCTGAGGACGTTTCCGAAAGGAGTGCTGATGACCGATCGGCGGACTGCAAGAGTCGTCGTGGTGGAGCCCGACCCGTCCGACCCCCTCGAACGATTCCAGGAGTGGTTGGAGGCGGCGGGCATCGAGTTACGGACCGTCCGGCCAGACCGCGACGAGGTGCCGTCCGTGGCGGATGCCGATGGTGTCATCGTGCTCGGTGGGCCCATGAGCTCCAACGACAACGCGGACCATCCGTGGCTGGAAGACATCCGCGTGCTGCTGCGCGATGCGGTGGCGCGCGAGGTTCCGGTGCTGGGCATCTGTCTGGGCGCGCAGCTGCTCGCCCAGGCGGCGGGCGGCGAGGTGACGCGCGGCGAGAACGGCGTCGAAGCCGGCCTGATCGAGGTTCGGGTGCGTAACGAGGCTTCCGACGATGATCTCTTCGGAGCGCTCGACCGCTCGTTCACGGTCGCCAGCATGCACGGCGACATGATCAGCGAACTCCCCGAGGGGGCGTCGTGGCTGGGGTCCTCAGATGCGTACCGATTCCAGGCCTTTCGGTCCGGTTCCTGTGCGTGGGGTGTGCAGTTCCATCCGGAGATCTCGCCGCCCACCTATGAGAACTGGGTCGGCAAGTTCACCAGCGACGACCCAGAGGAGGTCCGTCGAGTAGAGGCCGGTATCGGTGAACTGCGCGCGGGCGACGCCCGTGCGGCGGTCTGGAGTCGTACGCTCGCCGACAGGTTCGCCGAACTCGTGCTGTTGCGCGCCACTTCCGGGACTGCCGTGTAGACGATGGCTGGAGACGCACCAGGTGTCGCGCCCCTTTCGGGGCACACGCCGTCCGCCGACGATCTCGATTACGGATCGATCGCGGCCGGCGCCCGCGTGCTTGGTGATACCTGGACTCTGCTGATTGTTCGCGAACTGCTCTGTGGTGCCACACGTTTCAACGACTTGCATCGAGGTCTGCCGTCGCTGTCGAAGTCGATTCTGTCCTCACGGCTCCGGGATCTGGAGCGTACGGGGGTCGTCGTCCGCCGAGCCATCGCCGCGAGTTCCTGGCACGAGTACCGCCTGACCCCCCTCGGGCTCGAGTTGCAGCCGGTCCTCGCTGCGATCGGTGAGTGGGCGGATGTCCGACAACAGGAATCAGCGGGCAGAGATGCCTGCGAGCTCCTCGGTGGACTTGCGCGCAGCGCCAGGCTGTCCGCGATCCCCCGGGGCAAGGTCTGCCTCGAGTTCGAGTTCCCGGAGACGCGCGGCTGGCTTCATCTGGAGGCACGGCACACGAGGGCGTGCGTGGATGTGGCCGAGCGCGACGTCGACCTGATCGTGGCGACCACTGTCGAGGTGCTCGACGATCTCTGGCGTGGGCGCCGCGAGTGCCGGAGCTCGATCGCCTTGGGTGACATCCGTTTTCGGGGACCGAGCGTGTTGGCGAATGGTTTTCGCACCTGGTTCGACAGGTCGACCGACGTCGCCAGCTGACGTCGCGGGTCGTCGGGTGGTACTGAATCGGGACTATCCGATCCCTCGCCATCCGGCTTTGACTGGAGCCAAGGACAAGTACGGCGCACGGAGGAGCAACCCATGACCCGACACGATCTCACCACCGAACTGATCGGTGGTCCCACGCTGCTGATCGAGGTCGGCGGACTCCGCATCATCACGGACCCGACCTTCGACGCCCCGCGCTCCTACCCCGAACCGTTCGAATCCGATGTTCCGCAGCCGCCGCGACCGCTACGCAAGACTACTGCTCCGGCTCGCTCCGCCGAGGACATCGGACGCGTAGATCTCGCACTGATCTCCCATGATCACCACGAAGACAATCTGGACCGTGCGGGTCGAGAGTTTCTCGCAACGGTCGGTCAGGTGCTGACCACCGGTCTCGGAGCCGAGCGGCTCGGCAACGGAGCCATCGGTCTCGACGACTACGCCACCCACACAGTCGATCTCCCCGCAGGTGGCTCCGTGACCGTGACCGGCGTCCCCGCCCACCACGGTCCCGAGGGTGTGTGGCAGGCAGTGGGTCCGGTCACCGGGTTCGTGCTGTCCGGCGATCTCCCGAGCACATACATCAGCGGTGACAACGCATCGCTGGATGTCGTGGACGAGATCGCGGCACGATTCCCGGACGTCGAGATCGCCATCGTCTTCGCGGGTGACCCCGGCTGGCCCGAACTCGCCGACGGGGCATGCGTCACCATGTCAGGCGAGACGTGCGTGGCCGTGTCCGACCGTTGGCCGGATGCCGTTGTCGTTCCGGTGCACTGCGATTCGTGGGACCACTTCCGCGAGGGTGTCGACGAGGTGCGGTCTGCGTTCGAGGCAGCCGGCAAGGCCGATCGACTGCACGTGTTGTCTGCCGGGACGAGTGAAGTGACGACCGCATGAACGACCACCGGCAAGGCGAGATGGCGTCCGTCAAGGATCGGAACAAGGCACTCGTCGAGGCCTTCTATGATGCGCTCACCCGGTCCGACTTCGAGGCGGTCGGCGAGATGTGCCACGAGGACTTCGTGTTCTACGGACAGATCGACACCCCTCGACCAGGTGCCTCCGGATTCATCGACGCGGAGCGGCGACACCTGGAGGTGTTCGCCGACCTCACGATGACCGTCGAGCGTCTCGTGGTCGAGGGGAACAGCGTGGCGGCGTACGTCGTCGTCGAGGGCGACCAGATCGGTGAGTACTATGGTGTGCCGCCACGCGGCAAGCACCTCCGGATGTCGATGTGCAACCTCCTGACCATCAAGGACGGCAAGGTGATCGAGAAACGGGCGCACTACGACCGCATGGATCACGTGCAGCAGCTGTCCTGAACACGAGCTCGCGCGGGTTAGCCAGCATCGAGAAGAAACCCGTGAACCAGTTTCACGTTCGGGTGAGACAGGCCGAACATGAACCCGGGGGCGGGCGGGTCTTCAGCGGGCCCGGTGGGTGCAGCAGCACTCTGCCTAGGAACGCCAATGCGTAGGGGCGTCCTCGCTCGGGTGGTGAGGACGAAAGCGCAGGGCGGAATGACAATTTGCGCACAGTGTTCCGACGGGTGGGACACCGCGGTTGCGCTCGATCCGTAGATTGGGGCGGGACATCAGGAAGACCCGCGACCGCGGTCTGTGCTCGTCGGGTTGGTCGAACACGGGGGCGCCGTACTCGGTTCCGGGACCGATCGGACAGTCGTGATCGAGGGCGAAGCGTGGGTGTGCTAGGCCGGCAACGAATTTGCGTTCAGCATCCGGTCAACCGCGACGATCGTGACCCTCCAACTCGACCGGCCGGTGATCTCGGCGGCGGACAAGTGTCAGGGTTCACGGGGCGCACGCCCGGCGGGTTCGTCGGAGTGTTGAACTGGCCGTCCTCGACTATTTCACGACGGGAGTTGTTGCAGCGTCGCGAACGGGGACACGACGAGGGTCTCCACTTACCGTCACGTCGCCGTGGATCTGCTGCTCCGGTCGCTACGAGCGGATGAACGTCAGGCGCCGGCCGTCGACGCGGCCCGAGCTACTCGGATATCCGTGCGTTCGTCTAACAGCACTGTGCGGAACCGGAACTTACGATGCAGCAGGTGGCCATGCGGTTCGGGGTATCGCTGCGCCACCTGGAATGCGCCTTCGCCCATCATGGCCAGTCGCCGGCGGCGCACCTGCGATCCCTGCGCATCGGACGCGCATGCGCGATCTTGGCTGTTGACCGAGAAGTGACTGTCGCGAAGGTGGCCGAACTGTGCGGCTTCCACGACGTCGCAACGTTCAGGCGCCTTTCGACGAGAAAGGGGCCGGCCTCCTGGTGCATGGCGACGACAGCATCATGGTGCGCACCCGCCACCGAACAGTGAGTGAGGCGGGTCATCGTACTCACGGTGCAGGCGGAGTCGTGGTCGTCACGCAGACCCAGTCCGGCACGGACGCCCAGTCGGGGGCATCCGTGCCGCGACAGTGCCTGAAGAAACTGTTGTACAGCGTGTTTCAAGCAGATACGGCGTTCTTGTCGAGCTGCTCGATGTGGTCGAGACGGTCATAGTGCGCCCGCTTTTCGACGAACTTGCCGTTGCGGACGGTGAACAGGTTGCACATCGACATGCGCAGGTGTCCCCCCTGTGGCGAGACGCCGTAGTACTCGGACTGCTGATCGCCTTCGAAAACGACGTAGGCCGCCACTCGATCGCCCTCCGCGACGGTGTCCACGGTCATCGAGAATCCCGGAAAGATGTCCAGATGCTTCTTCTCTGCCTCGATGAAGCCCGCTGCGCCGGTTCGCGGTGTGTCGATCTGGTTGTAGAAAACGAAGTCTGGGTGACACATGTCGCCGGCTTTGTCGTAGTCGCCGTCGACGAGCGCTTGATAGAACTCGCTGACGAGTTGCTTGTTGGCTTCGGGTGACATTGGCACGACCTCTCGTGTGGTGGGACGGGTGGTGGCTCATAGGCCGGAATCGGTGACTCCCGCGTCGTCGTCGACGAGCGCCTCGATCGCCGACTCGATGATGGGCGATCACACACGATGCCGAGCAAGTCCGGGGTTCCGCTCCGCGGAACCCGCCAGGCCGCATCGACAGAATGCCGGCCTCGCTGTTCCCGCGAGTGAAAGTGATTCGGTCCGTGCAAGTTACGTGACCGGTGGGTGAGTCCCGAAGTGGGAGTAAATGTGGCGGAAAAGGTTGACGTAGATCACATTGATCTTTAGGCTCACGGTTTAAACCAATTGCCTCACCGTGAGGCGCCCGGCCCCTCGGGGGCGGACAAGACGGTCCAGAAGACCGTGAAGGAGAACCGAGATGCTGTTCCTCGCACGTATGGAGACGAGCTTTCCCATCGACATTGACTCCGGCCTGAAAGACGAGATCCTGCGTCGCGAGAAGGCGTATGGGCAGGAGTTGCAGCAGAAGGGCAAGGTCGCCCACCTCTGGCGGGTCGTCGGTCCCCGCATGGCCAACCTGACGATGTTCGACGTCGAGTCGAACGAAGAGTTGCAGGACATCCTGGCCGGGCTGCCGATGCGTGCCTACATGGACATCGACGTGACCCTGATCGCGCGTCACCCATCGGTCGTCAACGCCGGCTGATGGTGTCGTCTACAGAGCGGGAGCAAGTATGAGAATCACCAGCGTCGAGGTGATCCGGCTGAATTCGGGACGGAGCCCGGTCCCGGGTGCTGCATGGCATCCGACCGTCGTCCGCGTGAACACCGATGAAGGCGTCAGTGGACTCGGTGAGATCGGGCTGGCCTACAGCCAGTCGCGGCACGGGTCGTTCGGCGCGGCGCAGGACTTCGCCGAACTTGTCGTCGGGCAGGATCCGATGGCTGCCGAGGCGCTGTGGGAGCGCATGTTCCGGGACAGTTTCTGGGGACTGGGAGGTGGCGGCTTCATCTTCGGTGCGATCTCGGCGATCGACATCGCGCTGTGGGACATTCGAGGAAAAGTCCTCGACGTCCCGGTGTATCAACTCCTGGGCGGCAAGACGAACACGCAGATGCGTTCGTATGCAAGCCAATTGCAGCTCGACTGGGGTGTCCCCTGTCATCCGCTGGTCGACCCGCGCGAGTATGGAGAAGCGGCCGGTAGGGCAATGGCGGAAGGATTCGACTGCATCAAGGTCAACCCGATCTTCTTCGGACCGACCGGTGAGTACTTCGACATCCGCTACACAGGGATGCTCGATCGGTCCCTGTTGAAGGCGGGGGTCGATCGCGTGAAGGCCATTCGAGAAGTCGGTGGTGACGATCTGGACATCATCATCGAACTCCACTCACTCACCGATGTGAACACGGCGGTGCAACTCGGCGGTGAACTCGAGGAGTTCCGCATCCTGTTCTGTGAGGAGCCGTCTCTTCCGCTCGATCCCAGTGGCGCGGCGTCGATTGCACGAAAGCTCCCCTTTCCGCTGTCGGGCGGCGAGCGTGTGTACGGCCGTTGGGGGTACAAACCCTACTTGCAGAGCGGTGCCCTCCGGATCATCCAGCCCGACGTCGGAAACTGCGGGGGTCTGACGGAAGCCAAGAAGATCTGCGATATGGCCCGCTCCTACGACGTCGCCGTTCAGGCACATGTGTGCGGAGGGCCGATCGCGGTGGCGGCAGCACTTCATCTGGAGGCAGCGATCCCGAATTTCGTGATCCATGAGCACCACGCCGCGGCCGCCATGCAAGAGAACATCGAGCTCGGCACCCATGATCACCGTCCGCGAGACGGAGTGATCGAAGTCCCCGAGTTGCCGGGGCTCGGCCAAGAGTTGAGCGCGGATGCGCTACGGCGCGCCGACATCATCACGGTCGCCTAGCGACCGGTATCGACAAGATTGCGAATGGAGTTCCGATGAAGTATCTGATTATCGGCGCGGGAGCGCTGGGTTCGTGCCTCGCCGGTTTCATGCACCGAGCAGGCAAAGACGTCACCCTGATCGCGCGGGGGGAGAAGCTCGAGATCATCCGCCGAGATGGCATCACCATCGAAACCGCAGATGGCCAGACGCTGATCGAACAGGTGAAAGCAGTGGCGGCGGAGGACTACGACGAGACCCCGGACGTGGTCGTCGTGTGCGTCAAGTCCTATTCGCTGGACTCAGCCTTCGCGCTGCTCGGCCGCGTGTGCGGGCCGAACACCGTCATCCTGTCGCTGATCAACGCACTCAATGTGGGCGACCGGATCGAAGCGGGGATGGATCGTGATGTGCAGATCGCCGAGGGTGTCGCCTATGTGGCGGTGGGACTGTCGTCGCCGGGTGTCGTGAAGCAGAAGCTGAACCTCTTCACGGTGGTCTTGGGGGCGCGGCACAAGCATCCGATGCCGGCCGGGGTCGAGCGCATCGCAGCCGATCTGACCGATGTCGGCCTCACCGTGGAGATCTCGGACGACATGCTCCGCAGCGGCCTGCGAAAGTTCATCCGGGTATCCACCCTGTCGGCGGCCGAGGTGTACTACGACGGTTATGCCGGCGACGTCCGGGGAAGTTCCGAGTCCATGCAGTATCTCCGCGATCTCGGCAACGAGTTGATGCAGATCGGTGACGCCGCCGGTGTGCCGGTACCCGGCGACCCGGTAGCGGAGCTCGTCGAGGCCGTCACCAACGTCGACGCGGATTACGCCACCTCGTTGATGGTCGACCACAAGAACGGCAATGAGACCGAGTACGAGTCTCAGTTCTACGACGTCTACGCATTGGGGCGTGCGTACGGACTCCCGATGGAGGCATACGAACGAGTCCTCCGCGCGATCGGGTACCCCGGGCTTCCGGAGGGGTGACTCAGCGCCGACCAGCTGCACCACTGACGGCCCGTGAGATCCACAGAATACTCACCGGGTCGAGCCATCCGTTCGCCTCGTTCTGACCGAGGTGAACGGGACCGAACCGCCTTTCTGACCAGTACACACCTCGTGGAGCGAAGTGATGACCCAACTCAGTTCTGAAGTCCCGCAGAGAAATATACACCCGGTGAGTCCGCAGTACAGCCGGCGGCGAGCCTGGGCGATCGTCGTGATGCTCTTCTTCTTGCTGATCATCAATTTCGCGGACAAGGCGATACTCGGCCTGGCGGCGGAACCGATCATGCGGGATCTCGACCTGGATGCGTCCCAGTTTGGCCTGCTGGGCAGCGCGTTCTTCTTGGTGTTCGGAATCGCGGCAGTGGCAGGCGGTTTCATCGGGGATCGGGTCCAGTCGCGCTGGCTGCTGTTCGGGATGGCCCTGCTCTGGTCGGTGAGCCTCGCGCCCATGATGGGCATGGTGAGCTTTGCCGTCCTGTTCGCGTGCCGGGTGCTGCTCGGGTTCGGGGAGGGGCCGATCGTGCCCATCGCTCAGCACGCCGCCCACAAATGGTTCGACAACAAGAACCGGAACCTGGTGACGGGCATCATCCAGTCCGGCGCCACGGTCGGAGTGGTGGTCGGGTCACCATTGCTGACGTGGCTCATCGTCTCTCGCAGTTGGCATTTCGCATTCGGATTCATGTTCGTCATCGGATTGGTCTGGGCGGTGGTGTGGCTGATCGTAGGGCGGGAAGGGCCCGCTGATGTCCGCGCGCTGGACTCCAGCATGCCCAAGGCGGCCGAGGCGAGCCCTTCGGGGCCGGTGGTGCCGTATCGCACGATTTTTCGTAGTGGCACCTGGATTGCCTGCGTCATCGGGTTCTTCGTCGTCCAATGGGTGGTCGGGGTTCTGACCACGTGGTTGCCCAGCTACCTCTCCGACCTCGACTACAACGCCGGGCAGGTCGGTCTGCTCAACACCCTGCCGTGGATCGTCATGGGTGTGCTCTTCGTGGTCCAGCCGCTGTTGAGCCGCCGTCTGTTGGCCCGTGGCCTCAGCAGTCGGGCAAGCCGGGGACTCGTCGCAGCGACGTTCCTGCTCATCTCCGGCCTGTGCATGGTTGTCTTCCCACTCACCGGCGGGATCGCGCAGCTTGCACTCATCACCGTCGCATTCAGCTTCTGTCAGGTGATGGCGGTGGTCGGGCCGGCAGTGATCTCGGAGATCACTCCCACCAGCCGGCGGGCGGGAGCGCTCGGACTATGCGTCGGACCGGGAAGTTTCGGTGCGGTGTTCAGTCCTGCGGTGACGGGCTGGCTCGTCGACCGGGCCGACAACCCGGTCGACGGCTTCCGCCTGGCGTTCCTGCTGACTGCCGGATTCGTGTTTCTCGCCGCGATCCTCATCGCGTGGCTGGTCCGGCCCGAACGTGACCGGCGGATCATCGAGTCGGAGGCCCGTCCCGCACCCACGGCTTAGAGGTCGCACACGTCCGGGTTGCGTCGCAGGTCGGCGTCGGCAAGAACTGTGAAAGGATCAAAGGACTGATCTGTGAACGAAATCGGTGACGGTGGCCTGCGGGTCACCGTCACCGCGACGCGCTGGAGTATGTGATGTCCGTCCCTAAGCCGACCCTTCGGCGGGTCAAGGTGGCACCTGTCCACGAATTGGTTCTCGAGGAGTTGCGGCGGGCGGTCGAGGTCTGGGCCTACCGTCCCGGCGACACCCTCCCGACCGAACGTGACCTCGCCGAGATCCTGGGTGTCTCGCGGAACACCATCCGGACCGCGACGGCGATCCTCGAGAGCGACGGGTTCCTCTCGGTCAGGCGGGGCCGGGGCGGAGGCTACGTGGTTCAGGACCCCACCGAGGGGCACGATCTCAGCGACGAGATCCGACGGAACCCGGGGGTGGTTCGTGACGCGTGGGAGTTTCGATCGGCCATCGAGATCGGATCGGCTCGGTTGGCGGCAGAGCGGCGGACCGATTCCGACCTCGACGGGTTGAAGTCGGTGTTGGCGGAGATGGATGCGCACTTCGCGGCTTACAAGACCGATCAGACGCTCGAAGGTGCGCGTCTGATCCAGGCATTCGATTCCGAGTTCCATCTGCTGATCGCCCGCGCGACGGGAAATGACTTCATCGTCGATGGCGTGACGGAGGCCAGGCGCAGACTGTGGGTGGCCTTCAGCTCGTATCTCACACGCCTCGACGACGCAGGACACGTCGGCCACCAACGGATCGTGGATGCGATCGAGGACCGCGACGGGGACGCCGCGGCCCGCCACATGAGCGAACACATCGAGGCCGGACGACTGATCTTCGAGGCGTGGCTCGGCGAATCGTCGGACGAGTTGGCCGAGACCCCGCGTCAACCGACCACCCGTGGCCGCCGGACACGTGACCGGATGGGTGTGGCCGGACGATGACGACAGTTTCGGTCGGTGCAAGAACCCGAGGGCACGACGGTCCACTGCCGACCGTCGTGCCCTCGAGCTCCGGTTCCTACTCGGCCAGCGCGCTGACCAGGTGCTGAACCCTCTCCGTGAGGAATGCGGCGTGTTCGGGACCCGGTTGCTGAGCACGGAAGAACTCGAGGAGCGGATCCTCATGGGACGTGCGGACGTCGCAGAGTTCCTCGAGCACGGCGTGTCCGCAGACCGGTACATACGCCTCGGAGTATCCGCCCTCGTGCACGAACACGAGTCGGCCCGCGCACAGCCGGCCGGCCACATCCTTCATCATTGCGGTCATTTCACGGAATGTCTCGCTGTGCAGCATCATTCGAGCCATCGAGTCGGCGGAGTTCGCATCGAAACCGCAGGCGATCACGATGAGATCGGGAGCGAACTCGTCGAGCGCAGGGACGACGATGTCGCGCATCACCTGTAGATAGGTGTCATGGCCGCTACCGGCTGGGAGCGGGATGTTGAGGTTCGCACCGACGCCGTCACCGATCCCGCGATCCTCGAAACCGCTGTAACCGGGCGGGTAGCAGTTCTCCTGGTGTACCGAGATGGTCAGGACATCCGCCCGATCCTCGAAAACCGCCTGGGTTCCGTTGCCGTGGTGGACATCCCAGTCGACGACTGCGACCTTGCCGAGGCCGTGCCTGGCCTTGGCCGTCTCGATGGCGATCGGGATGTTGGCCAGCAGGCACGTCCCCATTCCCTTGTCCGGCAGGCAATGATGCCCGGGAGGACGTGAAAGGGCGTATGAACGGTCCGAGCGACCCGTCACGACCGCGTCGACCGCTTCGATGACAAGTCCCGCAGACAGTTTCGCGATCTCGTACGAGCCCGGTCCGACCGGCGCGAAGTCACCCATGTCACCGTGTCCGAGTTCGCTGTACTCGCGGAACTTCGCAAGGTAGTGCTCGGGATGAACGCGCAGCAGGTCCGCCTCGTCGGCGGGCTCGGCGCTCGACACGACCATCTCCTTCGCGAGTCCGGTGACCATGATGAGGTTGCGCAGGCGGCGCTTGGTCTCGGGACTCTCGACGAATCCGCCGGCGACCAACGGCTGCACGTTGCCTCCCACCGGGAGCAGGAACGCGTAGTTCCCTCCTGCGTGCCAGAAGGTCTGTTCGTCGGTCAGGAACGTGAGTTTTGTTGCCATGGGTATTGCGTCTCCTTCGCAGGCAGTCATTGACGCACAGCGCGTCCGATGACCGCGCATGCACTGCGAGGTTAAGCGCGGGAGACCTGGGTCACTACGGCAACTGTTCCGCCTGTTGGAACCGCCGCGCACTGCTGTTCGTCCCGGACGGGTCCGGTTCACGTTCGACGGCGTCAGGTTCCGCTACGGCGTTCGCGCCGGTCCCCGGATTCGAGATCGCGGGTGCGAACTTCGTCGGACAGGGTCTCGGCGCTGAGGCTCAATGCTGACACGACCGCTGCGACGAACAGAACGCACGCCCCGACGATCAGCGCCCGCCATAGCCATCCACCAGGCTCCGCGGACCGGGATCGTCGGCGCCGGCGGTGACCGTCGCGGCAACCCCGGCGAGGAGTGCGAGACCGAGGGCTACACCGATTTGCTGGGCCGAGTTCAGCAGGGCCGACGCGATTCCCGCTCGGTCTGCCTCGACGCCGTACCCAGCGGCCTGGGTGAGCGCGATCGTGCCGAGTCCGAATCCGAAGGCGATGAGCACCATCGCCGGAGCCATCAGTGTCCAGTAGTCGGTCGCCACGTCGAGCTGCGAGAACCACAGCACTCCGCCCGCGCTCAGCAACGCGCCCGACGCCGCGACGTAGCGGGGACCGGTGCGCAACAGCAGCTTCGGAGCGACGCCGGCGCCGAGGACGATGCCGACGGCGAACGGCAGCCACGACATCCCCGTGACCAGCGGGCTGTAACCTGCGACCTGCTGCATGTAGAGGGTCACGACATAGAAGGTGCCCATCGGGCCGATGGCCAACCCCAGCATGGCCAGGTAGGCGCCCGCCCTGTTGCGATCCTCGAACAGCGTCAACGGGACGAGCGGGCTCGGACTGCGGCGCTGATTCAGGACAAAGGCCACCAGCAGCACCATCGCGGCGACGAGGAGGACGTAGGCGATCGGGTCAGCGGCCCCGGCCTCGCCGAAGCGTGTGATCGCGTAGACGAGCAAGGCCATCCCGGCGGTGCCGAGGACCGCGTCGAGTCGTCCGTCTTGCGGCGTGGCCGAAGTGAGGGTTCGGGTACCCGCGAGCACGAGAAGTCCGATCGGGATGTTGATGAAGAAGACCCACCGCCAGTCGAGCACATCGGTCAGCAACCCGCCGAGCAGAAGACCGACGATGATGCCGAGACCCGACATCGCCCCGTACAGCGACAGTGCCTGGTCGCGCATCTTCCGTTCGGAGAACGAGGTCGCGATCAGTGCCAGCGCGTTGGGGGCTGCCAACGCCGCGCCCACCCCCTGGACGGCTCGCGCGGCGACCAGCATCTCCACGTTCATCGCCAGCCCGCCGACGAGCGATGCGAGGACGAACAATGCAATCCCCACCTGCAGCGTTCGTTTGCGTCCCCGCAGGTCACCGATGCGCCCCCCGAGCAGCAACAGTGCTCCGAAGGTGAGGATGTAGGCGTTGACCACCCACGGCAGCAGCGCGGGGGCGACGTCGAGTTCGCCCTGGATGCTGGGCAGGGCGATGTTCACGATCGAGTCGTCGAGCACCGCCATCAGCTGCGCCGATGCGATGACGATCAACGGTATGAGCCTCCCGCTGCTCTTCGGGGTATCAGGCGTCATCTCTGTCGGTCCTTCTCGAGGCCGGTCGCACTCGTGACCGTAGCCGGTCGGTCGTCGGTGCCGGCTCATATACATCTACCCAGTAGGGGTATCGACACACGATAGGTCGCGATCGGAAGGCGTGCAAGAGTGGGTCCGGTTAAGCGCTCTCGTCTGCGGGCGACGGCTGCTCGTGGCGCCAGGCGCTCGGGGTCACCCCGTGCGTCCGACGGAAGGCCCGGATGAAGGTGTTGACGTCGCCGAAGCCCACGCGGTGCGCGACCGAGGAGATCGTGGAGGTTCGATCCGTCAGCATGAGATGCTCGGCTCGTTCGAGACGGATGCGGCGGAGGTAACTCGCCGGGGTCTCGCCCTGGCGGCCGAACAGCAGATCCAGGTAGCGACGCGAGATGCCGTGCCGGCGCGCGAGGTCATCGAACGACAGGCCGGGGTCATGCGACTCGCGTCGGATGCGGGCACTCAACGCCACCACCAGTGCTTCACCGTTCAGCTGGGTTGACGGCTTGGTGGTCATGGGCCGGAGCGCAGCCGACAGCAGCCCGATCGCTGCCTCGGCAACCTCGTGCTCCTGGTCCGGGGCGAAGGCGTCGGTTTCGAGAACCCCGATGAGCAGATGGCGAAGGACTGTCACGGCCGAATCGCCGGCCTCGATGGATCGGGCGGTGGCCTCACGGATTCCGGCGGCGTGGATTGCGAGCCGGTCGCGAGGGACCTGCAGCACGATCTCCGACATCGGGCGGTCGAAGCGCAACTCGTATTCACGGTCGGCTTCGTAGAAGGCAGCGGCACCGCGTCTCAGTTGTGCGGTGCGACCCGCTTGCGAGACCAGGCCATCGCCCTCCACCTGGACCGACAGCAGTAGGTCGTCGCGTGGCTCACGCGCGATGAGCCGCGATGATCTGCGGACCACCGACCGGGTGCAACGTACACGCGAGACCCCCAGATCGCCGACGACCCGGTGGTCGATCTCGCCGCGAAACGTGTCATCGCCGACCGCGCGTAGCGGGACGAAGCTGTCACTGCACAGCTGCGACCACTCCTCGATCCCTGTCGCGCGGAGACTTGTCATGGCAGCCATCGTAGGCCGTCGTCGCAAAAAACCGACCAAACGGTTCAAAAATAGTCGATCGATCGTGCTGGCAATGCCTACGGACGTCGGCTGTGACGCACCTAACGTTGCTGCCACCAACAAAGAATGGAGTCTCGATGACCACCGACTATTCCGGCACGTTCAAGGCAGCGGTGACCCAGGCCGAACCGGTGTGGTTCGACCTCTCGGCCACCGTCGACAAGACCATTGCGCTCGTCGAAGAGGCGTCCCGGGCCGGCGCCGATCTGATCGCGTTCCCGGAGACCTGGATACCGGGGTACCCGTGGTTCCTGTGGCTTGACTCGGTGGCCTGGCAGAGCCAGTACTTCATCCGGTATCCGCAGAACTCGCTCGATCTCGACGGCAGCGAGTTCGCGGCGATCAGGGAAGCCGCACGAAAGAACGACATCGCGATCACCATGGGATTTAGTGAGCGCGGTCATGGTTCGCTGTACATGGGCCAGGCGGTCATCGAGCGTGACGGGGTCGTCGTACGCACACGCCGCAAACTGAAGCCGACCCACGTCGAGCGGACCCTGTTCGGTGAGGGTGATGGTTCCGATCTGGTCGTGGACCAGACCAGTCTCGGCCGAGTCGGGTCGCTGTGCTGTTGGGAACATCTGCAGCCGTTGACCAAGTACGCCATGTACTCGCAGCACGAGCAGATTCACATCGCCGCATGGCCCAGCTTCTCGATCTTCCCGGGCGCGGTGTATGCGCTCGGGCCCGAGGTCAACACCGCGGCCTCTCAGCAATACGCCGTAGAAGGGCAGACCTACGTTCTCGCTCCATGCGCGGTCATCGGCGATGCAGGTTGGGAGGCGTTTGCCGATACCGAGGAGAAGCGACAGCTCATCCACAAAGGAGGCGGATATGCCCGTATCTACGGTCCCGACGGTCGTTCACTCGCGGAACCGCTCGCGCCCAATGACGAGGGAATCCTGTACGCGGACATCGATCTGTCTGCGATTCTGGCCGCAAAGAACCCGGCGGACCCGGTTGGGCACTACTCGCGTCCGGACGTACTGCGTCTCGGATTCAACAAAGCGCCTCAGCCGAAGGTCAACATCTTGGGAACGGAGCCGCCGTCGGACGACGTCGACGCAGTGCCGACCGACGACGATTCGGAGGTCATGGCGGTTTCCTGAGTGACAAGGTGCTGGCGACCGCCGCCGGAATGGCGCAAAATCATCAGTAATGGGCGATTGCGCCACTCGTGCGCCCACGCGTACGGCGCCACAATTGCTATACATGCACTCGAACGACTCTGCTCGGGTGTATCCCGACCGGAAGGATCTCAACCCCATGCCCGCTCCGAAGCGCGCACTCATCGTGATCGACGTCCAGAACGATTACTTCGCAGGACCCATGCAGGTCCAGTACCCACCGCGCGATGACTCGCTGAACAACATCATCGCGGCCATCGACGCCGCCACGGCCGCAGGTCTCCCCGTTGTGGCGCTGCAGCACACTTTTCCGGCCGACTTCCCCGTGTTCGCGGACGGCTCCGACGGTTGGAAACTCCATCCGCAAGTTCAGGAACGTGTGTCTCCGGAGTGGAAGATGGCCACGAAGCAGACCGGTAGCGTCTTCGGTGGCACGGATGTAGTTCAGTGGCTTTCGGCTAAGGGGGTCGACACAATCACACTCGTGGGTTATATGACAAACAACTGCGTGATCGCGACCGCGGCTCATGCAGAAACCCTTGGTCTTGCAGTTGAAGTTCTGTCGGATTCGACAGGCGCGATCAACCTGGCCAACGAGGCAGGCTCAGTGTCTGCCGAACAACTGCACACCACCCTCATGGTGCTGCTTAACTCGAACTTCGCCGCAGTGGGAACCACGGCCGCCTGGGGCGATGCGCTCACCGCAAGTACACCGCTGGGAAAGGACAACCTAGTGGCCTCGGCGGTTGCGGGTGCACAGGCTTACAGCTGAGGCACGCGCGCCGCGCCGACCGGTCCGTCGCGGGGCGCGGTCCATCTAATGTCTGCGGTACCGCGGCGCAAATCGAGCGATTGTCGTTTCGGTGACGGACAACACCCGATCGTCGATGATGCTGTCACGTCATCGATGTTGCGGGCCCAACCGGCATCGGCGCCATACCCAGAACCTCGCCAGCTGCTTGCCGACCTGGCGAGGTTCGATGCGCCAGATGGAGATGCCACCGGCAGTACCGACAACAACGTAATGTCGAACCACCCTGCCTGCCTACGTGATTGCGGGCTAGTCGTCGCGGTGCCAGAGGGTCGCCGGTCCCGGTACGAGGTGGCCGACAGCTAGTTCGGGCACCTCCCTCGACGACTTGATGCTGGTGCTGGCGGTCGATCCGGCGTGTTGCCGGCCTCGAGCGAGCAGGCTTCTCAGGTGACCTCCGAGCACGGCTTATCGTCGGTGACGGATGACCATCAATAATGCGCGTCGAGAGTTGTTGCAGGATCGCGTTCGATGGGTCGTCGCGACTACCATTGCCTACAACGCGGCGATCGCATCCCGTGAAAGCATCACCGCACGAAAGGCCGACGCCTGCGGCAAACCGGGCACTGCCCAACGTGCCGGCGGAACCGGCGAGTGTCGCTGCCGTAAGCTCAGCGATCCGAGGTGAGGCGTACGCTGATGGCGCTCCCCGCGCTGCTGTCGTTGAGTCCGATGATGGTCGCGGTCTTGCGTTTCGCCTCCTAGTTGGCGGCGATGGCGTCGAGGTGGCGACCGTGGAGACATCCCAGACGTCGGACTCGCTCTGGTCATCGCGCATCCGTCCACACCGCCGAAAAAGCTGGTGACGACGTTAACGTGCGGGAAGGGTTCGTGGCCACTCGGCCATGGACCTGCTCAGCCGTTATGGAACCGGAGGCTCAATGTAGGTCGGCCAGTTCTCCGGAGAGTCGACGATGGTGGGCAAGGTTGGCGCCGCCGAGTCCGAGGATGACGGCCGCTTTCCTTTCCTGGCGCTTTGTCTGGATGGGTTGAGGTGGCCGCAGTGGTGGAGGCGTCGCACATGTCGGCGTCGGTGAAGCCGATGCGGACACGCTTAGTTGACACCAAATAGGCGGGGGACAAGTGGCGCGCTTACTTCACTAGCTGTAACTCTTGGGGAGGTTGTGAACGGCGTGGTTCCGGTCAACAGGTGAGGGCCTCCGGTATCGATGTGGTTACCACACACACGCCGATCACCAAGAGGCCCTCATGACCCACCGTAATGCT